>JBBQJF010000633.1:0-1504 GCA_038325665.1 Dehalococcoidia bacterium | reverse complement strand
AACGCCGCCCCGATCGCGGTCGCCCGCCTCAATCATGCCGTGCTGTACGTGCGCGAGCTAGGTCCGGCCGTCGACTTCTACCGGCGGGTATTCGGGTTCGAGGAGATCGCGCGTGAACGGGGCATGATGGCCTTCTTACGCGCCGCCGGCTCCACGAACCATCATGACCTCGGTCTGCTTGCTGTCGGGCCAAACGCCCCCCGGCCGCCTCGCGGCGCGACCGGACTGTACCACCTTGCCTGGGAGGTGCCGGACATTGAGGATCTGGCGTCTGCCGCCGCCATCCTCGTGGAGGCGGGCGCACTCACCGGCCAGAGCGATCACGGCGCGACCAAGTCGCTGTATGGGCGCGACCCGGACGGAAATGAGTTCGAGATCATGTGGATGGTCCCGCGCGACCAGTGGGGCGAGCACGAACGTCGGGCGATCATCGCCCCTCTGGACCTGCGTCGCGAGGTCGATCGCTTCGGCCGTCGCGCCCGCACCGCCTGAGCGGCGTCTACACGCGAGGCGCTATCGCGCGGTAGGCACGGGAGAGGGGTTGCTCAGCGGGGCAACCCCCTCCGCGATCCAGCCCCATCGAGATCGCGCACGCGTGCAATGTCCCGGGATGTGGGCCGGATGCATTCACGGGTCATCCGCGCTCATCGGAGTCGTGCTGGGCTTCCGCCACGATCTCCTCGGCCAGCAAGACGGCGACCGGCATGTCCTCGGTGGTCATGGCGTCGGCCTCACCCACCAACACGGCCGCGCCGAGGTCGTCGCTGTATGCCACGAGTGCCGTCACATGCAGTGACGCGCCGATAGCGGCGCTCTGCACGGAAACGTGGAGGATGCGCCTGCCAGGATGCGCGCGAAGCCACTCATTGAGCCGCGTGGCCAGCGACGCCGCTGCCATGGCCGGGTCGGCGTCAGTAACACCGAAGCCCTCGAACCGCGTGTCCGCTGCGAATGGATCGCTCATACACTGCCTGTCCATCCCCCCGGCCGGCGGGATCGCGGCGCCGTGATACGTCCTGGAAATGAAACGGGCGCGGCCCCTGTCGATCCCCCGCCTTGATCGACAATGGCCACGCCCGAGACTCCTACATCATCGGGGGCGACCGGTGAGGTGAGCATTACCCAATCAGGTTACTTTCCGAACGTACGTCGAGCGCCTCGTGGGTATCAGTCATCACGACCCGCGCCGGAGAAGTCCAGGTTGAGCCGGTCGAGCGGATCGGTGCCTTGGTTGACGCGATCCGCCCAGTCAAGCTCCTTGTCGTACTTTGGGTCGAGCGACTCAAGTTGCATCGCCAGTGACTGGTGATACGCGAAGCTCGACAGTATCCGCTCCGCCCGTGGGCGGTTGCACGCCGGACACGGGGTGTCGCCGGCGGCGGCGATGGACCGGAAGAACTTCGAGAAGGGGTGCCCACATCCGGGGCAACGATACTCGTAGACGGGCACGACCAGCCTCCCACGCGCGGCTGCCGGCTCAGGCGGTGCCTGCCGGGGCATAGAG
>JBBQJF010000632.1:0-1541 GCA_038325665.1 Dehalococcoidia bacterium | reverse complement strand
TCCAGGGTGGCGTCATCACTCGGGACGGCGGCCTGGAGCCGGACCTGCATCTGCGTCTCCGCCAACACATAGCGGAGTGCGGCCTCGGGGGACTTGCGACCCGCCGCGCGGACGCCGTCGATGAAGGTCAGCAGGTTGTCGAGCGCCTTCGCCTGCGGCTTGGACACCCCGGCGCGGTCGCGATGCAGTTTGGCCACCGTCACCACCGGCTCGGTGTGCTCGGCCGCGTAGGCCAGCACCTGCCGGACGGCCGTGTCGCTCGGTCGGGGCGTCATGAGGTCTGCCACGCGACGGAACGCGTCGCCATCGGCGCCGTTGACCGCCAGCAGCAGGGGGGCCAGCAGCGCGCGCGGCTCGGCCCGACTGAAGAACCGGAGCCCGCGCGAGACGCGGACCGGAATGCGCCGGGCGATGCAGGCGGCCTCGAACGCGTCGGCCAACCCGTGGGTCCGGTACAGCACCATCACCTCATTCCACGTGCGGATCTCCCCCGCCTCGCGGAGACATTGGAGCCGGTCGACCAGCGCGATAGCCTCACTGGCGGGCGTGGCACAGTCGAGCACGACGATGGGGCGGGCCTCCGACTGCGCGGTATGCAGGGTCTTCGGGAGCGTGCCGGTATGCGTGACCAGTTCATTCGCGGCCTCGACGATCTTGGGCTGTGAGCGGTAGTTTTCTTCGAGTCGGAAGCTCACCGTCTCGGGGAACAGCGTGTCAAAGGTCTGGATGTGCGAGACGTCCGCGCCCCGGAATCCGTAGATCGCCTGGGCGTCGTCACCGACGATGCAGATCGACGTCTCGGGGCCGACCAACAGCCGCACGAGCATCATCTGCACGACACTGGTGTCTTGGAATTCGTCAATCAGCAGATAGCGCCACAGCGTGCGGTAGACGTCCCGGAGATCCGGGCGGGTCAGGAAGAGCAAGACGGGTAGGATGCCGAGCGCATCAAAATCGACGGCGCCCTCGGCCTGACAGAGTGCGTGGTAGCGTCGGTATGGCGACACCTCGGCGAGGTCGGTGCCAAGAAACACGGCCATCGGGTCCGCCGCGAGGGGCTGGCCGGCCAGATACGTCGCCCACATCCGCTCGAGGCGCATCACCCGTTCGACGCCGATGTCTTCGAGGAGTGCGGTGACGCTCCGGCTCGTTGGGGCCTCCCCCTGCTGGACGAGCACACGTCCGGCGCGTCCGGCCGTCGCCGCTTCATCGGCCACCGTCATGCTCGGCGGCAGGCCCAGGGACGCGGCATTGGCGCGAAGGAGCTGTACGCCGAGGGAGTGGAAGGTTCCCACGGTCAGCCCGCGTGCGGCCTCCGCCGGCAGCAAGGTGGCGATGCGCTGTTCCATCTCGCGCGCGGCCTTCCGGGTGAAGGTCGTCAGCACGATGGCGGACGGCTCGACGCCCTGGGCGGCGATGAGATGCGCCACCCGCGCCGTGAGCACGCGTGTCTTCCCGGAGCCGGCCCCGGCCAGGATGCGGACACGCGAGGCCCGGCTGAGGGTCGCCGCGCGCTGGGCGGGATTGAGCGCGCCGAGCAG
>JBBQJF010000631.1:0-1554 GCA_038325665.1 Dehalococcoidia bacterium | reverse complement strand
ATGAGGGCGCCCGTGCAGTCAGGATTGGCGCCGGCCATGGACGCGCTGAACGGCGACCGATCGTGGTGAGGTCCGATATGCCCACGACCGGGCCCGCGGCCGCGGCCCTGGCTCCCCGCGTCATCGCGGCAGGGGCAGGGTGGAGAGGGCAGGCCGTGTGAGCCTCTGCTCGTTACAGGATTGCCTTATGGCATCTCAAATATGTGTCGTTTAAGATGAGGTAGCGGTACGGCCCAGCGGCGGCCACCCACGGTATGCTTCACGGGGTCGGCGGCGGCGACGCCGCTATGCAATGACCTTCGTGCTCCTTCGATTCGGGAATGTGTGACGGATGACAGACTCGCGACGGCTACTCCGGCGATGGTGGGCGTGGGCCGCGATCGTCGTGATACTGGTTGGCATCGGGCTGAACACGCCGATCCTCAATGCCGGCTTCTCCGCCTGGCGTCCGCTGGGCTCCGATGCCGAACTTCCCACCGGATTTAACCCGTACATTCACCGCGCCAGCGGAACCCGCGCCGACCCGGTCAACCTGATCTTTCGCGGCGCCTCGACCGAGGCGGTGGCGCAATCAGTCACGCGCGTGCTCGGTTGGTCTGATGTGCCCGGCAGCGCGATGATGTTCGTGCGCCGCGACGGCCAGCGGATCAGCGGGCGGCAATTCGGTTTGGACCTGGGTGGCGGGACCCGACTGCACCTGCGCGTTGAGGCGGTCGGCGCCGACGAGGGTCAGACCTTCGTGCTCGCGGCCATTCACCGTGATGATTGGGCCGGATGCGGCCATGTCGGCGGTGCTTTCGATGAGGCACGCGATATCGTCGCCCAGGCGTTCGCGGCGGCCGGCTATCACGTCACCAGCGTTCCGCTCGCCAATACCGAGTCCGGCCGCCACTGCGACGGTAGCTGGACCCACGGCGACGGCGCCGCCACGTTGATTGACCTCACACCGCCGGGATAGCGGAGCGAACCGAGAGAGTCATCCTCATTACCGTCACTGATCACGTACCCGTGCTCCGCGCGGGAATCCAGGCCCGTCACGCGGTATGAGCGATAAACCGCTCGCGAACCCATTCTCCACGCGAAGATGGAGACGGCGCTCACATCACGATTCGTGCCTCGGCCCTCACCCGTCGTCCCCATCTATCCAGCAAGCCCGCGCTCGATTTCAGCGACGATACGGCCATGTTCGCGCTCGAGCAGGCGGCGGGTGCGGTCGATGATCGCGCGCCGGCGGGGCGACAGCAGGCCGGCCTCACCGGCGGCGGCGACCTCGTCCTCGTCCTCGACACGGGGCGCCCCCCCCGGCGGCAGCCAGACATCGAGCAGCAGGTCGGTGAAGCGCACATGTCTCGGGGTGATCCGCACGCCATCGACCACGTCAAACCGATAGGCAATCACCGAACCATCTGGCGCCGTGAACCGATACAAGTTGTAGTGACGCCCCGTCCAGAAGAACCCGACCGTATGGCTGCCCGTGGGGATCGTGAAACCTCCGGCCGAGCGCGCTGTCGTGTGCTCGAACCGCACCACGGCCAGCCGCGGGCTGATGGCGAC
>JBBQJF010000630.1:0-1572 GCA_038325665.1 Dehalococcoidia bacterium | reverse complement strand
CCCACCAGCAGCCCGACGCACACGGCCATCACCACCACGCTCCACATGATGGGCGGAATCACATTGCCGAAGAAATACTGCACGAGGCCGGCCGTGACGAACGTGACACCGGCAATCGATCCCACCGCGGTGATCGCCGCGAGCAGCATGAAGGCATAGAGGAAGCCCGACCCCATGAGCCGGTAGCCGTCGAGCAGGTTTTCGCCCGTCGCGACGGCGAAGCGGTGACCGTATTCGAAGAAGGGATACTTGAGGAGGTTGATGAGCAGGACGACGATGATGAGTTGAAAGCCGAAGTCAGCGCCGGCGCGCGTGGATTGCACGAGGTGGGACACGCCGATGGCAGCGCCAGCCATGAGCAGTCCGGGCCCGCAGGCCTTGAGCAGCGTGACGAACGAGGTCTTCGAAGCCATGTGGGGAGTTGGCACGTGGGAGCGGGAGGAGGGATCCATCAGTCGTGGCGACCGGCACAATCGCGAGCCTGGGTTGGCGATTAAGAACGACCCCGACGCAAGCCAATGCAAGGCGCGCGACAGGCGCTGGCAGCTCTCGCGCAAGCCGACGACGTCGGCGAGGTGGCGCACGTCGTACCTTTTGCCATGCCTGACCTGTCTGAGTCGGGCAAACCGTCGGAACTGATGCACGCGGCGAGGCTTCCGGCCAGGCACATCGCCGCCGCCATGGAACAGCTCGCCGGTGCCCCGCGCCGCGAGAGGGATACCGTGCCGGCCTAGAGGGGAACTGCATGCAGATGGAATGGTCGGACTCGGGCGCATGGGCGCCAACATGGTGCGCCGACTGATGAGCGGCGGCCACGAGTGTGTGGTGTACGATCGGGATAGGAATTTCAATCGGGGTCGGTCGAGTATTCGCCGAACATCCGGCGCGATCGCCAACCCCGCGAGGGCCGGCGGGCGCGCGGCGGCCTGCCCGCCGCCCGCCGCCGCGTCTCTTTGGCCGTCCGGACGGCGTTGCCCGTCGGCATCCGGTCGCCCGGGGACGGATCGGACGCCCCGGTGGGACGGACGCGCACACCGAACGTCCCCGCGCGTGAGCGGGGCGTCGGGGTGAGACTCAACGGGCCCGGTGGGCCGCGGCGGGTCGTCGCGTGAGGCCCGGTCTAGACGGTCCTCGGGTCGAGGGCGGACTCCCCGCGTCGGCGTGGGTCGCCGTCGCGGCGCGGGTGCGGAGGTGCGCGAGGATCTGGTCGATCACGGACCGTTGCGTGATGCACGCGATGATCCGCATGGGCCCGCGACATGTCGGGCAGGCCAGCGGGTCGACCTCGAAGATCTGCTGCAACACCGCCGCCGTAGGGCCTTCGCCCATCGGCGGCTGGCTTCGGCGGGGGACAGTCGTGGCGCGGGGACGATGGCGGGGGGCACGGCCGCCGCTGCGGTCGCCGCCTTGCCCCGCATGCCACGGGGGCGATTGGCATACCAGCCGTAGTACCGCGTGGTCACCTGCCCCTTGTACCCTCCACACTACGCGCCTCGCTCAACCAACGCGAGAGCGACACCTGCGACACCCCCACCTCGGATGCCAACCGGGTGGCACTCACGGCCTGCGGAC
>JBBQJF010000629.1:0-1582 GCA_038325665.1 Dehalococcoidia bacterium | reverse complement strand
GTCCGGCAACGCGGGGCTCTACGACGATCGCGGGCTGGCCGCGGCGCGGGACGCCCTGAAGCCGGATGGAGTCCTCGCGATCTGGTCCGCCTGGGAAGACCGCCGCTTCGAGCAGCGGCTGCGCTACGCCGGGTTCACCGTGAAGGTGGAGCGGGTGCGCGGCCGGCTCGCCAAAGGCGGACCGAAACACACGCTGTTCCTCGCCCGGAAACCCGGGAACGGCGATCACGGCGGCTGGCGCCGCGGAGACCTGTGAGCCACACCGACTTCCTGCAAGGCGCCGTCGTCATGGCGCCGATGACCAAGGGCTC
This sequence comes from Dehalococcoidia bacterium, assembly GCA_038325665.1. GTDB lineage: Bacteria > Chloroflexota > Dehalococcoidia > CAUJGQ01 > CAUJGQ01 > CAUJGQ01. The sequence goes on along the minus strand of JBBQJF010000629.1, from coordinate 1,271 downwards.
GAACCTGCCCTACCGCCAGCTCTGCGTCGAGCTCGGGGCGCGCGTGACCATGAGCGAGATGACGGTGGCGCGAAAGCTCAAGCAGCGCCGCCGCGGCGAGTTCGCCCTGATCCGCAAGGCGCCGGACGAACCCTGCTTCGGCGTGCAGCTGGCGGGCAACGACCCGGAGGAAATGGCGTGGGCCGCGGCACTGGTCGCCTCGCGCGGGGCGCAGCTGGTGGACGTCAACCTCGGCTGCCCGATCGATCATTTCACCCGGAAGGGCCTGGGCGCGGCGCTGGGGCGGCAGCCCGCCCGCATCGGCCGCATCGTCTCGGCGATGAAGGCGAGCGTGCCGGACACCCCGGTGACGGTGAAGATCCGGCTCGGGTGGAACGACAAGGCGCGCAACTATCTCGAAGTGGCGGCCGCCGCGGTGGACAGCGGCGCGGACGCGATCTTCGTGCACGGCCGGACCCGCCAGGCGCGCTACACGACCGCCGCGGACTGGGACGCGATCGGCGAAGTGGCCGCGGCCGTTGCCGTGCCGGTGATCGGGAACGGCGACCTGCTGTTTGCACACGAGATCCGCGCCGGCCTCGAGCGCTCGGGATGCGCAGGAGTGATGATCGCCCGCGGCGCCCTGATCAAGCCATGGATCTTCCGGGAAGCGGCCGAGGGGGATCGCGACATGACCCCCGAGGATCGGCTGGCCATCTACCAGCGCTACACCGCACTGGCGAAGGCGCACTGGGGGGAGGACGAGTACGCCACCACCCGGATCCGGGAGTTCCTGCTGTGGCACCTCGGGTTCTGGTGCCGCTACGCACCGCGGCGCACCGACGGCAGCTACCCCTCGATGCAGGTGCGCGAGTCGCGTGTGCCGACGTCTCCGCTCGATGCCCTTCTCGCCAGGACCGATGCCCCCGCCCATGCCTATCTGGCGGACTGCCTCCTCGCCGGCGCCGCCCCCGACCCGGCCCACGCGCCCGCACCCGTGGACTCGCGGGTGCCGGACGACGACGAGGTCGAAGCGGGGTAGGGGGTCAGCCGGCGGGCAGCGGCGGGTTCGTGACCCAGCCAACCTGCTGATACATCACTCCCCGAATTTTTTTTATCGCGATGCCGACTCAGTGGCTGCGTTTGACGCGTCCTGGATCATAATCAAACCATCGCGCCGATCAGTAACCCTATCTTTTTCGCCGGACAACCCGCGAGGGCGGTTTCTGACGCAGTGTATCTGGTAATAGTTACCGCAGCGGAACCGGACGTTCGGGCGGCTGATGAGGTCC
>JBBQJF010000628.1:0-1594 GCA_038325665.1 Dehalococcoidia bacterium | reverse complement strand
CGACGAGCCGCGAGACACTCGGACTCACCGGCGAAGTCGTTCGGCGTGTCCCGTCGCTCACCTCACCGGAGCCATCCGCCGGTATCGACCCGCTGTCCCTGGCCGGTTACGAGGCGGTACGCCTGTTCGTGGAGCGCGCCCGGGCGGTGCGCGCCGGGTTCGCGGTAACCGAGGCGAATACCGCGGCCGTTGCGCACATCTGCTCCCGGTTGGATGGCATTCCGCTGGCCATCGAACTCGCCGCCGCGCGGCTGAACGTGCTGTCAGTGGAGCAGATAGCGGGGCGGCTCGATGATCGCTTCGGGCTGCTGACGGCCGGCAGCCGCGCAGCGCGTCCCCGCCATCAGACGCTCCGCGCGCTTCTCGACTGGAGTTATGAGTTGCTGAGCGAACCCGAGCGGCGGCTCTTCGAGCGGCTCTCGGTCTTTGCCGGCGGCTTCACGCTCGAGGCGGTCGACGCGGTCGGCGGCGATGTCCGTGCGCTGGACGGCCTCGCCCGGTTGGTCGACCAGTCGCTCGTGGCGACCGAGGAGCGGCATGGAGAGCTGCGCTACCGGCTGCTAGAAACCCTACGCCAGTACGCCGATCTGCGGCTCCGCGAGCGCGACCCCGCGACGGATGCGCGGGCGCGGCACCGCGACTACTATCTGACCTGGGTCGAGGAGGGAGAACGCGCCCTCCTCGGACCGGAGCAGGCGTGGTGGCTTGAGCGGCACGCGGACGAGCACGACAACCTGCGGGTGGCGCTCGCCTGGTGTCTCAACGAGGATGGCGATTCGACAATCGGGTTGCGATTCGCGGCCGCCCTCTGGCGCTATTGGGAGTTGCGCGGCCACTTCGCCGAGGGGCGGCGCTGGCTGGAGCAGGCGCTCACGCGCGCCGGCGATGCCCCACCCGCTTCGCGGGCAAAGGCGCTCAACAGTGCCGGGGTGCTCGCCCGCAATCAGGCCGATTACACGGCGGCCCGTCGCTTTCACGACGAGAGTCTGGCACTCGCCCGCGCCGCGGGCGACATGCGCTGTGTCGCGACGGCCCTGTCTAATCTCGGCCTGGCCGACGTGACGCGGGGCGATTCCGAGACGGCGCGGATCCGTTTCGAGGAAGCGCTGGCGATCCGGCGGCAGGCCGCGGACGGCTGGGGGATCGGCAATTCCCTCCATAATTTGGGACTGGTGGCCCACCTACAGGCCGAGCGCGGGCACGCCCGCCGGTTTTATGAGGAGAGCCTGCTCACCAAACGGGCGACCGGTGATCGCCAGGGCATCGCCATGACGCTGAACAACCTCGCCCACCTCGCCGAACAGGAAGGCGACCAGGCGCGGGCGCACCGTTTGTTCGACGAGAGCATCGCGATCCGTCGGGAACTGGGCGACGAGCGGGGAGTGGCGTTCGCCCTTCACGGCCTCGGTCAATTGGCGTGGCGAGAGGGTGACATCGCGATCTCGCGGGTGCTGTTCACGGAAAGTTTGACGATCGCCGGCCAGTTGGGGAACCAGAAACTGGTGGCGGAGTGCCTGGAGGGTATGGCGGCCGTGCTTGGTATCGAGGGCCGCCCGCTGCTTGCCGCGCGCCTGCTCGGCGCCGCCGAGGCGTC
>JBBQJF010000627.1:0-1610 GCA_038325665.1 Dehalococcoidia bacterium | reverse complement strand
CATGGCGCTGGACGGCGCACCCGCTATACTCGACTCCGGACCCGCATGGCCGGTCTCGATGATGACGGGAGGAGGGATTGATGACCGAGGATACGCGGACGGCAACGACACTGGCGGCGGTGGCCCGCTTCAATGCCGCGTTCAATCAGCACGACGTGGACGGCGTCATGGCGGCGATGACCGAGGACTGTGTGTTCGAGAACACTCCGCCGCCGGATGGCGAAAGGTACGTTGGCGGAGCCGCCGTCCGAGCGTTCTGGGAGGGGTTCTTCCGCGACTCGCCGCGGGCACATTTCGAGGAGGAGGAGTGCTTCGCCGCCGGGGACCGCGCGATCGTGCGCTGGCGCTACACATGGGGCGCGGGCGATGACCAGTCGGGACACGTCCGCGGTGTAGACCTGTTCCGGGTGCGCGACGGCAAGGTGGCCGAGAAGTTCGCCTACGTGAAGGGTTGACCACGCCGCCCTTGGCAAGTCCCGCGACGCCGTGTCGATAACGCCCCCCTATGCTCGCTGCTCGGAGGCAACCCGAAGCAGGCGCCGCGGTCACCATGGGCCACGTCTCATCACCGGGCCAAGAATCAACGTCTCATGAGCACCTAGGACGGACCGTCAATGACATCACGATGTCGGTGCACCGACCGCGTTGACGCATGACTTACTGCGCGACTGGCCGCGGGTCGCGATGATGTCGGCGCTGGCGCCCAACGCACCAGCAGGGGTCCAAACCTCAAATCTCTCACCGACCCGGAGAAGCCGAATGAGCCGTGTTGGGTGAGGCATCAAAACACCATCGGCCGGCGTGAGACGAACGTGTAGAGCTGGGCGGGGCGGTGGGCGCCGCCGGCCGAGCGCCCGGTAGCGGCGGTGACAATCTCAAGGGAGAGCATGCGGCGGCGAAAGTTGCGCTTGTCTAGCGGGCGGCCGAGGATCGTCTCGTAGACGCGCTGGAGCTCGGTCAGGGTGAACTCGTCGGGCATCAAGCTGTAGACGACGTTGGTGTACTCCAGTTTCGCCCGCAGCCGCCGCAGCGCGTAGTCGATGATCGTGTTGTTGTGGAACGCCAGTTCGCCGAGTTGATCGATGCGACGCCACGCTGGCTGCCAGGTCTCGCGTGGCGCCAGTCGCGCCCGGTTGGCCGCGATCAGGGCGAAGTAGCTGACCGTGACGGAAGACGCCTCGCGCGCCGCGTCATCGGGGTCAAAGGTGTAGAGCTGTTCGAGGAACACATCGCTGACGCCGGTCTCGCGCACCAGCACCCGCGAGGCGGCGGCATCGAGCGTCTCACCGGGGAGCAGCGACCCGCCGGGCAGCGCCCACATGTCGCGATCCGGCCCTGCGGCGCGGTGGATCAGCAGCGCGTGCAACGCCCCCGACCGCACGGTGAAGATCACCACCGCCACGGCCGGCCCCGGTCCCATGAGGTGGCGGTCCCCACGCTCGTGCATCTCGGCCGTCGCCGCCGTCATCAGCTCTATCCCCGCGGTGGCGCGATTGCCGTCGCGGCGACCCTCACCGTGACCGCAATCGGGGGAGGCTCGCTGCCTCCCCCGTTAGTATTGCACGCCGATCCAGGTCGCGGTTAAACCGGAATGGGTACGGCGAATTCGC
>JBBQJF010000626.1:0-1628 GCA_038325665.1 Dehalococcoidia bacterium | reverse complement strand
CACACGCGACATGTGGCAGACCGGCCGCATTCTCCTGCTCGCGATCAAGGTGAAGACCCGCGACGACCGCCTTGATGTCACCGTGAACGATGTGCAGTCCTGGGACGAGCAGACCGGCCTGAGCGGCGGCAGCGCCCAAATCGGCGCGCCGGTCGCACCAACCGCCGGCGCCACGCGGAGCGTCCAGGATGACGGCCTCGGTGCGCCGGGGGGTGCGGATTGGGGCGCGGGGGAGGGCGATCCAGATAACCAGGGCAGCGATTGGGGTCATGGCAACTGGAACGGCGGCCCCGGCCACGGCGAGCCACCAGGCCGGGGGTTTGGCGGGCAGGGCGGCCCATCGGGCCGCCCCTACGATGGCGGGCGTGTCCCCGGTGATTCACTGGACAGTTGGGTGGCTGGCGCGGGCGGCATAGAGGGCGCATCGGGACCGCCGGCCGCACCCAACGGCTCCTATCGCAACGGACATACCAACGGCGCGGCGAGCGCCCCAACATCCAACGCCCAACACCCAACACCGCCGGCCCGCCGGGGCCGTCCCGGTGAGCCGCCGCCCAAGCCGCTGCCCGACGGCGAGCGCGCGCCCCGGCGGTTGCGGATCGCCGTGCGCGAGACGGCGGATGAGGCCGACGACCGCCGCCGTCTCAACGAGCTCGTGCAGGCGTTGCGCGCCTATCCCGGCGCGGACGAGGTACGGCTGACCCTCCAGACGAGTCACGACGAATTGGAGTTCAGCCTGGGCAGCACCCTCGTCACCGACGGTATCGAGCAGCGTCTCCGTTCCATTCTCACCGGCTGGGGCGAGATGAGCGTCGAGCCGATCCGGGTTGGATGATCGCGCGGCGAGGTCCATCGGTGACGGAGCGATACGCTACCGATGGACCTCACCCGACCAGTGACGGACCGTATCGCTGACTACGAGCACTGGCGCGGGATCCGCCACAAAGCAGGATTGACCATCCAAATGTCGTCTGCACCGGTGTCAGGCGCCCATGCCCCAGGTGATCGCGTTGCGAAGCAACCGCTGGAATGCGTCCGCCTCCCAAGTGTAGCGCAGGGTGGGCGGCGTCTTCCCCGCCGGATCGACGTTGGGATCGACGAACGGCTGCGAGTTGGTGGCGGCGTCGTGGCAGTGGCCGAGCGCGATGTAAGTGACGCCGCCGTTGCCGACGTCGCGGGTGTAGCCGAGCGCCCGCGTCCTGCCGTCGGACATCAGTGCGGTGTCCTCGTCGTAGACGAAGCCGAAGCCCGGCGGCGAGGTGTCCGGCCCGATTTCGGCCGTCAGCAGGATGCGGGTCGAGGATGGGTCTTGCACCTCGATCATGTACGGCTCGTCGATTACGTCGAACGAGGTGGGCAGCCCGTCGGTCAGGCTGTCGGGCGCGTCGCCGACATCGACCCGGAACTTGCGCATCGGCGGATGATTGAGAAAGAACCCACCCAGTAGCTCGTGGTGGTCGAGTTTGACCATGCGCCGTCGGCGGTCGTCCGCTGAGACCCTGGTCGCGCGTCCGCCGCTCGTGCCATGCAGTCCCACCCAGCGACCGCCTTGCGCGATCCAGCGACGGATCGCATCGGTTTGACCGGAATCAGGATAGGGGCCGGCCACGTAGGTGACCAGTAACCGG
>JBBQJF010000625.1:0-1633 GCA_038325665.1 Dehalococcoidia bacterium | reverse complement strand
GGTGGATGCGCAGATGCAGGGAACGAACCCTGTCCCTGATGTTGTCTGCTTTCTTTGCCAACAGGCAGTTGAGGAATATTTGAAGGCGTATCTGACGGAGCAATCGACGCCGTTTCCTCGGACCCACGATCTTGAAGCGCTCGCGAAGCTCTGTTCGACCTCCCTACCCGAGGTCACGCCTTACCTGCATGATCTGCGCTACCTCACGACCTTCGCCGTGGAAGTGCGGTATCCCGGTACATCGGCCACGCTCGGGGACGCCGATCTGGCGCGGCGGACGGCACACACATTGCGAACGCTGATTCGGGTGAAGCTCGGCATATGAGCGGGTGGATGTCGCCCCTGATAGCATTCATCCAGTCGCACACGGAGGAGAGGCCATGACCCACGCGCAACCGGCGACTGCCCCGACCGCGCCATCGCTGCTGGACGGCGATATCGCCCTGTCAGGATTGACCGCCGCCATCACGATCCGGCGTGACGCCCACGGGGTGGCGCATATCCGTGCCGAGAACGAGCACGACGCCTGGTTCGGGCAGGGCTTTGCCGCTGCTCAGGACCGCTTGTGGCAGATGGAGTACGACCGCCGCCGCGCCACCGGCCGTTGGGCCGAGGTCGCCGGCCCCGACGCGGTGCAGGGCGACATCCTCGCGCGGCGGCTGGACATCGAGCGGGCGGCGCGGGCCGAGGTGGACGCGATGACGCCGGAGACGCGGGCCATGTTCGCGGCGTATGCGGCGGGCGTGAACGCCTTCCTCGGTTTGGGTCAGCCGCTGCCGGTGGAGTACGCACTGGCCGAGATCGAGCCGGAGCCGTGGCAGCCATGGCACGCCGTCGCCGCCTACACGATTCGCCATGTGCTTATGGGTGTGTGGCAACAGAAACTGACGCAGGCGCGACTTCTGGCCCGTATCGGCCCGGACGCCTACGCGAAACTTGACCAGCGCTCGCCGCTCGCGTCGGCCGTGATCCTGCCGCCGGGCGGCGCGGTCGCGCGGTTGTTCGAACAGGCGGCAGCTGACCTCGAAGCCGCCGCCGCGCACCTCGGCTTCCTCGCCGAGGTGGAGGCCGGGTCGAACTCGTGGGCGGTACACGGGTCGCGCACGACCACCGGGATGCCGGTGATCTGCAACGATTCGCACCGCGCCCTCGACGTGCCCAGCGTCTATTGGCAGGTCCATGTCGCTTGCCCCGAGTTCGACGTGATCGGCGCCACATTTCCCGGTGTGCCCGCGTTCCCCCACTTCGGCCACAACGGGCGTGTGGTATGGAACATCACCCACACCAGCGCCGATTACCAGGACCTCTACATCGAACAGTTCGACCCCGACGACGCGACGCGCTACCGGACGCCGGCCGGGTGGGAGACGGCGGAACGCCGCCGCGCGGCGATCGGTGTCCGAGGTGGGATGCAGGTCGAGATCGATGTGTGGCGCACGCGACACGGGCCGGTCGTTCACGGCGAGCCGCGTAACGGCGTGGCGTTGTCGCTGCGCTATACGGCAACCGATGCCCCGTGCGGGCGATTCGAGCCGCTGCGGCCGATGCTGCGGGCGGGCACGGTGGCCGAACTGCACGAATCGCAGCGCGACTGGGTGGACCCGGTCAACAATCTCGTCTCGGCCGACACCGC
>JBBQJF010000624.1:0-1655 GCA_038325665.1 Dehalococcoidia bacterium | reverse complement strand
ACCCCAGCCTTCGCGCGTTAGCCGCTGGTCAGACCTGGTAAAGTTCCCGTACGGCTGGTGGGTGACGGGTGTCCCCACGACGTTCGCGCGTTGGCCATCGGCCGGGGCAACCATTCCGAATTAAGCGGTCTCGCTCGCATGCACGACCAAACGCCCTGGGCGCGGCCCGGGCGTCACGGCAGCGGAGTATTCCTCGGCTTGGTCCAGGGCGCCACCTGGGCGACTCACCGGGTCGCCCCTACCGGGGGGCGGTTGGGTATTTCGCGGTTGAAGGCTATCCAGCCGGCCGATCCGACGATGCATACTCTCGCGATGGGCGGGCGGACGACTGCCACCGCGGCAGGGGTCTGTCGCTGACTGCACGCGGCGAGGCGCGTCCCTACAATGTTCCCCGTCCCGCGCTCGGACCGCGGTTGTCGTGATGGTCACGGGTGGTGCTTCTGGTTGCTCGCATCATCGCGGTTTGCGGGTGATGCAAGCTCCTGCTCGTCGCCTCGGGCACAATGATTGAGGAATGCGCGTCAGGTGAGGCTCGCCCCACGTCGGACGGTCCGCGCCATGCGTCGCGCTCTCATTCCGGCATCCAGGAGGCGCGAGTGAGATTGCTGATTCTCGGTGGTACGGTGTTTCTCGGCCGTCACACGGTGGAGGCGGCGCTGGCGCGGGGACACCAGGTGACACTGTTTAATCGGGGCAACACCAACCCCGAGCTGTTCCCCGATGTCGAGAAGCTGCGGGGCGATCGTGATGGCAACCTCGCGGCGCTCGAGGGCCGGCAATGGGATGCCGCGATTGACGTGGCAGGCTATGTCCCGCGAATCGTGCGCGCCTCGGCCGATCTGCTGGCGGACAACGTGCGACACTACACGTTCGTCTCGACCACTTCCGTGTACGCCGGCTACCGCGTGCGCGGCATCAGTGAGGAAGCGCCGTTGGGCACGCTCGACGATGAATCCGTCGAGGATGCCGGCGGAGCGAACTACGGCCCGCTCAAGGCGTTGTGCGAACGGGCGGCGGAGGCGGCGATGCCGGGGCGGGTGCTCACGGTCCGCCCCGGCCTGATCGTCGGCCCGTACGACCCCACCGACCGCTTCACCTACTGGCCCGTTCGCGTGGCGCGCGGCGGCGATGTGCTCGCGCCGGGGCGTCCCGACCGCGTGATCCAGATTATCGATGCCCGCGACCTGGCCGAATGGACGATCCGCATGGTCGAGTCGGAGGCCACCGGCGTCTTCAACGCCACCGGCCCCGACCACGAGCTGACCTTCGGCCGGATGCTCGATGACTGCACGACCGTCAGCGGTTCGGACGCGCGCCCTGTCTGGGTGAGCGAGCGGTTCCTCACCGAACACGGCGTCACGCCCTGGACAGAACTGCCATTGTGGGTGCCCGACACCGAGGAGTACACCGGATTCGCCGCCATCAACGTGTCCAAGGCGGTCGCGGCCGGCCTCAGCTTCCGTCCCCTCGCCGCCACAATCCGCGACACCCTCGCCTGGGATGCGGCCCGACCCGCCGATACCGAACGCCGCAACGGCCTCGATCCCGAGCGCGAGGCCGAGCTGCTGGCCGCATGGCGGGCATACTCGCCGGCTTGAGCGAGGATCGAACCGCCAAGACGCCAAGAGCGCCAAGGTCGCCAAGAAGGAATTCGA
>JBBQJF010000623.1:0-1661 GCA_038325665.1 Dehalococcoidia bacterium | reverse complement strand
TGGGCTGGACGTGCGGGTCCGTGCCGGCGAGCGTCAGCCGGCCGCGTGAACGAGGCCGCTGCAACGACGCGCCGATGCCGAAGGCGACGGAGGTTCCGATCATTGCTGCCGCGGCCTCGCCGCCCAGAGGAGCAAGCTCCTGGTGGCTGAGCATATAGAGCTGCATATCGTTGAAGTCATCCGAGCCGGGGGTGGTGTAGCGCAGGATTACCTGAATGAACGGCTCGTTCAGGTCGAGCGCTCCTGGCTTCGGCGCCAGAAAGACAGCCGCCAGCGGATGATCGATCAGGTTGTTGCCGACGCCAGGCAAGTCGATCAGCGGCTCGATACCGTGCGCGAGCAGATCCGCCTTCGGGCCAATGCCGGATCGCAGCAGGATCGCCGGCGAGGAGACCGCTCCGGCCGAGAGAGTGATACGTGCGCCCGCCACCTGCTGTACTTCTCCCGCGAATTCGACCTCGACGCCAGTCGCGCGTCCACCATCCACCAGCACCCGGTTGACGAGGCTGTGTGGCTGGATCGTCAGGTTGGGGCGCCCTCGCGCCGGCAGGAGGTAGGCGATCGCCGTGGACAGTCGCGTGAACTCGTGCTGATTCTGCGGGATCGGACCGACGCCGGTGGCATCGGGAATGTGATGATCATCGACCTCGCGATAGCCGAGGCGGCGGCAGATGTCGAAGAACGCCTGCTGGATCGGGCGGATCTCGTCGTGGCGCCAGCGACGGATGCGCACCGGTCCGCCCTTGCCGTGCCAGTCGCCACTGCGATCTTGATCGTCTTCAAGTTTGCGGAAGGAGGGCAGTACCTTCTCCCACGACCATTCGTCATTGCCCAGGGCCGCCCATTCGTCGTAATCGGACGGATTGCCGCGCAGCGCAACAGTCGCGTTGACGGCCGAGGAGCCGCCCGTCGTCTTCCCACGGGGGAAGATGATCGAGCGGCCGGGCATCGCCTCCGCGGTCCAACCCCAGTCGTGCGCGCTCAGCGACATTGAGCGCGCGTTGAGCAGATCGTGCGGTGTGGTCTCGATGCTCTGAAAATCCGGCCCCGCCTCCAGCAACAAGACCTTGCGGCCGGGGTCCTCGCTCAGCCGTGCCGCCAGCACCGCACCGGATGAACCGGCCCCCACGATGATGTCGTCGTATACCAGGACCATGTGCCATTCTCCCTTCCGTACAGGCGAGCGCGATCGCGGACGGGGGGAGTATAGGAGTGTCTAGTACGGATAGCAAGGTATCGAATAAAGGTGATCAAATGTTAGATCGAGCGTTCTCAGAACAGTGGTGCGGTTCTCCGCGGCCGAGGGCGGCCCATCGGGTTGCCCGTACCGACGGACACGGTCGCCCCCACGCGGGGGCGACCCGGCGGGTCGGCCTGGTCGCGGCCGGCGTGTCCGTGGTCAGGGGCCTTGCAGAATAGAGCGGGTCACTCGGTATACGTTGTGACGGGTCGCCCTTAGACCAACCGTGTGCTACTCGGGCGCCTTGGCTCACTCCATCGCGTACCGCTCCAGCGCCTCTTCGTCGAACTCCAGGCCGAGGCCGGGGCGTTGCGGCACGCTCATCATGCCGTCCGCTTCGATCTGGGGTACTTCCTTGAACAGGCCAAACGTCCAGGGCATATGCTCTACCCATGTGCCGTTGGGGATGGCGGCGACGGCG
>JBBQJF010000622.1:0-1686 GCA_038325665.1 Dehalococcoidia bacterium | reverse complement strand
AGTAGTTGGCCTGACCCATGTTGCCCAACCCCGATTCCGACGAGGTGTTGATGATCCGGCCGGAGCGCTGTTGGCGCATGACGATTGAGGCGAATTTTGTCGCCGTGAAATGCCCCTTGAGATGGACGGCAACCACGTCGTCCCACTCGTCCTCAGTCATGTTGAACAACATGCGGTCGCGCAGAATACCGGCGTTATTGACCAGGATATCGAGCCGGCCGAAGGTATCGAGCGCCTGCTTGACCATATTTTCGCCGCCCTGCATCGAGGCGACGCTGTCGTAGTTTGCGGCCGCCTTGCCGCCCTTGTCCTTGATCTCGGCGACCACCTCGTCGGCCGGGCCGCTCGATCCGCCGGCGCCCGCGGAATCTCCGCCGAGGTCATTGACGATGACGGCGGCTCCCTCGTCCGCCAGCAGCAACGCCTCCGCCCGACCGATACCCCGGCCTCCGCCCGTGACGATCGCGACCTTACCCGCGAGCCGGTTTGCCATGAGCGCATCCCTCCATTCGTCGTCGCCTCGCTATCGCGGCGACGGTCGTGTACATCCCGTGAGGACCAGCTTGACGCACTTGTCGAGCTAGGCGCAAGGACAGCGCCCGATGGAGATACCATGGCCCGCGGCCGGCGTTCGGTAGGTCGCTCGCTGCCGCGGCGCGAGTAATGGCAGCGGCGCCTCGGGTGCAACCTTCGGAAGTGCCCCGCGTCCGGTCGCGGGCTTGACACGTACCAGGGACGGGTCTAAAGTCACTTACAGATAGTAAGTGTGTGGAAGGGCGCAATCCGTCCCGGCACATGGAGGAGAACACACAATGACAACCAACGCCGCCCCGATCGCGGTCGCCCGCCTCAATCATGCCGTGCTGTACGTGCGCGAGCTAGATCCGGCCGTCGACTTCTACCGGCGGGTATTCGGGTTCGAGGAGATCGCGCGTGAACGGGGCATGATGGCCTTCCTACGCGCCGCCGGCTCCGCGAACCATCATGACCACGGTCTGCTTGCCGTCGGGCCAAACGCGCCCCGGCCGCCCCGCGGCGCGACCGGACTGGACCACCTGGCCTGGGAGGTGCCGGACATGGAGGATCTGGCGTCTGCCGCCGCCGTCCTCGTGGAGGCGGGCGCACTCACCGGCCAGAGCGATCACGGCGCGACCAAGTCGCTGTATGGGCGCGACCCGGACGGGAATGAGTTCGAGATCATGTGGATGGTCCCGCGCGACCAGTGGGGTGAGCACGAACGTCGGGCGATCATCGCCCCTCTGGACCTGCGTCGCGAGGTCGATCGCTTCGGCCGTCGCGCCCGCACCGCCTGAGCGGCGTCCACACGCGAGGTGCTGTCGCGCGGGATGCACGGGAGAGGGGTTGCTCAGCGGGGCAACCCCTCCGCGATCCGGCCCCATCGAGATCGCGCACGCGAGCAATGTCCCGGGATGTGGGCCGGATGCATTCACGGGTCATCCGCGCTCATCGGAGTCGTGCTGGGCTTCCGCCACGATCTCCTCGGCCAGCGAGACGGCGACCGGCACGTCCTCGGTGGTCATGGCGTCGGCCTCACCCAGCAACACGGCCGCGCCGAGGTCGTCGCTGTATGCCACGAGTGCCGTCACATGCAGTGACGCGCCGATAGCGGCGCTCTGCACGGAAACGTGGAGGATGCGCCTGCCAGGATGCGCGCGAAGCCACTCA
>JBBQJF010000621.1:0-1690 GCA_038325665.1 Dehalococcoidia bacterium | reverse complement strand
CATGAGATGCAGTGTGCGCGCGAGGGCGATGCGCGCGGCAGCGACGAGCTTCAGCCGCGCCAGGGTCAGCGTCTCGTCATCGGTGATCACCCGCACGTCACGGTAGAAGTCCCCGTTGAAGGTCGCGGCGAGATCGGTGGCGTAGTAGGGCAGATGATGCGGTTCGAGTGAGCGCGCGATCTGCTCGAGCGTCTCGGGAAGCTGAAGCATCTTGCGGATCAGCGCCAGTTCTGCCGGGTGTGTCAGAAGTCGCACGTCGCCACGGTCGGGGAACAGGCCGCGCTCGGCGGCGGTGCGGAGGATACCGGCGATGCGGGCGTGAGCATACTGGACATAATAGACAGGATTGTCATCGCGCTGACTCTTGGCGAGGTCGATGTCGAAGTCGAGCGCCGAGTCCGCCGAGCGCTGGAGGAAGAAGAAGCGGCAGGCGTCGAGTCCGACTTCATCGATCAGATCTCGCAGAAGGATGATGTTGCCGGCCCGCTTGGACAGCCGTACCGACTCGCCGCCGCGCTTGATCATCACGAGTTGGTACAGCAGGATTTTCAGCCGCTCGGGGTCAATGCCGAACGCCCCCACCGCCGCCTTCAAGCGCGATACGTGCCCGTGGTGATCGGCGCCCCAGATGTTGATCACCCGGCTGAACCCACGTTCCACGAATTTGTTGTAGTGATAGGCGATGTCGGAGGCGAAGTAGGTGGGCGCGCCCGACGAGCGCACGAGCACGTTGTCCTTATCTTCACCGACATCGGTGGAGGTGAACCACACCGCGCCTTCTTTTTCGGCGACGAAGCTCCGCCGGCGCAGCTCGGCCATCGTGCGGTCATACTGACCGCCGGATTCGTACAGCGCCCCCTCGCGGAACCATACGTCGTAGTGAACGCCGAGCGCGGTCAGGTCGTCGCCGATGCGGCGCACCACCACATCAATCGCCAGCGGCCCAATTTCATCCGGTCCCGGATCACCCTCGGGACGCAGGAGCGCCTCGCCATGGACCGCATGCAATTCACGGGCCACGTCGATCAGGTACTCGTCCGGGTAACCATCCTCGGGGACGGGGGCGTCGCGCCCGGCCACCTGCTGATACCGCGCGTACACGGAGCGGCCGAAGGACCGCACCTGCGTGCCGGAGTCATTGACATAAAATTCACGCTGGACGTGGTGGCCGGTCGCCTCCAGCACGGCAAAGAGAGCGCTGCCGAACACGGCGCCGCGGCCATTGCCGACGTGCAGCGCGCCGGTGGGGTTGGCGCTGACAAACTCGATCTGCACCCTTTCGCCGTTGCCGATGGCGCTGTCCGCGAACGACTCACCCGTCCCGAGGATCATCTCGACCTGGGCGGCCAGCCACGCGTCGCTGAGCCGGAAATTGATGAAGCCGGGGGGCGCGACCTCCGCGGCGCCGATCATCGGCGATGGCGGCAGGTGAGCGCGGATCTTCTCGGCGATGTCGAGCGGGCGGCCGCCGACGCCGCGTTGCAACCGCAGCGGCAGGTTGCTGGCGTAATCGCCGTGCTCGGGTGAGCGGGGGCGGTCGAGGGTGATCTCCGGCAGCGGCACGGACGGCAGCGCTCCCTGCTCCATAGCGGTCGATGCGGCCTGCTGCACGAGCCGCGCGATCTCATTCTTGATCATGGTTGACCTGCCGCCTCAACGCTGGGATGTGTGTGCTCGCCGTCCACGACGG
>JBBQJF010000620.1:0-1692 GCA_038325665.1 Dehalococcoidia bacterium | reverse complement strand
GAGGATGGTGAAGGTGTCGCGGATGTGCGGGATGCCGTGAATCTGTTCGGTCACCAGCCGGCCGAGGTCGTCGAAATTCTCGACGTACAGCTTGGCGAGGATGTCATACTCGCCGGAGATCGAGTACGCCTCGGAGAAGGTGTCCAACTCGGCGATTCGCGCGGCCACGTCGGCGACATGCGCCGGTTCCGCCTTAATCATGACAAACACGGCTCGCATCGGCGGCGCCCTCCCTCGGTGTGATACGACGAGTATAGGGCGTGAACGCTCTTGCCCTCATAGGTAGCCCGGTGTGGGTCAGCTTCGTCAGCAGTCGGGTCATCGGGGTGGGTCGTCGCAGCGGACGAACAATAAGGGCATCGGCTCATGCATCGGTACCTACGACCCGATCGGTTTTGCCTATATGGAGTCGGAACGGTGGTCGGCACTCGGCGCCGGCTGCTCGACTGGTGAGATTGCCCAGGACGGCGGCTGCGTCCTCCCTCAGCGGCTCCGCGCCGACAACATCGACTACGATGCGCGCTCTCCGCTGACATCCGTCTGGCTGTACGCGGCGGGCGGTTGCGGTGATTCCTCATTTGGCTGCTCCGGAACGATCGATCCGGATATCAGCTTTACGCCGTACGGTACAGAGACCAGAACGGCGGCCGGGTCGGTGGCGTGGTACGCTCGCATGGATCGGGGTGACAAGTGGATCAACGTTACCCCGCCGCGCGACTCGTATGCCTACTACCGGCTGGTCGTCCGACACCGGAACGCACGCGTCGACTGCGGGCCGTACTTCCTCGTAAACCGATAACAGCAGGTCATGCGGACCACCGATCACTTCAGGTGACACGCGTCTGGGTGCTGGGGAGTCTCCGGGCCCACTCATGCCGCCCCGATGCTCGGCGCACCCGCAAGCATCAGGGCGGCTGTGCGGGATCAACTTGGAGGCGTGGCCTGATGTGAAGCGTTGCGGCCGAAGGTAGCGTTATGCACGAGACAGGATTGTGGTAACGAATCACCAAAGGAGAAGCTATGCTGAACGACAACCGCGGCTTGGCTGCGACCGTGATCTTGTTCATCGGCATCACAGTCGCCTGCGCCATCAGCGTTGGCGGTGGATTGCATGCCTCAGCGCAGGCGCCGGTCTCACCGTCCCCAACTCCTCTTTCGACAGCGACCGTACCGTCGGGGCCGAGTGCCATGCAGTCATCGCAGTGCCGGCCCGATGGAGAGGCGCCAGGGGTGCTCCGGGTCGTGTTCCAGCCTGGAACTCCGGCCGACGAGCGGGCGGCGGCGCACGCTGCGGCCGGGGCGACGCCCGGCCAGGAACAAAGCTTTGGCGACGGATCCATCGCGGCCACAGTCGCTGTATCGCCGGGAACCGAAAGGACCGCGCTCCAGGCGTATCGCTCGCGCCCGAGCGTGCAGTCCGCGATGCCGGTTGTCATCTCGCCCCCGGTGTGTCCGAGTCCGACACCAGGCATGGTCGAGCAGGTCCAGTTGTTCCAAGGATGCAACAACGTCTCGCTAACCTGGCCGGATGGCACGCCCACCAGTGCGGTGGCCGCGGCGGTCAGTCCTTCTGGGGCGCTCGTGGCCATCTGGCACTTGGATCCGGCCCAAGGGCGGTTCATCGGGTGGTCACCGAGCCCAAATGCCCCGAACGACTTCAACACCGTGAGCCGCTTGGACGCCGTATTCATA
>JBBQJF010000619.1:0-1694 GCA_038325665.1 Dehalococcoidia bacterium | reverse complement strand
ACGTACATGTCCGCGAGCTTGCCCTGGATCAGCTGAAAGCTGCCGATCGGCTGGCCGAACTGCTTGCGCTCTTTGGCATAGGAGATCGACAGCTCCAGCGCCCGCTCCGCCAGACCGAGCGATTCGCCGGCGAGGAATGCCCGCTCGCTGTCGAGGCCGGACATCATCACGGCGACGCCCTGATTCTCCTCACGCAATACGTTCGCCGCCGGTACGCGCACATCCTCCAGCACCAATTCGCCGGTGGGGGAGCCGCGATGGCCGAACTTATCGAGCTTGCGCGATACGCTGAAGCCGGGCATGCCTTTCTCGATGATGAAGGCGGTAATGCCGTGCTGGCGCTTCTCCGGCGCGGTTTTGGCGTATAGGACGAGTGTGTCCGCCACGGGGCCATTGGTGATGTACATCTTCGTGCCATTGAGCACGTAGTCATCGCCGTCACGCACCGCGCGGGTCTGCATCCCGCCGACCGCGTCCGACCCCGCGTCAGGCTCGGTCATGGCGAGCGCGCCGACCCTCTCACCGCTGCACAGCGTGGGCAGATAGTCCGCACGCTGGCGATCAGTGCCATTCCGAAACAGGTTGTTGACGCACAGATTGGCGTGCGCCCCGTAGGAGAGCGCGACCGAACCAGAGAAGCGCGCGATCTGCTCGATGGCGAGCACGCCGGCCAGCAGGTCGAACCCGGCGCCGCCGTACTCGGGCGCGACCGTCACGCCGAGGATGCCGAGGTCGCCCATCTTGTGCCACAGTTCCGGCGGGAATTCGTCGGTGCGATCCATGTCTGCCGCGATCGGGTCGATCTCGCGTTCGGCCCAGGAGGCCACGGTGTCGCGCAACAGCCGGTGCGCCTCGTCGAGTTCAAAGTCCACACGCCACCTCGAACCATGGGATGGGGCCGTACAATGGGCAGGGAGTCGATGCACGGCGATTGTACCGCATCGCGTGGCGCGGCTCGCCGCCGCTGCTCGTCGCACCAAACCGCGCCCCCGGCCGGCGAAAACGGCGAATGGCGAATAAAGGGTGGTTCCGCTGCGTACCACAGATCGCTATTGGAACTCGCGGATCGCGAAACGGGTCGCGCGCCTGTGGCTGGCGGGGCTGTCGCTCGTCATACTCGCGGTCGTGGCCTTGCGCGCGGGCACCGTGGCGGCGCACCGGGGACAGGTGTACGCGATCGCGAGTGTGCCGCCCAGCCGGACGGCGATCGTCTTCGGCGCCGGTCTCACCCCGAGTGGCGCCCCGACGCCGGTGCTGTATGACCGTGTGGCGACCGCTGCCGAACTCTACCACCTGGGCAAGGTCGAGCAATTGCTGCTGAGCGGTGACAACCGCTCGGTCGACCACGATGAACCGGACGCGATGCGGCGGGCGGCGGTCGGTCTCGGCGTGCCGGACAGCGCACTCCTGCTCGATGATGCCGGGCTGCGCACCTACAACAGTTGCTATCGTGCC
Source organism: Dehalococcoidia bacterium (assembly GCA_038325665.1). Lineage (GTDB taxonomy): Bacteria > Chloroflexota > Dehalococcoidia > CAUJGQ01 > CAUJGQ01 > CAUJGQ01. The sequence goes on along the minus strand of JBBQJF010000619.1, from coordinate 239 downwards.
CGAGAAGTCTTCGCGGTGGAGCGGGCGGTTCTCGTGACCCAGCAATTCCACCTCGCCCGCGCGCTGATGCTGTGCGGCGCCGTCGGGATCGATGCCGTGGGTGTGCCCGCCAACCGTCGGGACTATCCCATGAGCTACGTGGTGTCCTGGCACATCCGCGAGACGCTCGCCACGGTGGCCGCGTGGTGGGATGTCCTCGTCGCCCGGCCGAAACCGACGACGCGGCCCGCGACCCACCG
>JBBQJF010000618.1:0-1697 GCA_038325665.1 Dehalococcoidia bacterium | reverse complement strand
CGCCAACGCCTTCGAGCACGGCAGCGGCCCGGTTGGGTTGCGGGGCCGGTCGACTGCTGACACGGTCGTCGTGGAGATCAGCGACCGCGGGCCCAGTGCCGGCCTCGCCGCGGGCGGTTCCGAGGGCCGTGGTCGCGGGCTGGAAATCGCCGCCCGTGCAATCGAGGATGCCGGTGGCACGCTCAGCGTTCGCCGTACCGATGAGGGCACCGTCGCGGCCGTGGAGATCCCGGTGGTCGGCAAGTGACCGCCGCCGCGCGGCGTAGGCGCGGACTGCTGCTGCTCTCCCTGGCGTTGGCATGCGGCGGGATCGCCGCCGCCCAGGTCGGTGGCAAGGTGCGCGCGGTCGAGGCGCGCACGGGCAGACCGCTGCCGGTCGTGGTCGCCGCCCGCGACGTGCCGGCCGGCAGAAAGCTCGGATCGCGGGACCTCGTCGTGCGCGAGGTGCCGGCTCGGTATGTGCCGCCGGACGCCTTGGCCGCGCCAGGGGACGCGGTGGGCGCGAAGCCCGCGGGCGCGTTGTCGCGCGGCGCCTACGTCACGGCGGGCGCGCTCGCGCGTTCGGAGCGGGGCACCGGTGGCGGGGGCGGTCTGCGACGGGGCGAGCGCGCGCTGGAGGTGCCGGTTGCGGGTGGGGCGCCGCTGTCGGAGGCCGGCGGGCCTGGCTCGCGGGTGGATGTGGTGATCTCGACCGAGCCCCGCTCGGGCGGTGGGCGGACGTTCCTCGCGTTGGAGAACGTCCAGCTGCTCGCGCTGAACGGCGCGACGGCGCCCGCACCCGATAAGGCTCCGGATGCCGGTGGCGGGGGATCGGCGGGCGCCGCGACGGCGACCGCGACTCTCCGCGTCACCCTGCGCCAGGCTGTCTACCTGACGGCCGCGCAGAACTTCGCGCGTGAGGTGCGGCTGCTGCCGCGCCCGAATGGCGATCGCGGCCGCGCTGGGCGCGCCGCCGTGACCGCCGAGGGCTTGTGAGGAGGAGTCGGGCAGGTCGACAGCGCGCCGGCCCGGAAGCTATCGGGCGAGGGCGCGGATACCGCTTGCCTGGCGCGCCAGCTGGCGTGGGGACAACGGGCCCGATAGCAGTTCAACCACGAAGGCAGTCGTGCGCGGCAGCCGATGACTCTGCCAGCCGACCGCGCTGCCCGGATACCGGGCCAAGCGACGCGTCGGCAAGCCCACAAGCCGGGCGAAGCGCCGCTGCAGGGCGAGACTGCCGCCCGACTCGTCGACGACTCCGAGCGGCTGGTGAAACCAAATCGTCACCGCCGGGCGCAGGCGGAGGATCAGCGTCTTGGCGATCCGCGACTCGCGTTCCGAGAGCGGCCCCGCACCGGAAAACTGCTGATCGCCGCGTTGACCCAGTCGCCGCCACCGGTAAGGGAAGTTTCGGTTCAGATCTACCCCCCGTGCGTTCTGTCGTGTGCCCGCCGCTGTGCCGTCGGGGTTGAGGTCGTCGATCACCCATAGGTCCGACTCCGCCTGAAGCGACAGTCGCGGAAGTCGGCGAGCGATGTCGATCCCGGCCGTCTCGTTCCCGTGGATGCAGCCCACGACCAGGATCTTTGACGGTGTGTCCGGATCGCCCAGCTCGACCGCGGAGATCGGCCGCCCCCGTGACGATCGCCCGAGCACCACTCGCCGCCGGACCAGCGGGTCGACGCGCGGCGTATGCGGGAGTGGACCGGGTCGGCTGA
>JBBQJF010000617.1:0-1700 GCA_038325665.1 Dehalococcoidia bacterium | reverse complement strand
ACCTCGTGCGGCTTCTCCAGGTGTGCGAGGCGGGTGATGTAGTTGTCGATCTGGCGGATCGGGCAGCGGGGATCGCTCTCGCCGGCCAGGATCAGCACCGGCGCGCGCACCTGCTCGACATACGTGATCGGTGAACGCTCGCGGTACAGCTCGGGCTTGTCCTCGGGTGAGCCGCCGAAGAGCGCGCGATCAAACGCCTTGAGCGGCTCCATCTCATCCTCGTACGCCGCCACGTAGTCGGCCACCGGCACGACAGCCACGCCCGCCGCCCAGCGCTCGGGCTGCGTGCCGAGGCCCAGCAAGGTCAGATAGCCGCCCCAGGAGCCGCCCGCGAGCACGCACCGCGACCGGCCGGCGATGCCCGACGCGATCGCCCAGTCGTGCGCTTTGGCGATGTCCTTCAATTCGGTGAAGCCGGGATTGCCCTCCATCGCGTCACGCCACGCCCTGCCGTGGCCGCTGCTGCCCCGATAGTTGACCAGCACGACCGCGAGGCCGTGATCGACCCATGCTTGGACGCGCGGCGAGTATTCGTCGCGGTCGTGCGCCGTGGGGCCGCCGTGGATCCAGAAGACGGTCGGATGCGGCCGGGGTCCCGCTGGTTCAGCGACAAAGATAGGGACGCCATTCGCATCGTGCGTCTGATACGACGCGCCGTCGGGCGCGTCGAGGCCGGACGGCTGGAGCACGGTCCGCTCGCGGCTCTCCTCATGGGACGAGCCGCCACTCTCCGTCATCACCTTGCCCAGCCCCCGCGGATTCGGCGCATCGCCCCTGCCCTCACCAGCGGTCTCTTTGCCGCCGGCACTCTCGCGCACCGTCCCGACCGCGGCGTACACGCCGGGAGCGCGATGCGACGCGGACCACGCGTACCAGATCTCGCCGTCAGGCCGGACGGCCGCACCGCCAATCGTGCCGCCGTTGGTCACCACCGCGGAGATCGTCTCATCAGACAGATCGAGCCGGTACATCTCGCTTCGACCGCGATAATCGTGCACGATTACGAGCGCCGAGCCGTCGGGATACCAACCCGCGCTGATCTCGCCCGGCAAATCGATCGGCAACTCCCGCACCTCTCCCGTGACCGGCGTCCAGATCAGGGGACGGCGCGCGTCCTGGCGCTCGTGCATGACGAGTAGCCGGCCATCACCGTTCACGCCCGACCAGCCGGCCGCCCACAACCCCCGACCGGGACCGTCTCCCAGCTCCGCGACGGTGCGCCCGTCCACGTCGAGGACACGGAGCGCGGGATGGCGGCTGTCGCCATGCTCCGAATGGCCGAGACACAGCAGCGACTCGTCGCGGGAGAGTCCGGACACCGACGCGGACTCGCGGTGATGGTACAGCAGCCGGGGCGGCTCACCCGACCGGACACGATGCACCGCGCTCCCCGATTCGGTGGACGAACCGATCACCGCGAAGTCACGGGCAAGTGCAATCCCGGCGCTGTACGCGCGGGGCATCTCAGGCGCCACGACTGACGCGGGTCCGCCGCCGAACGGCTCACCGATCCAGCGCCCCAACTCGTCGCCGCGCTGGTCATCGAACCACCAAACACGCTCGCCAGCGGGGTCGAGCCGGCCCTGCATCGTGCCCTCGGGCCGGTCGGTGACCTGCCGATGGGTCCCGGCCACACGGTCCCAGGCATGTAGCTCCCACTTACCACCGGCATTCGAGGCATACAGCAGCCGCTCGGGCGC
>JBBQJF010000616.1:0-1707 GCA_038325665.1 Dehalococcoidia bacterium | reverse complement strand
CTGACCACGGCCACTCTGCCGCGCGAGGCGCTTACCGGCTGGCTCGGCGCCGTCGCCGTCTTCAACCCGATGACGTATCTGCTGGCGGCGCTGCGTTCGCTGCTGTATGGCGGTTGGCAGCCGCGGCCGCTGATCGAGGGCATCCTCGCGATCTCCGGCGTCGGCGTGGTCAGCATGTCGCTCGCCTTGGCGGCTCTGCGCGGCCGGGTGGCGCGGGGATAGTACAGAGGCAGGCGATTGGGCCGGATTTGCACGGCCGTGAACACATGGGCGCGAAACGGAGCCAGGGCGACCCGGTGGGTCGCCCTCGATAGTGGGATAGCCGAACGATGAGCCGGCCTCGGCCCTGTCTACATCGACCGCATTCCTGCCGGCCCGCCGGCGACCGGCGTCGTGCTCGTCACGCCGTCCTGATAGAGCCGCGCGACAGCATCGTCCGGGGCGCCCAGCAGGTCGGTCAGCACCGTATCGGTGTGCTGGCCGAAGCCGGGCGCGGGCGCGCGGATCTCCACCGGCGCATCGAGCGAGTTCCACAGGGGACCGGCGACGCGATGGCGGCCGGCGACCGGGTGCGCGACCTCGCGGTAGAAGCCACGGGCGGCGAGGTGGGGGTCATGTGTAAGCGTCAGCGGCGTACGCACCGCGGCGGCCGGCACGCCGCGCGACTGGAGCAGTTCCATCACCTCGTCGTCGGCATGTTGACTTGTCCACGCGCCGACCAGCGCGTCGATCTCATCCTGACGCTCGTAGCGGTCGAGCGCGGCGGCGAAGCGTGGATCATCCGCTAGCTCGGGCCGGTCCATCGCCGCGCACAGCGCCCGCCACTGCGCGTCGGTGGCGACCGCGATTGTCACCCAGCGGTCGGCGGCGCTGCCGGCCGGGCGGCCGAGGCTGGCTACCGGGCGCGCCTCCTCCTCGGGCAGCGGCCGGCATGGGTAGCATCCGTGCGGCGCCATCCAGCGGTGGCGATTGCCGCGACGGGGCGTGCTCCGCCGGTTCATCGACCAATCCATCACCGCGTCGCCGATCAGGCCAATCATGTTGTCGCGCTGAGATACCTCCACCACCGCACCCGCGCCGGTGCGCGCTCGTTGTAGGAGCGCCGTGACCAGAGCGCCGGCGGCGAGGATGCCCGCTACCGGGTCGCCGTAGGAGATGCCCGTTTTTTGCGACGGACCATCAATGTAGCCGGTCAGCTCAACCAGCCCGCCCATTTGCTCGATCGTCGGCCCATAGCCGACCATGTCGCGCTCGGAGCCGTGCTTGGCGAAGCCGGGCATCGAGACGATCACGAGATCGGGCCGCTCGGCGTGCAGGATGTCCGGGCCGAGTCCTAGACTGTCGAGCACATCGGCGCGGTAGTTCTCCAGCAGCGCATCGGCCACCCGCACCAACTCCAACAGGGTTCGCTTGCCCGCGGGGTGGGCGAGGTCGAGCGTGATGCCGCGCTTGCCACGGTTGTACTCGTTGAAATAGGGCGAGCGATCCCAGGGACGTTCACCCTCGGCGGGTGCGCTCACGCCGCCGATGCCGCGCACCAGGTCGGGGTTGGAGACGCCCTCGACCTTGATCACGTCGGCGCCCATGTCGGCGAGCAATCGGGTGGCGTACGGCCCCGCCCACACCATGCTCAGGTCGATAACGCGCACCCCTTCAAGGGGCAGCGGCGCACGGGCGCCAGGAGCCGCGAGTCGCGAGTCGGGGTGG
>JBBQJF010000615.1:0-1731 GCA_038325665.1 Dehalococcoidia bacterium | reverse complement strand
AACCCGGCGTGTGAGATCGTGTGGTGGGGCGCACGGAACGGTCGCCGGCGCACGAGTGGGCCGCCGCCGGGCAGCCGTCCGGCGACACTGTAAATCTTCGTAACATCGAGACTCTCGCCCGGGGTCATGCGCGGCAGAATTCCGGGCAGCGCCCGCGCCATCAGCGTCTTGCCGGCCCCGGGCGGTCCGCTGAGCAGTACGTTGTGTCCGCCCGCGGCCGCTACCTCCAACGCCCGCTTGACGTGCTCCTGCCCCTTCACGTCGCGAAAGTCCGTGCCATCCCAGCCCTCTTCGACCGCTTCACCCATATCGGCCGGCGAGTACGGTGAAATGGGCGCATCGCCGGCGAGGTGAGCGGCAAGCTCACGCAGTGAGCTAACGGGCAGCACGGTAATTCCCTCGACCAATGCCGCTTCGGCCGCGTCCTCGCGCGGGACATATACCATCGAAAGGCCGCGATCACGCGCCAGCGCCGTCATCGGCAGCACACCTTGCGTGTGGCGCAGGCCGCCCTCCAGCGACAACTCACCCACGAAGGCGGCGTTGGTCGTGTCACCGACCAACTGGCCCGAGGCAATCAGCAGACCGACCGCGATGGCCAGGTCATAGATCGGGCCTTCTTTACGCAGGTCGGCCGGGGCGAGGTTGACCACCACACGGCGGGGGGGCGACTTGGCGCCGGAATTGCGGACAGCGGTGCGCACCCGCTCCTTCGCCTCCTGCACGGCCGCGTCCGGCAATCCCACGATCGTGAAGCTGGGAAGTTGCGCCTGGGAGACATCGACCTCGACCTCGACCAGCTCTCCATCCAGTCCCACCAGCGCACAGCTCAAGACCTTCGCGAGCATCGCCACCACCCTCCCACCAGTCTGGGCCGCCGCGATGATAGCACGACCACCGGCGGATGCGTCGGGAGCTGCAGTGGCAAAGGACCGCGACTATATTCACACGATGCCTGATGCGTCTTCGACCAGCCGTCGGGTTGCCTGGGATGGGAGGGCAACTCGGTGGGTCCCCCAAGTTCTCATCCTCGTATCCGCGAGTGCACCTGCTCACGATCAATCACTCGGCCTGACCCGCGGGCCAGCAACCCGGTGGAGAAACCGCCGCGACAGCAGAACCCGCTGCTGCCGTCATCGCCGCGACCCTGGTATCCTGAGCGGCATGACGAACACTTCATCGAAGCTATGGGGAGGCCGGTTCGACCGGCCGACCGATCAGGTTGTCGAGTCGTATACCAACTCGATCGCCGTCGATCAGCGCATGGTGCGCGAGGATATCACCGGCTCGATCGCTCATGCCGCGATGCTGGCGCGCCAGGGCATCATCCCCGCCACCGATGCCGAGCGCATCGTCGCGGGCCTGCGCCAGATCTTGGATGCCGCCGAGCGCGGTGACTTCGTGCTCGATCCGGCGCTCGAAGATGTCCACATGAACGTCGAGACGCGGCTGACCACGCTGATCGGTCCCGACGCGGCCGGCAAGTTGCACACCGCGCGCTCGCGTAACGACCAGGTCGCGCTCGACACGCGACTGATGACGATTGGCGCCATCGACAGGGCGGTCGAGCGCATCCGCTTGATGCAGGCTACACTCTTGGAACTCGTCGAGCGTCACGCCGGGGACGTGTTGCCCGGTTACACGCACCTCCAGCGCGCCCAGCCGGTGACGCTCGGCCACCACTTACTGGCCTACGTGGAGATGTTGGAGCGTGACGCCGCCCGGTTCGGC
>JBBQJF010000614.1:0-1765 GCA_038325665.1 Dehalococcoidia bacterium | reverse complement strand
CCGTTGCTTCGCCGCCGAGCGTTACGTTAACGACGCGAGATGGCGAGGGAGTGGTACGGCCAGTCACATGATTGCGGCCACGGAGGAAACCGAGCATGACAGACTGGGCGCCGGAGATCGAGGAGTTGCGACGGCGGCGCGAGATGGCGCTGGAGATGGGTGGAGAGGGCCGCGTCGCGGCGCACCACGCCGCCGGCAAGCTCACCGTTCGCGAGCGGATCGAACGATTGCTCGATCCGGGGTCGTTTGCCGAGTTCGGTGTGCTCGCCGGCAGCGCGACCTACGATGAATCGGGAGCGCTCACCGACCTGCGGCCGTCGAATTTCGTCATGGGCCTGGGCACCATCGGCGGTCGCAAGGTGGTGGTGGCCGGCGACGACTTCACGATCCGGGGCGGCTCGACCGAGGGCAGCGCCGGCGGCAAGCAGGGCTACGCCGAGAAGATGGCGCTCGAATTGCGCCTGCCGATCATCCGTCTGGTGGACGGGCAGGGCGGCAGCGTCGCCACGGTGGAGAAGATCGGCCGCACCTACCCACCGGGCCGGCCGGACTATCTCACGCTGACGCGGGTGTTCAACACCGTGCCCGCGCTCAGCGCGGCGCTCGGATCGGTGGCGGGGCTTGGCTCAGCGCGGGTAGCCGCCTCGCACTTCTCGGTGATCGTCGAGGCTACGGCCCAGATGTTCGTCGGCGGGCCGCCGGTGGTGAAGGCCGCGCTCGGGTTGGACCTCAGCAAAGACGAATTGGGCAACGCCGCCCTCCAGTGCGGCAGCGGCGCGGTGGATAACGCCGCCGCGTCCGAAGATGATGCCCTGCGCCAACTCAAGACCGTACTCTCCTACCTGCCCGACAACGTCTGGGCGCAGCCGCCGTCCATCGCCAGCGACGACCCTGCCGGCCGCCGCGACGAGGCGCTGCTCGGTATCGTGCCGCGCAACCGTCGCCGCGCCTATAGCATGCGCGCCGTGATCGGCCATGTCGTCGATCGCGACTCGTTCTTCGAGGTTGGCCGCGCCTTCGCGAAGTCGTTTATCACCGGATATGCGCGGCTACGCGGACGGGCGGTCGCCGTGATGGGCAACGACCCGACCTATCTTGCCGGGGCGATCACCGCCGACGCCGCTCGCAAGATGGCGCGGTTCATCGACACCTGCGATATGTTCCACTTGCCGGTGGTCAACTTCGTGGACAACCCCGGCTACATGGTCGGCCCGGAGGCGGAGCGGCAGGACACGATCCGCGAGGGCGTGCGCTCGTTGTTCGCGGTGTACCAGGCGACGGTCCCGTGGGTGTCGATCATGGTGCGGCGGGCCTACGGCATCGCCGGCGGCGCCCACGCCAACACCCGCGGCCTCAACCTGCGCTACGCCTGGCCGTCGGCCGAATGGGGTTCGCTGCCGATGGAGGGCGGCATCGAGGCGGCGTACCGGCGCGAGATCGCCGCCGCGCCCGACCCCGCCGCCCACCGCCAGCAGATCGACGAGCGGCTGGGGCGATTCCGCTCACCGTTTCGCACGGCCGAGAGCTTCGACATCGAGAACATCATCGACCCCCGCGACACCCGGCCGTTGCTGTGCGACTGGGTGGAGATGGCCTACCAAACGGGGGCGACCGACCTCGGCCCGAAAACGAGAGGGACGCGACCGTGAGTGAACGCGGCGCCATTACGTGCCCTCGCGCGAATCGCGCGGCGTGGCGGGCGGCGACAGGCTGCCCAACAGCGCGAGCGTGCGCTGCATGGCTGCGTGCGGGTCCGGGCCGGTGA
>JBBQJF010000613.1:0-1768 GCA_038325665.1 Dehalococcoidia bacterium | reverse complement strand
CCAGGTCCTTGCACGACGGCAGCACTTGCGCCGCGAACGCCTCATTGAACTCGACCCGGTCGATCTGATCGGGGGAGATACCAGCGTGCTTGAGCGCCTTCTTGGTTGCCGGGATCGGACCAATGCCCATCACCTGCGGCTTCACGCCGGCCACACCGTAGCCCACGATCCGCGCCAGCGGTTCCAGGCCCAACTCGCGCGCCTTATCCTCGCTCATCAGCAGCACGGCCGACACACCGTCGTTGGTCGGGCATGAGTTGCCGGCGGTGATCAGCAGTTCCTTGCCGCCGTAGCTCTGGATACCGCCCACCGGCTTGAGCTGGCTGAGCGCCTCGAAGTTGGTGCCGGGGCGAATGCACTCGTCGCGGTCAAACATCGTCACCGGCCCGCGCTCGTCCGCCAGCCAGTTGCCCTTGTCGTCGAACACCGGTGTCTCGACTTCGAGCGGGATGATCTCGTCGGCGTAGACACCCTTCTCGTAGGCGGCCACGGCCTTGCGGTGCGATTGAACGGCGAATTCGTCCATCTCCTCGCGGCTCAATCCATATACCTCGGCCACGTTCTGCGCCGTCTGCGTCATCGAGGTCACGGGCGGAGCATCAAGGATGTAATCCGGAAACGGCACCGAGAAGGTGTCGAAGTGGTCCGGCGACATGTTGCGCTGAGCCTCGCTCATCTGCATTCGCCGGGGATTGAACTCCGTGACGCGGGTGCGATCACCGGCGGCGCCGCCGCCGAGCTGACGACCCATGCGCTCGATTCCGAGGGCGATGCCGCAGTCGGTCGCGCCGATCATGATCGACTGCGCCACCCGATGCAGCGTTTCCATCGACGAGCCGCACTGGCGGTTGGTGTCGAACGCCGATACCTCATGCGGCAGCCCGGCCAGATGCGCCACGGTGTCTCCGCCGATGCCGGCCAGCTCACCCGCGCCCATCACATTACCCAGGCCAACATCCTCGACCAGGCGGTCGTCAACCTTGGGGTTGCGATCCAGCAACGCGCGTACGACTTTCGCCGCCGCCTCATCCAGCCGGGTCGCCACGAGTTTGCCGCGTCCACCTCGCCCGAATGCAGTCCGTACGCCGTCGACGATGACCACGCTTCGCAGTTCCATACGTGTCCGTGTTCCCTTCCTGGCGCCCATGCACGCCGCCATGCCTGCTTGACATTCGAACGGATCATAGCAGATCGACGGCGAAACCGTCCCCATCTCGCCGCGACCGATGGAGCGGCGTTCGGTCGCCACGGCGTTGCCCGAGACGACGGCGCGACCTCTCGCACTGGCGCGGCGGGCTGGATGCGGCGTTCCCCGGTATCGCCGAAACCGGCAACGCGCCCCCACGGCGGCTGCCCGCGTCGTCGGTTCTGATGCAGACCGCCCGGTCGCATCGTGTCCCACCGAATCTCTACTCCGCGGCCGGCGCCTTCGACACCCTTAGGGGAGATGCTCTGACATAAGCCCGATCATGCACACCAACCGCTGACGCATTGCGCGGCGCGGCACAATGAGATCAGCGGGGACAGCCCCCGGGAGGATAATCCGATGACCCGCAACTATACCGATGAACTGGTGGCGGCGCTGCGTCGCGGACGCAATCGCCTTCCGTCGCAGGCGCGTACCCCGGCAAACCTCACCGACCAGTGGGCCGCACTTATCCGGGCCGGACGCGAACAATAGCCGCGAACCGGCGAACGCGTCAACAACACGGCGGGGAATTTGCCGGGGGTTTTGGCGGTGGGCGGCGGCCGCCGGGCGGGACGGCGG
>JBBQJF010000612.1:0-1817 GCA_038325665.1 Dehalococcoidia bacterium | reverse complement strand
TCCTCCACGAACGCGCCGCCTTCGCCCTTGGCGCAGAAGCCGTAGTCTTCAAGGGTGACGAGGGTGGTGTACGTATAGCAGTCGTAGAACTCGCACACATCCACGTCGCTGTTGGTGATACTCGCCATCCTGAACGCCGTGTCGCGCGCCAACACCGCCCCGGTGTTGACCTCGTTCTCGCCACCGGCCCGCTTGGGATTGCCGGGATGGCCCTGCCCCATGCCTAGCACGTACGCGGGAGGCTGCCTTAGACTGCGCGCCCGCTCGGCGGAGGTGACGATCACGGCGATGGAGCCATTGTTGACCAGCGTGCAGTCGAGCAGGTGGAACGGCTCCACGATCCAGCGTGAGTTGTAGTAATCCTCCAACGAGATCGGCTGGCGCATCATGGCACGGGGGTTCATCGACGCCCACCGGCGGTTGGACACCGCGATTGCGCCGAGCTGGCCATGGGTGGTGCCGTACAGCGCCATGTGCCGGCGTGCCGCCAGCGCATAGCCGGTGTTGGCGCCGAAGAATCCATAGGCAGGGCCGAGGCCGGCGAATCCCGGCACCCGCTGATTGGCGCGTCCGTAGGCGCCGGACGCGCTCTGGCCGGGCGTGAGCGGGCGTCGGCGAAGATGCAGGCGACGACGTTCGCCATGCCCGCGTGGACGGCGAGCGCGGCATAATGCATCATCTGTGCCGCCGTGGACCCAGCGGCGCTCATGTGGTTCATCAGCCGGAGGTTGCGGAAGCCACCCTGAGTCTGGAGGCCGAGTCCCGGCGCCGAGGGACCGCTGACGCTGCCGTTGTTCACTAGTGGGTCACGCCGCAAATGGTTGGAGCTAAGCGGGGGATGGAGGATACGACTGCGGTGGAGCCGGGAGGTGCAGGATGGCGACACTGCAGAAGGAGTCCATGCGGCCGCTAACGGACCAGGACCACGCGGCACTCACGCGCATCGCCAAGGCGAGCAGCGAGCGAGCGGACCAGGTGCGGCGGGCCACAGCCCTGCTGGCGGTCGCGGGTGGGCAGTTGTTTGCCCAGGCAGCTCAGCGGGCGGGGTTCCGCAGTGGCACCGCCGTGGCCGAGCTGGTCCGCCGGTTCAATCGGGTCGGCATGGCGGCGCTCGCTATCGCCGCGGGGCGCGGGCGGCGGCCCACGTACGATGCGTCCATGCGCGCCCAGCTCGTGGCGACCGCCCAGCGGCCACCAGATCGCAAGACGGATGGCACGGCAACCTGGTCGCTGAGCACGCTCCAGCGCACGCTGCGGCGGGAGCGGTTCCCGCGGGTGGGCGCGACCACCATCCGCCGCGTCCTGGAGGACGCGGGCAGCTCGTATCAACGGACGCGCACGTGGTGTCCGACCGGCACCGCCCAGCGGAAGCGCAAAGCCGGCGTCGTCACCGTGGTTGACCCACAGACCGAGGAAAAAAGGGGCTGATCGAGGTCGCGTACCGGGAAGCGGAAGCCGCCGGGGTGGCGGTGTGGTGTCAGGACGAGGCCGGGCCGTATCAGGCGATCCCCCAGCCGGGGGCGAGCTGGCAACCGGAAGGGCGCCCTGCCCGACAGCCGCATGAGTATGTTCGCGGCGGCACGGCCAAACTGCTGACCCTGTTCCGCCCGGCGACCGGTGAGGTGCGGGCCACGGGGGTGACGAGCGCGGCCAACATCGTGCTGCACCCATGGCTACAGGCGGAACTGACCCAAGTGTTGGCCGCGCTGCCGGAGGTGACCACGCCGGATGAGGAGCGCCCCGCGCTCGCGCGCTGGGGAACCTGGCTGGGGCACGAACCACGCGACCCGCTGCCCCCGTTGCGCCTGCTGCTGGTG
>JBBQJF010000611.1:0-1820 GCA_038325665.1 Dehalococcoidia bacterium | reverse complement strand
CACGCTCTCGGACGTACGGATCGCCATCACCGCGCTCGCCCCGACGATCCACCGCATTCCCGAGGCCGAGGCCCTGCTCGAGGGCGGCGAGGGAGGCGAGGCGGCGATCGCAGCCGCCGCAGCCGCCGTCGCCGCTGCAAGCCGCCCGATCTCGGACGTGCGCGGCTCCGAGGACTACCGTCGCCATCTGGTGACAGTACTCACCGAACGCGCGCTACGGGCGGCGATCGAGCAGGCGCAAAGCTAAAGCCCACGGCCTCCTTCCCCCCGGCAGGCCGGGGCGGGGCTGCAATGGAAGTGGAAGCACCGTGGTGCACGAGTTCCGATTCACGGGATTCACCCGCGGCCATGTGATGTACGGCTGGACGGGCGAATCCAGGGAGCATCGACGGGGTGAAGTGGCCGAGCAATTAGCCGCCATTCCCGCGACCACGAGCGGCAGAGGCGCCGCCCGCCCGCGTCATGTGATGCGCGTGAGGAACGCCACGGCGAAGAGAGGGATTCATGCAAACGATTGATGTGCGGTGTACGGTCAATGGCGTCGCGGAGGCGCTCAGCACGGCGCCGTATCGCCCACTCCTTGAAGTGCTGCGCGATGACCTGGGCCTGATTGGGGCGAAGGAAGGCTGTGGCACCGGGGATTGCGGCGCCTGCACGGTCTTGGTGGACGGCGCGCCGGTCAGCGCGTGTCTGATGTTGATCGGCCAGGTCGCGGGACGTGAGGTCGTGACCGTCGAAGGACTGTCCGCGGGCACGGATTTGCATCCGGTCCAGGCGGCCTTCGCGGCGCACGGCGCCGTGCAGTGCGGCTTTTGCATCCCCGGCATGATCATGTCGGCGGTGGCGCTGCTCCAGGAGAACTCCTCCCCGAGTGACGATGACATTCGCTGGGGCATCGCCGGCAACCTTTGCCGTTGCACCGGCTACAGTAAAATCATTGAGGCGATCGCCGCGGCCAGTGGGCGGCCCGCGACCGCGGCTGGATGATCGACTCCATGAATCGGTACCACGGGGTCTCGGGGCCGCGCCCCCGTTAGGAGGGGGTTGGGGAACGGATCGATTCCCCAATTCCAAGGGATCGCGAACGACGATGGCCAAGTACGAGAAGAAGACGATCAATCTCAGCGACCAACACACATGGACGGCGACGCCGGGTTACAACGTCATTGCTCTTGATCGCGGCGCGGTGCGGCTCGACTTCCCGCGCGAGTGGATCGTGATTCCTGATAACGACAGTCTCAAGATTCACGACCGCCAACCGCCGGACGATGATTGTGTGCTCGCGGTTTCATACATCCGGCTGGCGCCGATCGACTGGAGCGGGCTGCCGCTGGCGACGCTGGTGGAGGCGGGGACCGAGGAGGATGAACGTCCGATCCACACCCGTGGCGACATCATATCAAGCCGCCACGGCGACATCGAGTTCGCGTGGCGCGAGATGGCCTTCATCGACCCGGTCGAGCAGCGTGAGGCGTTTGCACGTCTGTGCATCGCGCGGAAGGGTGTCGTTCAGGCGCTGATCACCTTCGACTTCTGGGAGTCCGATGCCGACCGCTACCGTCCTGTCTGGGATGCCGTCTTGAAGAGTGTGCGCCTGAATGACTACATTGCTGACCCAGCCAAGGGCCCGTGGGGCCGCGACGCGTGAACACGGAGGGTCTGTCCCGTCGCCTCGCGGGTTTGCGCGCCGGTGCAGCGGGGTTCGCACGTCGCACGCCGTTCACTGGTTCCAGCGGCGGGCCAGAGCGGGCGGATGCAGCGGAGACAATCGATGAACATTGAGGACCGGTTCGCCATCCTCGACGTGATCGCCGCGTATG
>JBBQJF010000610.1:0-1820 GCA_038325665.1 Dehalococcoidia bacterium | reverse complement strand
GTGACGCCTTACCCATCTCAACACACCGCCCTTCGTGCTCGTGATCGCAGCATATATCTCCTGGGCCGCTGTCGGTGACGGTCGTAGGTACCGGCTCTCTTCAGTCCAGCGTGCGACCGCACCCCAGTTCTCGTCAAATCTGCTGTCGCGCCGCTGCTCGGCACGGAGCTGTTCTTCTAACCCCGCGGACCGTACTAACGCTATCAGGTCATGTGTGTAGCTGGCGTTGACAGTGCGGCGATCCGGGAAGTCGAACCATCGCGTTTGCCGGGCAATGCACGCCTTGAGCGCACATTCGATCACATAGCCGGCGAGATAATACGCGCCTTCGTGGCTGCCGCCGGCCATCAGTACTTCTACATCGCGGAGCCTGACAAGGGCGAGCGACTGGAGTTCTGCTCGATTCACGACGGTCGTTCCTGGCTGGGCGCTCGATGTACACGATAGTCAAGTTGGATTCTACGCATCCATTGAATTTGGCGAAATGGCCGGGTGAGCGCGCGTCACGGCGGCCAGCGGTGTGCCAAACGGCCTACCTCGCGTGCTACCCTGGCAGGACAGGAGGCCGGCACGATGACGACACGGCGGCAACCCGGTCAGGAGGTGGACTTGTTCAGCGCCGGCGAGCGCGCCGAGGCGGAGCGCCATGCGCCGCTCGCGGCACGGATGCGTCCGCGCACGCTTGATGAGTACGTGGGACAGGAGGGCGTGGTCGGCGCCGGGCGGATGGTGCGGCGGGCGCTGGAGCGCGACACGGTGCCGTCGCTGATCCTGTGGGGTCCCCCCGGCAGCGGCAAGACCACCCTCGCCGGTCTGATCGCCGCCACTACGCAAGCGCACTTCGAGCCGATGTCGGCGGTGACAGCCGGTGTCGCCGACCTGCGCCGGGTGGTGGCCGAATCAACGGCGCGCCGTCGTGACCCCGGCCGGCGCACGATCCTGTTCGTCGATGAGATCCACCGCTTCAATAAGGCCCAGCAGGATGTGATTCTGCCCCACGTCGAGGACGGCGCCGTCACGCTGATCGGGGCCACCACCGAGAACCCCTCGTTCGAGGTGATCGGCCCGCTGTTGTCGCGGTGTCGGGTGGTGGTACTGCGCGCGCTCACGCCGGATGAGATTGGGGCGCTGGTGCGGCGCGCACTGGCCGATAGCGCCCGTGGTCTGGGCGGCCTCGGCCTGACCATTGATGGCGACGCGGTCGAACTACTCTCCGAGGCGGCGGGCGGCGATGCCCGCGTCGCGCTCAACGCGCTCGAGGTCGCGGCGACGCTGGTCGAAGGCGACGACAGTCGCGTCACCGTCGCGCATGTCCGCGAGGCGTTGCAGCATCGCTCACCCCGGTACGACAAGGCCGGCGAGTCGCATTACGACACGATCTCGGCGTTCATCAAGTCAATCCGCGCCTCCGACCCGGACGCGGCCATCTACTGGCTGGCCCGAATGGTCGCCGCCGGCGAGGATGCGCTGTTCATCGCTCGGCGGTTGGTGATCCTCGCCTCGGAAGACGTGGGGCTGGCCGACTCGCGGGGCATGCAGGTGGCCGTGGCGGCGCAACAGGCGGTGCATCTGATCGGTATGCCCGAGGGGCTGTACCCGCTCACGCACGCCACGCTGTATCTCGCGACCGCGCCCAAGAGCAACTCGGCCAAGACCGCGTACTTTGCCGCCCTGCGCGATGTGGAGCGGACGATGAACGATCCGGTCCCGCTCCACCTGCGGAACGCCGTAACCGGCCTGATGCAGAGCCTTGGTTACGGCCGCGACTACAAGTACGCGCACGATCATGTGGATGACGCGCCCCGCACACCGGAGGAGGC
>JBBQJF010000609.1:0-1822 GCA_038325665.1 Dehalococcoidia bacterium | reverse complement strand
GCGGCGGCGATCGCGGTATGAAGATGGGCGTGCTCGATCTCGACACCGTTATGGAAGATGCCCTCGTTGAGGATGCTGAGCATCACATCCCAGGTTCCCCGCTGGGCGCGGGTGAACTCGTCGAGGAAGGCCCAATCGGCGGTGACAAGCGTGCCCTCGGTATGGCGGTGGACGATGCCGTCGCGGAACTTATCCGCCTCAATGCCGCCGACGACCTCCTCTTCGAGCGTCCCCTCCGTGAATCCCTTCTCGTAGACCGCCCCATCGAACCCCGAGAGCAGATAGCGGGCAAACTGCGACTTGGCCTTACCAGGTTTGGAGTGTACGAGCAGATGTTCGTGCGTGGCGACGGCGAGTGCGGTCGCCTCGGCAAGCGGCTCACGGCTGATCACCACCCCCGTCACCCGCCGGAAGGGCGCCTTGAACGCCTCGATCGCCTGATGGATATCCTGGACGGCGCGCGGTGTTGCCGGCGCCCAGTCGTCGTACGGGGTCAGCACACCGCCCTCGACGGGGGACGGGTCGCTCGATACTGATGACGTGATCGCGGCCATGGATATCCACGCTTCCATCGCGGGATGGTGACGCCAAACGAGATAATGCGCCCCACAGTCCACCGGACTATTGTATGCGCCGTATCGGTTCTGACGAGAGTGTATCCCCGACGAACTTCATGTGCGAGAACGAATGATAAAGCCGCGTATGACGGGCACGCAAGGGGGCCGGCAATCGACAGTCCAAGCCGCGTCCGGCGCGTCCGCCCGTCGGCCACCGCGCCGCCACCACAGTACTTGGATACATCCCGGGACGCCCCGCCCCGCTACCCCTCGACGGAGATGGCCTGGCCGGCCAGCTCGGCCACCTGTTCGGGCGACTCCTTGACGGCGACATAGTCGCTCTTGTCGCCGATGAAGTTCACCACCGCGCCCCCTTTGGCCCCGCCGCAGATATATGTGATCGCGGTGGGATTGACCCAGATTGACTGTTGCCCTCGCGTGAGCTGGATGAACTTGACTGCCATGGACTGTCCCTCCCTGCCGTACGGCCGGTGTACCAATGAACCCATTCGCCGCCGCGCCGCCCATGAGCATCGGACCCAGGGACAGCGGCGGGGGCCGCGCGGGCGACCGTTCGCGGTCGAGTATAGCGAGGCGTGGCCGCATGTTCATAGACACGCCCGCGACGACTATGGCGTCCAGGTACGGTAGGCTGAAATAAGCAAGGCCGCCGAATTGGGCCGGCGGCGCTCGGACCGGCGCATGGAGGTGAGTGTGGTGGTGTGGCCGCGTCTCGCGCTGCTCATGTTGGCCACGCTGGCGCTGGCCGCCTGCGGCGATGACCAGCAGTCCGTGTCCGCTCCCGCTCCGACCGCGGCGCCGCTCGCGCGCACGGAAATTGCCGGCAATCCCTACCCGACCCGGCCGGGAGGGTTGACGAGCGGTCCGGTGGCGCGGGTGGTGGACGGCGACACGCTCGATGTGACGCTGAACGGACGGCGCGAGCGGGTGCGGCTGATCGGCATCAACACGCCCGAGTCGGTCGATCCGCAGCGGCCGGTGCAGTGCTTCGGGCGGGAGGCATCGACGCGGGCGCGCGAGCTGCTGGCCGGCAAGACCGTCGCGCTGGAGGCGGACGCGACCCAGGGCGAGCGCGACCAGTACGGCCGGCTGCTGCGCTATGCCTGGATGCCTGACGGCCGGCTGTTCAACCTGGAGATGCTGGCCGAGGGCTACGCCCGCATCTTCAACGCCGACGGCCGCTACCACTACTACCCGCTGTTCCGCGACACCGAGCAGGCGGCGCGCGCCGCCGGCCGCGGCTT
>JBBQJF010000608.1:0-1847 GCA_038325665.1 Dehalococcoidia bacterium | reverse complement strand
CATTGAATCCGTAATTGACCGCATGACCAGCCTGATTGTCACCCGCGCCGTTCAGGGCGAAGAGCTGATAGCCGCCCGCGCCGACCAAGATCAATTGGGGGATGGCAAGAATCAGGCGGAAGGCGACCGTCCAGCGATTATAGTGCTCTGGCTTCTCGATGTCGTACGTCACCGGATAGCCCTGGGTTGTCATCGTACACCTCCTGTTTGAACAGATTCCTCACAGCGCCCATCGTCTCGCGCGTCAGGAGGCATGTCTGCCAGGTAAAGGAACACACGCGACAGGGTTTTGCCCCACCTGCCGCGTGTGTGAGCGCCCCGTGCTCAGGGCTATATCGGTCAATTAGGTCACGGCGCCCTCGCGGATGATGCCCTCGATGTTCTCGGGCAAGAAGGGACCGAAGCTGGCCCAACGTCCGTACTTCGGCATGAGGTCGGCGCGCACCGCCGCGACCATCTCCTCCGAATTGTCCACCAGGCCCCGCGCCCGCGCCGCGCCGATCGCGGCCATCAAGTCAAGGAAGTACTCGCGCATCTGCCGGGCATTATCCCGCGTGCCAAGGTTGCCATGGCCGGGCACGAGCGTGTCGAAGTCGAGGGCCTCGACCCGGCGCAAGGAGTCGAGCCACTCCATGATGTAGCTGTCGGTCAGCGTCCGGAATGGCAACGACTCGACCGGGATAAAGTCGACCGCGAACAGCGCCCGCCGGGCGGGGTAGTGCAGCACGATGCTGTTATCGGAGTGGTTACGGCCCAGGTACATCAACTCCACTGTCTTGCCGCCCAGCTCGAGCGTGAGGAACTCCTCGAAGGTGATGCTGGGCGCCGGTGAGCGCGGGTCGTTGCGCGCCGCGATCTTGGGCGCGGCCAGCCGGTGGCTGACGATCTCGGCCGTCTCGGCGAACACCGCGCCGCCGGTGTTGTGGTCGGCGTGATCGTGGCTGTAGACCAAGTACTTCACCGGCTTATTGGCGACCGTGCGAATCGCCTGGGCGAGTAGATCGCCGGCGCGAGGATTGTTAAGGCTGCACGGATCGGCGACAATCACGCCGTCGTCGGTGACGATGATCATCGAGTTGTAACCGCCGAACCGCCAAACGTACGTATCCTCTGCCAAACGGATCAGGTCGGCCGCCACCTGCGGCCCTGCCGGACCCTGTTGCGCTGCCGCTGGTCGCACCACGCCGCCGGACACGGCCCGCGCCGCCGCCAGTCCCCCCGCGGCCAGCCCCGCGGCGCGCAGCGCCCCCCGCCGCGACAGCGGTCGTGCGCCAGTCTCTCCCTGGTCGTTGCGCTTGTCCATGGTTCGTTCTTCCCTCCTACGCTCTCGGCGGACGACGGTGCCCGCCAGCATGGATTCTATCCTGCTGGCGTCGCTACCGGTGAGTACGCAATAGGCGCACTCGTAAAGCCGGCCGCTCTTTATGGGCCACAACCTCAAGGATGAGAACGTCCTTGGGTTCTGCAACAACCAGTTTGATGTTCTGGTCGCTCGTGACGACGGAGCAACGCGGCTCGCGGACGAACGGCTACTTGAGCGGGCCTCGGCCTTGGGACGCGTACCTTGTACCGAGGACCGGGATTTTCTTCGTATCGCGCGGTATTGCGCGGCGGTGGTGGAGAGCGGGCCGGGATTTCGCGGGAGTGATCCGAGTAGACGAGTACCGCACCCGAATCGGGGTTCTCATCGAAGATATCGCACCGATCGCGCGGTCGTACACCGAGGACGAGATCAGGAATCAAGTGTTGTACGTACCGCTGTAACCGGCCGCCTCACCCGTGGTCCCTCGCCCATGCGCCGGATGCATGCCTTCCAGCTCTCACCCCTGACGGCCATCCGCTGTATG
>JBBQJF010000607.1:0-1860 GCA_038325665.1 Dehalococcoidia bacterium | reverse complement strand
AGGAACTTATCCGTCGCTTGCACCGTCTGGCGCGGCCGGGGCCGGACACCGCCGGCGCGGGCATCCACGCGCGGCACACGACAGGTGATGACAATGCGCCAGGTACGAGTTTATCCCGGTGAAGATGGCATGTGGGTGGCCGAGTGCCCGAGCTTACCCGGCTGCATTAGCCAGGGCGAAACGAAGGAAGGGGCGATCACCAACATCCGCGACGCGATTCGCGGCTACATCGCCGCCCTCGAACACGACAACCTCCTCGTGCCCGAGGAGCGGTTCGAGGCGCTACTGATCGCCGTATGAGCGCGCTAGGGTGGGAGCACCTAACACCCCGGCCCCCTTCCCCCCGGCAGGCCGGGACGGGGCTGCAAGGGGAGGGGAGGGGCCGGGGGGGTAGGTGGATCACCCGGTTAGGCTGCCTCCTCTCCGATGCGCGCCAGCCGCCAGGGGATGATCACCTCCTCGAATAGCACCTGCACCATCGCCGCCACCGGCACGGCGATGAACGCGCCGGCGGGTCCGAGCAACGCCGCGCCAATCAGCACGGCGATGAACACCAGCAGCGGATGAATATCGAGCTGGTCGCCCTCGATAAACGGCGAGATGACATAGCCCTTGGCGTTCTCGATCACCACCGATGCGCCGAACGTGACCGCGGCCGTGGTCCAGCCCTCCAGCGCGGCGACGGCCAGCAGCGGTATGCGGGCGATCCACGGGCCGGCGCGCGGAATCGCCTCGCCGATGCCGACCACCACCGCCAGCAGCAGCGGGTAGGGCACACCGATAAGCCGCAGGGCGACGTAGGTGATCGCGCCGATGACGCCCATCACCATCAACTTCGCGCGGAGGTAATGTCCCAGTCGTAGCCACATCCGGTCCAGCACCCGCCGCGTGTGCGCCCGCCGGCGGGGATGAACCAGCGTCAGAGCGAAGGTCACTAATCGCTCGCCACTCGTCACCAGCAGCAATGAGATCACGAATATGCTCAAGAGGTCGAGAAACACCCCGAACAGGGTGGTGGGCAGGCGCGTGAGGCGGCCGGTCACGCCGGCCACGATGCTGACGCCGGCGCCGGCCGCCTGGTTCTCGAACGGGCCGAGCGCCGGATACTCGGCGCGGATATCCTCGTACCGGTCGCGCACGTCGCGGTAGCGCTCCAGATAGCTGGGCACATCGTCCGCGAGCACCGCGATCTGCCGGACCAACGGCGGCAGCACGAGCCAGCCGATAGCCACGATCACCGCCAGCGACAGCAGGTACAGCATCAGCGCCGCGACCGCGCGGGGGATGTGCAGTCGCTCCAACCAGGTCGCTGGCCGGTCGATTGCCGCGGCGAATAGGGCGCTGATGAACAGCAGAACCACCACATGCTTGAGCTGCATGGCCAGATACAGGCCGGCCACCGTGACGATACCGAGCAGCAGAGCGTAGTAGATTGGCAGCGCCCGCTCGAACGGCGACTCCTGTCGCGCCGCCAGCGGCGGGCGATGGGGCGGGGTGCGGCCGTCGTCCATGGGCGGGACCGAGGCACGCTCATCCATGCAACGTCTCGCTTCCGAACATTGAGCGTCGCATCAACTCTTCGCCCGGTTCCAGCCCGCCAGACCAACCGGCCAGGTGTCCCGCGACCAGGGCGAGCCGGCCGTGCAGAGGTGAGGGCGACGCCCCGCCGGCACGCGGGCGACCGGCCGTGATGGCACACGCGCGTCGCCGTCCCCCGAATGGGCGACCCACCGGCAGCGGATCATCGAGTTGACCAACCCCAAGTGGGAGGAGGCCTCCCCGTCCCCCGGGTGAGCAACCCACCGGCGCGTGGGCGACCCAACCGGGCCGTCCCTCCCCGAGACGGTTGACCACCCCCAT
>JBBQJF010000606.1:0-1879 GCA_038325665.1 Dehalococcoidia bacterium | reverse complement strand
GATCTCACGCGAGAAGTGGCAGCCTGGACCACCGAGCGCAACACCAACCGCCGAACCATGAACTGGCGCTTCACCACCACGGATGCCCGCATCAAGCTCAAGCGCTTGTATCCGTCATCATGAGCGTGTCACGGTACTAGTGCCTGCCCAGGCAACCTGTTCGGTTCTGGGTGGCTTGGACCTGATGGACGCGGAACGAGACGTGAGCGACCCACCAGTTCGGAGCGTCTCCGGCCGTGGCGCCCCGGTGGGTCGCCCGCGAGCATGGGGTAACCCAACATTTTGCCTGACGTTGCACTAACCCGCCGGGCCGAACTCATGACCCGTGCCGGCGCTGGAGACAGCGTGCCAGGTGTTTGCCAGGCCTGCCGCAATTCTGGTTCGCGGCGCCGAGCGATCGCGGCAGCGGGCGCCCTTTTCCCTGGCTGTCCATGCTGCGATAATGCCCGCAATTGCATATGGCCGCGACTGGCAGGGGAAGACCGGTGTGATACCGGCGCTGACGCGCAACTGTGACCCATCTAAGGGAAGCCAGATCACCTGCCGCGGCCTGTTTCCCTGGGACGCCCTCGCGCACGGGGCGACCGGGCGCGCCGCAACCCACCGGCCGTCCGGCTGTCGGTGGGTTTTCATGCGTGAGCGACAAGACAGCGCTGGTCTTGGGACAGGACATTCCGTGCGGAACGCATCGGGTGATGTGCAGCGAACCAATCCGTCTATCCGGGGTTGTGTGATCGCCGGCACGGGCAGCGGCGTGGGCAAGACCACGATCGCGACCGGGTTGATGGCGGCGCTGACCGGCCGCGGCCTTCGCGTGCAACCCTTCAAGGTGGGGCCGGACTACATCGACCCCTCGTATCACACGGCGGTGTGCGGCCGGCAGTCTCGAAATCTCGACGGCTGGATGGTCGGGGAGGCGGCGACCGCCGAGCTGTATGAGCGCGCGATGGCTGATGCTGATGTCGCGGTGGTCGAGGGCGTGATGGGCCTCTACGACGGCCGCTCCGGCGGCGGCGAGCAGGGCAGCACGGCGCAGGTTGCCAAGCTACTCGGCCTGCCCGTGCTGCTCGTGGTCGATGTCGGCAAGATGGCGCGCAGCGCCGGTGCAATCGCGCTCGGCTACCGTGCGTTTGACCCGAAGGTCCAGATTGGCGGAGTGATTCTCAACCGGGTCGCCTCCGAGCGCCATGCCGCCGTGGCGCGCGAGGCAGTCGAGCGTGAGGCCGGTATCCCGGTGGTTGGACTGCTCCCACATGCCGAGCGACTGTCCCTCCCGGAGCGCTACCTCGGCCTCGTGCCCGTGAGTGAGGGCACGACGGCGATGACATTCTTCGAGCAGGCGCGTGAGCTTGTTGAGCGCCACGTCGATGTCGATCGAATTCTGGCGCTGGCTGGCGACCGGCAGGTCGCCACCGAGCCGCCATCGCCGTCCGAGTCGACGACGCCGCTGTTTCCCACCGCGCCGCGGCAACCGCGCGCCCGTATCGCGGTCGCGATCGACCGCGCCTTCTCGTTCTATTACCCCGACAGCCTCGACCTCTTGCGGGCCTGGGGCGCGGAGATCGTGCCGTTTAGCCCCCTGGCTGACGCGGAACTCCCGCGAGATGTGGGTGCGGTCTACATCGGCGGCGGCTTCCCCGAGCTATTCGCGGGGGAACTTGCCGCCAACCCCGCGATGCACGATTCCCTACGGGCCGCCGCTCGCGTTGGTATCACCATCTACGGCGAATGTGGTGGCTTGATGTACCTCGGTGAGACGCTCACGGATGCGGATGGGCGCACTCATGCTATGACCGGCCTGCTGCCGCTGAACTCGACGATGAGTCGCGGCCGCCTGACGCTCGCGTACTGGGACATGCGCACCCGCACCGACAGCCCG
>JBBQJF010000605.1:0-1895 GCA_038325665.1 Dehalococcoidia bacterium | reverse complement strand
GCCGGTGACGATGCCGCGCAGGTCGCCGCCGATCAGGGTGATGTCCGATGCCGCCATCGCCACGTCGGTGCCGGTGCCGATCGCGATACCGAGATCGGCCCGCGCGAGCGCCGGCGCGTCGTTGATGCCGTCGCCCACCATCGCCACGACCCGGCCACCGGCCTGCAATTCCTTGACCTTATCGGCCTTTTGCTCGGGCAACACCTCCGCCAGCACGCGAGTCACGCCCGCCTGCCGAGCAATTGCCTCGGCGGTAGCCTGGTTGTCGCCGGTGAGCATCCACACCTCGAGGCCGAGCGCCTCCAGTTGCTCCACCGCCTCGGACGACTCCGGCTTGAGCGTGTCGGCGACGGCGATGAGTCCGGCGAGCGCGCCATCGACGGCGATGTACATCGGCGTCGCGCCCTCGCCGGCCAACCGCGCTGCCTCGTCTGCCAGCCCGCCCGTGGCGATGTTGGACTCGTCCATCAGCAGGCGGTTGCCAAGGATAACCTCGGCGCCCTCGACGCGTGCCCGCACACCGCGACCGGTTAGGGACTGAAAGTGCTCCACTGCCGGCAGGTCGAGACCCTGTTCGCGCGCCCGTGCCACGATCGCCTCGCCCAGCGGGTGCTCGGAGCCGGCCTCGACCGCCGCCGCCAGCCGCAGCAGATGCTGCTCGCTCAGACCGCCGTTCACGACGACGCGCGTCACCGCCGGCCGGCCGCGGGTGAGGGTGCCGGTCTTATCCAGGATGATCGTGTCGATCCGGCGGGTCTGTTCCAGCGCTTCGCCGCCGCGGACGAGAATGCCGTTTTCAGCGGCCTTGCCGGTGCCGACCATGATCGCGGTCGGCGCGGCCAGTCCGAGCGCGCAGGGACAGGCGATTACCAGCACCGCGATCGCGGTGGTCAGCGCGAAGGTGAGGCGTGGATCGGGGCCGAAGATCAGCCAGCCGAGGAAGGTGAGCGCCGTCAGGGCCAGCACCGCCGGCACAAACACCCCGGCGATCGTATCGGCCAATCGCTGCATTGGGGCTTTCGATCCCTGCGCCTCCTCCACCAGCCGCACGATCTGGGCGAGCGCGGTGTCTTTGCCCACGTTGGTCGCGCGGAAGATGAAGCTGCCCGTGCGGTTGAGCGTGGCGCCGATCACGGAGTCGCCCGGGCCTTTTTCCACGGGTAGGCTCTCGCCGGTGAGCATACTCTCGTCGAGCGCGGAGCGCCCCTCCACGATCACGCCGTCCACCGGCGCCTTCTCGCCAGGGCGTACCCGGATCAGGTCGCCGGTTACCAGTGACTCGACCGGGACATCCAACTCGACACCGTCGCGGATCACCCGCGCGGTCTTCGCCTGGAGGCCCATCAGCGCCTTGATCGCGGCGCTGGTCTGCTTCTTGGCGCGCGCCTCCATCCACCGTCCCATCAGGATCAGGGCGATGATGATCACCGAGGTTTCGTAATACAGATCGTACGGAAAGCCCCACCGCGCGGCGGTCGCCGGCCACAGTGTCACGAAGGCGCTGTAGCCGTAGGCGGCGCTGGTGCCGACGGCGACCAGGGTGTTCATATTGGTGCCGCCGTGACGGCCTGCCGCCCAGGCGGCGTCGTAGAACACGCGCCCCGCCCAGAATTGGACGAGCGTCGCCGCGATCAGCAGAAACGGCGCGAGTGTCGTCATCTCGAAGCCGACCGGCAGATACATGAACGCCATCATGATTAGGCCGATGCCGAGGCTGATCAGCGACTTGCGCTTCAGGTCCTCGACCTCACGACGGCGGATGCGATCGTGTTCGTCCTCGTTGTCATCGATGGTGGGACGTGCCGTCGCCGGTTCTGTTGCTGACCCGGAGGGCGCGGCGAGCGTGCGCTCGGCGGCGGGGGCCGGCGGCGCGCCGACGGTGTAGCCGGCCTTCT
>JBBQJF010000604.1:0-1902 GCA_038325665.1 Dehalococcoidia bacterium | reverse complement strand
CCGACATGGTCTAGTCGCACGATCATGACTAAGCTCCTTGAATCTGGGTGATAGGTGTTGGGTGTTGGGTGTTGGGGGGACGGCCCCGCCTTGCATGCCCAGTCACGTCACCACGGGCGGCGGCACGGCATGCCGTTCCCGGCCGCCTGCCCGACGTGCGCGTCGCGCTGCCGTTGGGCCGCGCGCTTCGCCGCGAGTCCAGGAGCAAACCTGTCGTCTGGCGCGGACCGGCGCGAACTCAACGATGATACCCGCTGGTTCAACACTGTCAAATCTGGGCACGGACGTTCCGTTGACACCTCCGACGGTCGCTGCTAGCCTTGCGCCGCCGAGGGGCGACAGGTGAGAGGAGCGGATCATGGCACTGGTTAGCGGCGGCACGATCGTGGCGAAGGCGCTCAAGAATGAAGGTGTCGATACCATCTTTAACCTGCCCGGCGATCCGATGGGCACGATCTACCCCGCCTGCCGGCAGGAGGGCATGCAAAGCTATGCGTTTCGCCACGAGCAGGCGACGGCGATGGCGGCGCAGGCGTGGTCGTATGCGACCCGCCGCATCGGGGTGGCGGTGGTCGCTTCCGGTCCGGCGATGACCAACGCGATCACCGGTCTCGATACCGCGTGGGCGAATTGCTGGCCGATGCTCCTAATCGGCGGTAACGGTGAGATGCGCCGCCGCGGTCAGGGTGACTTCCAGGAGACGCCCCAGGTGGCGGCAGCCGCGCCGTTTTGCAAGCTGTCCGTCTCGGTGGATGACCCCCGCCGCATCCCCTATCACATCAACGCCGCGATCCGCATGGCGATGAACGGCCGGCCCGGCCCGGTCTACCTCGACCTGCCCTCGGACGTGATTACCGCCGCCGTCGAGGAGGATGAGGTGCGCTATCCATTGCCCGTGCCGCCGCCTGCCCGACCCGCGGGCGAACCACGACTGATCCGGCAGGCGCTGGAGGCAATCGAGCGCGCCGAACGGCCGCTGTTGCTCGTCGGCAAGGGCGTCGCCTGGGCCGACGGCGCGGACGAGATGCGGAAGCTGGTGGACCGGCTGCACCTGCCGTTCGTGCCCTCGCCCATGGGCAAGGGTGTCGTGCCCGATGACCATCCGCTGTGCGTCGCCGGCGCCCGCTCGTACGCGCTCGCCAACGCCGATCTGGTGGTGCTCGCCGGCGCGCGGTTCAACTGGATCTTCCACTTCGGCCAGCCGCCGCGCTTTGCCGAGGGCGTCAAAGTGGTGCAGATCGACATCGACCCCGCCGAGATCGGCAATGGCGTTCCGGCCGAGGTCGGCATCGTCGGAGACGCGAAGACGGTGCTCCAACAACTGGTGGACGAGGCCGGCGCGGGCAGCCGCCATCGAGCGGAGTCGCCCTGGCTGGAGGCGTTGCAGGCGGAGCGCGCGAAAAATGAGGAGTCGGTCGCCGCCCTGTCGAACTCCGACGATGCGCCGATGAACATGTACCGCATGTACCGCGAAATCCGCGACGTGCTCGATCGGGACGCCACGGTCGCGATCGACGGCGAGAACACGATGGCGGTGTCGCGCGCCATGCTGCCGAACTTCCTCCCCGGCCACCGGCTCGACGCCGGCATCAGCGGCTGCATGGGTGTGGCGGTGCCGTACGCGCTCGGCGCGCAGATCGCCCGCCCCGGCACGCAAGTGCTGTCGCTCAACGGCGACTTCGCGTTCGGTTGGAACGGCATGGAGATCGAGACGGCGCTGCGCTACAACCTGCCGGTCGTGTTCTTGATCGCCAATAACGGCTCGATCGGCGGTGGTCGCCAGCGCATGCTGCTGGGCGAGGCGGCGGCCGGTGATGGTCCGGCGGTGCTGCGCTACGACCGGATGATGGAGGCGCTCGGCGGTCACGCCGAATACGTCGAGACTCCCGACCAACTCCGTCC
>JBBQJF010000603.1:0-1904 GCA_038325665.1 Dehalococcoidia bacterium | reverse complement strand
CGAGCGGGAAGTGCTCGGTCTGGTCGCGCGTGGCATGAGCAACGACGAGATCGCCCGGGAACTGGTTGTCAGTCCGGCCACGGCGAAAACGCATGTCAGCCGGGTGATGGGCAAGCTGGACGCGCGGGATCGCGCCCGACTGGTGGTCATCGCCTACGAAACAGGTCTGGTTGAAGCCGGGATTGGTCGCTGACGGACGAGACTGGCTCAGAGGACAAGCGCGAGGGCGGAACCGGGATGGAGCCGCGATGCTTCCACCTGCCGGCCCCCGCCCCAAGCGGTCGGGCGCCGCTCCGCGCGCCCTAGCCCAGCGGCTTGCCTCCCGTGACGCCCAGCACCTCACCGTTGACGTAGCGGGATTCGTCCGAAGCCAGTAACACGAACGCGGGAGCCAGCTCTGCCGGCTGGGCGGGCCGCTCCATCGGCGAGTCTTTGCCGAACTCCGCGTTCTTTTCTGCAGTAAACGACTGCACGACGAGCGGCGTCCAGACCGGACCAGGCGCGACGCAGTTCACTCGGATACCGCGCTCGATCAGCGACTGGGCCAGTCCCTTGCTGAAGGTGACGATCGCGCCCTTGGTGGTGGCGTAGTCGAGGATGTTCGCGCTGGGCTGATAGGCCTGAATCGACGCGGTATTGATGATCGCGCCGCCGGACTGCATGTGCGGCAAGGCGTGTCGCACCAGATGAAACATGGCGATGATGTTGGTGCGGAAGGCTCGCTCGACCCGCTCGGCGCCGAGTTCTTCGAACGTCTCGACCGACTCGCCTTGATAGGCGGCGTTATTGACAAGGATGTCGATGCGGCCAAAGCGCCGCGCGGTCTGCTCGACCAGCGCGCGACAGTGGGCCTCATCAGTGATATCGCCGGCGATGGTCAGCGCCGCACGGCCTGACGCCTCTACCGCGCGTTTGGCTACCTCGGCGTCCTGGTGCTCGTTCAGGTAGGAGATGGCGACATCGGCTCCCTCGCGGGCGAAGGCGAGCGCGACCGCCCGGCCGATGCCGCTGTCGCCGCCCGTGATCAGCGCGACCCGCCCACTCAAGCGACCGAA
This sequence comes from Dehalococcoidia bacterium, assembly GCA_038325665.1. Classification (GTDB taxonomy): domain Bacteria; phylum Chloroflexota; class Dehalococcoidia; order CAUJGQ01; family CAUJGQ01; genus CAUJGQ01. The sequence goes on along the minus strand of JBBQJF010000603.1, from coordinate 849 downwards.
GCCCTTGTACGACTCTTCGCCGAAATCCGGTTGGGGGTCCATCGCGGCCTCGGAGCCGGGATGAGACTGCTTTTGCGCGGCGAAGGGTGGTTTCGGCTCCGCCTCCCGAGGGTCAGCCGGTACTTGCTGGGTCATCGTGCGTACTTTCTCTCGTGCGTGGGGAACTGTCGAAACGGCGGGGCTGGCGCATCATTGCGATCCGAGCGGGCACGCGACCGGCGGTGTGCCCACGGAGCATGGCGAGTGTTGACCGCCCGGACGCGGTCCGGCGGGACCATGATCACACCCGCGCGGGTACGTGATCGGCCTCGCCGGTGTCTGACGAACCAGTCAGCACGGCCCGCATCACGAACCACCAGGTCACGCGTTGCCGCCGCGGATGAACGGTCGTACGCGCACAAACCGCTACACATAAGTGTGCCAGGCAGCGGCGGCGGTAACGATGCCGCGTGCGACGTATGCGCTCGCACCACTTCCCACCCGGACGGGTACTTACACCGCGACCCCTCAAGAAATCCAGGATCCACACGATGATAGATAGGGAGTGCACCGGATGTTCAGGCCGCACGCCCGCCCATTCTGTGCGTCGAGGTTGCCTCATGCCCTACACCATGGTCGACGGCGTCGACGTGCATTACGAGATTCAGGGCAGAGGCGCTCCGCTGTTATTGCTGATGGGGCTGGGCGCGGCGGGCGACATGTGGGGTGCCGAGTTCCTTGCCGCACTCGCGGCGCACTTCCAATTGATCATCCCCGATAACCGCGGCACCGGCGCCACCGCCCGTGGGAGTGGCGCGTCCAGCATCGACCGGCTCGCTGCCGACGCCATGCATGTGCTCGACGCCGAAG
>JBBQJF010000602.1:0-1905 GCA_038325665.1 Dehalococcoidia bacterium | reverse complement strand
GGCGTCTGCGCGATGGAGATGGAAACCGGCGACGTTCACATCCTGGAAGCCAAGACGACCCTGTTGGCGACCGGCGGGGCCAGCAGGATCGATCAAATATGGGACAGTACACTCACGAACCGAACCACGGACCATGGACCCGAGCGGTCAGTCCCGCCGAGGCATTCTCGCATCGCCTAAAGCACCTTGCTGGTCAACCCTGCATCGGTGATAGGGGCAGCCGCGGGGATATTCGCCATACCGCGCAGGAGCCGGTAACAGGATGTGAGCACGGGGGTCGCGACACCGAGGCGGGCGGCGCGGACGGTCACATCACCGGCGGTGTCCTCAAGCTCGGTGGGACGGCCGGCGATCGTGTCCTGCGCCAGCGATGGGTACAGCGGCACGCCCTGGTCACGCAGGCCGCGGCCGACCCGACTCAACTCTTCCACGACCTCATCCTCGGGGCTGCCGAACGTCACGGCGGGCGCGGCCCACACCGGATAGCCATCGACTGGATGGCCCGCCGCCGCCGCCACGTCCGCCACCTCGCGCGAGACGCGATAGCCAACCCGTACGAGGTCGGCATCGAGCACGACCGTGGCGATATCGGCGCGAACGATTGAGCAGACCAGCGCGGTCCGCAAAAATATGGCGAGCTTGTGCCACTCGCGTGCGATGATGCCGGCGACACACGCCGCCTCAAGCCCCGCCGACCGAAAGGCCGATGCCAGACGCTCGCCGCGCTCCGAGATCGATCCGTCAGGCTCACCGATCAGGGTCGCGCCGGCAAGCGTGTGCAGGGCATAACCGGGGCGCTGGAGCGAACCGCCGACCATGCACACCGCGCCCAGCACCCGCTCCGACCCAAACACCCGCGCGAGCTCCGCGTCCTTTGCCACACCATTCTGCAACGACAGCACCGCCCCCACATTCACCCCGGCCAGAGGCGCGAGCGCGACCTCGGTGTCGCGCGCCTTCACGCAGACGAGCAGGTAATCGTAGGCATCCAGGTGTGACGGCTCGGAGGCAACGGTCACGGATGCGGTGAACGCGGCCAGCCCGCTAATGTGGACCTCCGCGACGTTCGTGCTGCCCTCGAGACCGCCGGCAGACAGAAGCAGCGCCGCCTGCGCGGGCTTCACGAATAACGTGACATCATGCCCGGCGCGGCCGAGATATCCGGCCAGCACCGTTCCCAGCCCGCCACCACCAGCGATGAGGACGCGACATGGCCGGTTTGGTGTGGACGCCGGCATCGGGAGCGACGCACTCCCTGTCCGCACGGGCACGGCGCCCGCCCCACCATCGTCCGCGGCACTCCCTGGTGGCTGATTGGGCATCGTTCGGCCACCTCGTCGGTTCGGCCTGGTATGTTGCTCGGTCGAGGTTGGGCCGCTTAGGCGCTGATCCAGTGATCATTACGAGCGTGGCTCCGCGCTCGCCCCCAGCACCCAACCCCCATCACCCACCAACCTACCCCGTCGCCGTTGATAGCGTCCGCCGGTGGTACACACCACGTAAGGTGACACCCATCAGGCTGATCACCACGATGCCCGTGAAGCCGACGGCGGGAATGAGCAGCACCGGCAGCGTACCCCAGCGATCGGCGAGGTAGCCGGCGCCGAGGTTGCCGAACGCCATGATGCCGCCGCCGATCATCAGGTACAGGCTCAGCACCCGACCCCGGTAGCGGTCCGGCGTCGCGGTCTGGAGGAAGGCGTTGGTCAGCGACATGAACAGCGCCTGGGTCGCGCCCATGAGCATCGCCGCCAGCAACGCCGGTTCCCACCGCATCGCGATCGCCAGCGCCGCCGGCGAAAGCCCGCTGAACAAGGCGCTGATCAGCAGCATCCGGCCCCGGTGCCAGCGCGAGGATACTCCGGCCAGCATCAGCGTGCCGATCAAGGAGCCGGCCCCGACCGT
>JBBQJF010000601.1:0-1924 GCA_038325665.1 Dehalococcoidia bacterium | reverse complement strand
TTGCGGCCGTACAGCAGGCGAACGTGGAGCGTGATGCCGGCGTGCTGGGCGAACGACCAGAGGAAATGCTCGATCATTTCGGTCGGAAGCTGCCCGATGCGATCCCCGCTGAAGGCGGCGTCGATCACGATGTAGGGCCGGCCGCTGATATCGAGCGCCACGAACGCGAGGCACTCGTCCATCGGCACATGCACGTCCGCCATCCGCGCGATCCCGGCGCGGTCGCCCAGCGCCTGCTTGAGCGCCTGGCCGAGCGTGATCCCCACATCCTCGACGAGGTGGTGCGCGTCGCGGTCCAGGTCGCTGGCGATCGCCTCGACCGTGATATCGATGCCGCCGTGGCGCGCGAGTTGCTCGATCAGGTGGTCGAGCATACCAATTCCGGTGTGCACCGCGGCGCTGCCGGCGCCATCGAGCGTGACGGCGGCCTCGATCGTCGTCTCCTGCGTCTCCCGCCGTACCCTGCCGGACCTAGATGCGTGGTTCATGGCCCACCTCATTGAGCGCCGCGAGCAACGCGTCGGTGTGCTCGGGCTTGCCCACACTGAATCGCAGCTTGTCCCGCAGTCCATCCTTGTCGAAGTAGCGCACGAACACACCCCGCCGGCGCAGGCCATCGCGTATCGCCTTCGCGTCGCCCGCCGTCACGTCGCACAAGATGAAGTTAGCGCTGGACGGCCACGAGCGCAGGAACGGCACATTCGCCAGCAGCGCGGCCATCCGCTCGCGTTCGGCGATGATCGCATCGACCCGCGACATCAGCAGTTCGCGCTCGGCAAGCGAGGCGAGCATCGCCGCCTCTGCCGCGACATTGACATTGTACGGCGGCTTGATCACCATCAATACCTCGGCCAGCCGCGGCGGCATGACGCCATATCCGCAGCGCAGGCCCGCTAGACCAGCCCACTTGCTGAAGGTACGCAGCACGATTAGGTTATCGTGCGCGGGAACCATGCTCACGACGCTGCCGCCGCTGAACTCGATGTACGCCTCATCCACCACCACCGGCACACCCAGCGCCAGCAATTGGTTGAGGTCCTCTGCCGGGAGCAAATTGCCGCTGGGATTGTTGGGCGACGCCACGAAGATCAGCTTGGTGCGTTCGTCCACCGCCGCCGCGATCGCCGCCGCGTCCACCGCGAAATCGGGTCGGCGGCACACCGGCGTGTACTGGCCGCCACACACCGCGGTCGTGAAGGCATACATGCCGAACGTCGGCACCAGGTCAATCACGCGGTCGCCCGGCGACAGTAGCGCCCGCGCCAGAAGATCGATTAGTTCGTCGCTGCCCGCCCCGGCGACAATGTGCTCGGCGGGCACTCCGGTATAGTCAGCCAGCGCCTCGCGCACCTGGCGTTGATCGGGGTCAGGATAGATGTTGTAGCCGGTGTAGCCCGCGATAGCCGCGAGTGCACCCGGCGCCGGCCCGTACAGGTTCTCGTTGCCATCGAGCTTCACGACCCGCTCGACCGGCACCCCCAGCCCCGCGGCCAGAGTTTCGATTGGCATCACCGGCTCGTACGCGGCCATCCGCAGCAGATCGGGCCGCACGAACCGCGTGACATCACCCGTCGATGCGCGGGGGGATTGAGTCATGGTGATCTCCCTGGCGAATGGATGTTGGGTGTTGGGGGCGCGACGGTACGGTGAGGGCGAACTTCGCGTGGTCAAGGGCGATCCACCGGGTGGCCCGTACGAGACAATGCGGACGACGCCCATGTGGGGGCGACTCGGTGGGTCGCCTTTTCGCTTGGTCCAGGGTGACCCGGTGGGCCATCCAGCGGTGGATCCGGACATCTCCCCGACCAACGTCGGCGTGTCGGATGGCGATGGTGTGTACCGGTCCCCGCGACGGCGCCAGTCATCGTCCCAGCCGCGCCTCCAACGCTCGCGCATGGGCGGTCAATCCTTCGGAGCGGGCGAT
>JBBQJF010000600.1:0-1947 GCA_038325665.1 Dehalococcoidia bacterium | reverse complement strand
TTCCTGATTCCCACCTGTCGCCGGCTCGACCGTACAGCGGGCGAAACCGCGATTGATGTCGGGGCGCAGCACGCGAACGTTGTGGCGGCGGGCATCGCCGACGAGTACGGCAGGCGAGTAGAAGCCCATTGGCTGGTTATTAAGCAGGGCGCAGTAGAACTCCACCGGGTAATGCAGCTTCAGCCAGGCGGATTCGTAAGCCAGCAGCGCGAAGGCGGCGGAGTGCGACTTGGGGAAGCCGAAGGCAGCGAAGCCCATCAGCTTGTTGAAAACCAGGCCGGCCGTGTCCTCATCCACCCCGTTTGCCAGTGCGCCGTGCACGAACGGCGCCCACAACTCGGCCATCGCCTCGCGCGAGCGTTTGCGGCTCATCGCCCGGCGCAGCGTCTCCGCCTGGCCGGCCGTGAAGCCGGCGATCGCCATCGCTGCCTGCAACACCTGCTCCTGGAAGAGAATCACCCCCAACGTTTCCTCGAGCACCGGCTCCAGCAAGGGGTGGTCGTATGTCACCGGCTCGCGCCCCTGGCGGCGGCGGATATAAGGGTTGACCGCGCCGCCGGTGACCGGCCCCGGACGGATGATCGCGACCTCAACGATCAAATCCTCGATCGTGCGCGGCCGTGTGCGGGGCAGGGTTTGGATTTGGGCGCGACTCTCGATCTGGAACACGCCGATGGTATCGCCCCGGCAGATCATGTCGAACACCCGTGGATCGTCGTGCGGGATGCGTCCAAGGTCGGGGAACTGGCCGCGCCCCTCTTGAATCAACTCCAGGCATTCGTCCACCAGCGAGAGCATACCGAGGGCGAGGAAGTCGATCTTGATAAAGCGGGCATCGTCCACCGAGTCTTTGTCCCAGGCGCACAGGTAGCGGCCCTCCATCGCCGCCGGCTCGATCGGCACCAGGTCGGTCAGTGGATGCGACGACAGGATCACGCCGCCCACATGCTGGCTGACGTGGCGGGGCAGTCCGTCCATCTCCTTCGCCCGCGCGATCAGGTCGCGCCACAGCGGCGCGTTCACCCGACCGCGGAAGTCGGGCAGCCGCGCCATCTCCCCGGCCAGCTCCGACGCGCCGGTCCAACCCGACCCTTTTGCCAGCTTGTCCAACTCCGCCTCGGGCAATCCCAGCGCCTTGCCGGCGTCACGGATCGCGCTCCGAATCTGGTAGGTGGGGAAGGTGCAGACCAGGGCAGCGCGCTCCGACCGCGACACGCGGGCTGGTGATTGAGGACCAGCGACACGAGGAGTATCAGGTTCGGTATCCCCCGGTTCGCGTGTCGTATGCGAGAGCAGCCGGCGTAGCAACTCCTCCCGTACCTCGCGGGGGAAGTCGAGATCGATGTCGGGGACGGAGGCAAGCTCGTCGTTGAGGAAGCGGCCGAGAAACAGCCGGTTCTTAACCGGGTCGATGTGGGAGAGGCCGATCAGATAACAGACGATCGAGCCAACCGATGAGCCGCGCCCGCGACCGGCCGGCTGCCAGTCGCGCGGGCGTGACGGGTCGCGGCTGTAGACCTCGTCCGCCACCGTGCGCGCGAGTCGCAACAGGTCGCGGTAGTGCAGGAAAAAGCCGGCCAGCCGGTGCAACCGGATCAGGCGCAATTCCTCGGTGAGGCGGCGTCGCGCCTCCTCGCGCAGCGCCGGTTCGAGCGGCCCGTAGCGGAGCGCCAGCTCCGTGTGACAGATGCGGGCGAGAAAGTCATCCGGCGGCTCACCGGTTTCGGTCGGGTAGTCGGGGAAGGCGTAGTCGAGATCGGTGGCGAGGTTGAAGCCGCATCGCTCGGCGATACGCGCCGTGGTCTGCACCGCCTTCGGGTAGTCGCGGAATAGCGCCGCGATCTCCGCGTGCGATTTCAGGTAAAACTCGGAATTGGGCCGTCGCTCACGGTGGGAGCCGTCGAGCGTGGTGCGGTGGCGGATGGCGACGAGCACATCCTGCAGGCG
>JBBQJF010000599.1:0-1951 GCA_038325665.1 Dehalococcoidia bacterium | reverse complement strand
CTGCATGTCTTCTCGCAAGATGAGCCGGTCCCTGGACGGGCTCATCTTGCGAGAAGACATGCAGACTGCCTCGCTGCGCCAGCACGCGATCGGGGAAGGCGGGGTCGACCTTCCGGCGAGGACCGGGCGGGTCGTCTTCGGCCAACCGACGGCCGACGGCCGGCCCCTCGCCGCCGACCTGAGCGACTGGGCGGTGTCGAGAGCGTCACGCGGGACGGCCGATGAGGCCGGATTGTCGGTCGACTATCAAATAGCCGGCGACACCACGACCGTGGCGCCGCGGCATCCGCAGACCGGCCCCGTCCCGGCGTACGTCGACCGAAGCACAGCGGCCAGGGCTCGCGGCGGACTCCTCTCCTTGGGGCTTGGCGGCGGCAAGCGCCTGACCGTGCGCGTGGTCGCGGCAGGAGATCGCTTTCCCACCATCCGGGGTCGTTTCGCCGTGCTCGACCGCGCTGCCCTGGCCGCGGCGCTGGACGAGACGACCCCCGGGGCCGGCACGGCGACGGAGGTGTGGGTATCGGCCCCCGCCGGGGGCCCCACGCGATCGGTGAGCGCACTCCTGCAGAACTCTCCCTTCGACCGCCTGACACTCGCGTCGCGGCTGGAGAAGGAGCGCTCCCTCCGAACCGACCCGGTCGCACTCACCTCATCACGACTGCTGCTCATCACCGGCTTGGTCGGGCTCGCCGTGGGTGCGCTGAGCGTCATCCTCATGGTCCTCGCCGAACGTCGGGAGTCCGCCGGCGAACTCTTCGCTCGGGAGGCCGAGGGCACGCGCCCCGGCCGGTTGCGGCTCGAGCTGTTCCTCCGAGCCGGCGCCGTCCTGGCCGTGGGGGTTCCCATCGGTGTCGCCACGGGGGTGGTCCTGTCCCGCGCCACGACGACGCTGGTCGCCGTCACGGCGGGCGGTACGACCCCTGATCCGCCGCTGGTCATGGCCGCTTCGCCTGGTCTGGTCGCGGCGGCGTTGATGGCTTTGCTCGGGCTGGGCCTCGCCGGTGCTGCCGGTGTCGCAGCGGCGTCGCTACGCGACCCGCTCCCCGTGCCTCCCGCCCTGGACCTGCGATGACCGCCGCCCTTGAGGTCAAGGACCTGTTCTGCCTGTACCGCGGCTCCACTGGCGATGTCGCTGCCCTGCGGGGGCTGAGTCTCGTGGTCGAGGCGGGCGAGCGCGTAGTGGTCCAAGGCCCCAACGGGTCAGGAAAGACGACCTTGTTGAGGGTCCTGCTCGGGGAGCAACGACCGAGCGCGGGACTCGTGCACATCGGCGGGCATTCGGTGCGCGCATGGGACGAGGACACGGGGCTGGCCCATGCAACCGGGGCGGCATCAGGCGCGGGGCTCCGGCTCCGACGCATCGGATACGTCGAGCAGCACGCCGCCCGGGTCCTGCGCCCAGAGATCTCGGTTCTGGACAACGTTGCGCTGCAGCTGCGTCTGGGTGGTCTTCGTCGGCGGGAGGCGCGGGCACGGGCCGATGAGGTGCTGGACAAGCTCGGCCTCCCGGGTTTCGCTTCGCGCCGCCCAGACTCCCTCTCTGGCGGTGAAGCGCAGCGAGTCGGCGTCGCCGCCGCCATTGCCCATGGTCCATCCCTGTTGCTCGCGGATGAGCCGACCGGTGCGCTGGACCGAGCCACCGCTGACGAGGTCTACGACCTGTTGTCCGATGCCGCCACGTCGATCGGTGCCGCCCTGTTGCTGGTCAGCCACGACGACGGCGCATCGCGGGTGGCCGACCGGGTGGTGCGCATCCGCGACGGGCGGGTCAGCGAACAATGGGAACCGGGCCACGCGAACGAGACGCTGGTTGTGGACGACCGCGGCTGGGTTCGGCTGCCCGAGGTGCTGCGCAACTCCACCGGAGGACTCTCGGGAGTTGTCGCATCGCTGCACGACGGTGCGATCCGGCTGGTCGGCACGGGCCACCGGCGTACGGCCGGGGAGACTC
>JBBQJF010000598.1:0-1955 GCA_038325665.1 Dehalococcoidia bacterium | reverse complement strand
CATCACCAGCCGCGGATTGAGCGCGTGCAGCTCCTCCCAGCCCAAGCCCCACGCGTCCAAGGTTCCGGGCGTGAAGTTCTCGATCAGCACATCCGACACCGCCACCAACCGGCGGAGGAGGGCTTGACCCTCTGGCAGGCGTAGATTGAGCGTGACAGATTTCTTGTTGCGGGCGTCGTTCAGCCAGTGAAGCGAGACGCCCTCGACCCGGTGCATGCCCATCGTGCGGAGCGAGTCACCTGTGCCCGGCTGTTCGACCTTGATCACCTCGGCGCCGAAGTCCCCCAGCAGGGTCGCACCGAACGGGCCGGCGATCAGCGTGCCCACATCGAGCACCCGCACGCCGGAGAGCGGCGTGGGAGGGGGCGGCGCGGCGTCTTGATTCATCATGGTGTCTGGTCCCCTGCCGTGGCGGGCCGTAACCTCACGCGACGGGAACGACCGGCCGCGCCCTCTGTGTGCTCGGACAGCCCACCGAGGCGGCAAGTCGCCGCTCAGCCGCGACCCCGCTCACGCTCGCGCGCCTTGCCACGGGCGACGGATCCCGCCCGCATCCCCTCACGCCGTCGAAAGCGCCGCTTCGGCTCGCCATCCACGAGCGCCGTGGGGACGGCGACCGGTTCCGGCGCGGGTGTACCGCCATGGATGGCGACGACGCAGACGTTGCACGCGAACTCCAGCGCCAAGAACTCCTCGCTGATCCACACCTCGCCGCAATCCTTCGCGGGAATGTCCTGCCGCAGCGCGAGATGATACGGCTGTCCGCAGTGGTGGCAGACCGCCTTGCTGTGCTCGCTAGTCGGTTCGCCGCAGACGCGGCAGGCCTCGTTCACGCCTCATGCTCCATTAGCCGTCGTCGATGGCCGCTCGTTCGCGGCGCGTCGGTCGCGACCCTCACGCGCTCGCCGAACCACCCGGCTCATCCAGCATAGTGTGCACAAGCCGCTCCTCATCGTCCAGCGACGCCGCGGCGCCATCGAGACGCGCCGCCCGCAGCCGCCGCAATACCTCCCCGAACCCTGGACCCGGCGTCACCCCCAGGTTCATCAATCGACGGGAGTCCGTCAGCGGCCGGACGTGTCGCCACTCCTGTAGGAAGCGCCGGGCCAGGAGCGCCGAGCGACGGCGCGGGTGGCGTGCCGCCACCGCCGCTAGCGCCGCCTCCGGGAACCGGTCCAGCGCGAGTGCCGTGGCGCTCGGGGCGGCGCGCTCACGGGTGAGTCGGGAGAGCGTGGTATGGAGACGGGGAAGCGCGGAAAGCGTCTCTCGGGTCCTATGCTCCAGCGCCAGCCGGTCGCACGCGCCGGCAATCGTTGCGCTGTCCCAACCCAACGCGAGGACGGCGAGCTGGGCGTCGTGGGGCGTACCAGGCGCCAATGTCCGCACGCGTCGCATCGCGGCGGCATCGTCCGCCGAGCACGACAGTGACGCGAAGGTCGCCGGCAGGATGCGGCGTCCATCCAACCAGCGGAGTGCCTGCTCCGGCGCCGGCTCGTCGAGCGCCCGCCGCAACTCGTGAAAGATACGCGCGGGCGAGATCGTGTTGAGGTAGCCGCGGTCGCGTGCAATCAGCGCATCGGTGCCGTCCTCGGGCCGGAATCCGAGGCGCGCGGCGTAGCGGCCGGCCCGCCACAGGCGGGTGGCGTCATCGACAAAGCTTTGGTCATGGAGCACCCGCAGCAACCCCGCGCGTAAGTCCTCGATGCCGCCGCGCGGATCGATCACGGTTCCGGCGCGCGGGCCGTTCAATGGCATCGCCATCGCGTTGATGGTGAAGTCCCGCCGCGCCAGGTCGTCGATGAGCGTCGCCGGTTGGATCACCGGCAACGCGCCTGGGGTCGGGTAGTGCTCGCGGCGGGCGGTGACGAGGTCAAAGCGTATGTCCGCGCGCTGAACCGTGGCGGTCCGAAACTGGTCGTGGACGGTGACGTGCGCGCCGTGCGCGCGGAGGCGGG
>JBBQJF010000597.1:0-1964 GCA_038325665.1 Dehalococcoidia bacterium | reverse complement strand
TATGCGAGAGCTACGCCTGTCAAGCGCCGACCAGTGACCCGGCCGAGCTTGGCCGCCAACTCGACCACGCGCTCGCGGGACTCGAGACGCGCGGCCTGTGAGCAGGGCAGGCTCAGACGCCTCGCATTGGGCGCCGCCCGGTGATGCCGTGAGTCGGCACGCGTTTCAGCTGCCCCGGTCGTCGCTCCATCAGGGTGTGGTCCGCATCCGACTCCTTCAGGTTCGCGACGTAGCGTTGAGCGGCATCCACGCGCGCCCGTACACCCGTCTGCTGGACCATCGGCCAGATGGCGCACTGTGACCTATGACCTATGACCTGTGACCTGTGACCTCACCCATGCACCCGTCTCCTGGACCATCGGCCAGTTGGCGCGGCGCGGCGCATCCCATACGGTAGCGGTCATGGATGTGCTGGCGCGTGCGACGGACTTTCTGTGGCACAATGCCCGATTGCTTGAGCGAACCCTATTCGCCCATCAGTTCCTTGATGGCCCCGCCGAGCACGTCCACGACGCGGTGCTCGCCTATCGCAACCCGGATGGCGGTTTCGGCCATGCCTTGGAGCCTGATATCCGCGCCCCGGCGAGCCAGCCGCTGCACCTCGAGGTGGCGCTACACGCATTGCAGGCGGCGGGCGTGCGGGACACGGGGCTGGCGCGGGGAGCGTGCGACTTCCTTGCCGCCGTCGCGGATGGGAACGGGGTGGTTCCCCTCGCCCTCCGCGGCATGCTCGCGTACCCACGCGCTGCCCACTGGACCGACCTCGACCCACCCTCGGACTCACCCAACTGCACGGCAGCCCTGGTCGGTCTGTTGCTGTACCAGGGCGTATCGCATCCCTGGCTCGAACAGGCGAGCGCCTGGTGCTGGTCGCGCCTCGCGGAACCCATCACCGAGGCGCACGCCATTCGCTCCGCGCTGACCTTCCTGCAGTTTGCCCCCGACCGCACGCGTGCCGAAGCGCTGGCGGCGCGCGTCGCGGCTCAGGCCAGCGGCGCGCGCTACTTCAACGCGACGCCCGGGACCGACAGTTATGGCCTCACGCCGCTGTTCCTCATCCCGGCGCCGGACGCGGTGGGCCGGGAGGCATTCTCGGGCGCGCTGATCGCGGCGCATCTCAATGACCTGCTGACGCGTCAGGCGGACGATGGCGGCTGGCCGATCGCCTGGATACCACCTGGCCCGGGAGCGGCCATGGAATGGCGCGGCATCGTGACGCTGGAAGCGCTGATCACCTTGCGTGCGTACCGCCGCATCTGAGACCTGCGCCGTACGCATCATCCCACCCGCGCGCTCGCTGACCCGGCGCGGCCCTGGGCAGTCCGTGGTGCGGAAGGCGCGCCACGGCCGTCCAGCACCACGGTCAGCTAAGGGCGGACGACGAGTTGCACTCGTGCCCATCACCCGCTTCAGCGCTCCGGTGTTGCGCCGCGCGCTGCCCGTGGACGGGCGGATGTGCCCCGCGCCGCCCTCGGCTTCTCACCGTTGTCACGCCTGGCGCGGGTTTTGGCGGTGGGGTCGCTGGTAGAGGGCCCTTCGGCGGTGCGGCCGTCGCGGGGGTGCTTTAGCTCGGGACGGATACGATCGCGGCGGGGACGAACCTCGGGCACCAGCGCGGCGTTAAGCACGTCGTCCACATGGGCGGCGAATGTGAATGTTATGTCGTCACGCAGGTCTTGCGGCACGTCGTCCAGATTGCGTTCGTTGTCCTTGGGCATGATGATGTGGCGAATGCCGGCGCGGTGGGCGGCCAGCACCTTCTCCTTGATGCCGCCGACCGGTAGGACTTTGCCGCGCAGGCTGATCTCGCCCGTCATCGACACGTCCTTGCGGATGGGGCGGCGCGTGACCGCCGACACCACCGCCGTCGCCATCGTCACCCCCGCCGACGGCCCATCCTTGGGAATCGCGCCGGCGGGCACATGAACGTGGATATCGTGCTCCTCGAAGTACTTCGGTTTGAT
>JBBQJF010000596.1:0-1979 GCA_038325665.1 Dehalococcoidia bacterium | reverse complement strand
CCGATCTGATACTGCAAGACATGCGTGTACTCGTGCATCATCAGCGGCAGCAGGGAACTCATGGCGCGGGTGTAGCTGGCGCGCAGGTGGATCGCGTTCTTCTGACTCAGGCCGATCGCGTCCTCCAGGCCGATCGCACTGTCGGGATCGACGTAGATCGTGATTGCACGGGTGGGGCGCGGGCCGAAGTCACGCTCGCCCTGGGCGACCGCCCGCGCGAACGCGTCGCGCACCAGTCTCTCGTCAATTCCGGACAGGGTGCGGGCGACAACAATCGTGACACCATCATCGAGAGCTTCGCGTACCTCCGCGATCGACGTCCTATCGGGCGCCGGCGGCAGAGACGCGGCCTGATCGCTGCTCGCTCGACATCCGCCGGCGATGAGCGCCAGTGCACTGAGAATCGCGACAATTCGCCGGCCCATCCATCACCTTCATGCGGGTACTTCGTCGGCGCGTTGCATCTCCGTGTCCAGCAGACGCCGGGGCGCGCGGAGCGCCACCGGGGCGGGTACCCGCGTCCAGGACGGGACACCATGCACTGCCCGCTGAGCGCTCGGGGTAGCCCGATATTCTTAGTATCGCACGCGTGGAGGGCGATAGGAGAGTCCGCCAGAATACATTTGCGGCAAGCTTTCAGCCATCAGCGCTCAGCGCGCTGCCCGCGCGTTCCGGTCAAGGATCGCCAGCCAGCGGCGACCGCGACCGGCCCACGGTGTCGCATCCCCCGGCTCAGCCGCTAACTGCTGGCGGCTGAGCGCTGAACGCTTGCCATTTTGTGATCTGATTGCTATAAGACAGACGTTGCTGTGATGCAACCGAAACCTGTTAGCCGGTATAGTACGGCATAGTTGAGCGGAATTGCCGGGATTGCGGGGTGCCGGCAGTTCCGCTCTTCTATTTGTGGACGGGCGTGAGGGAATGGCCGGAGGCGGACAGGCGCGAACGTCGCGCCGCGGGCAGCCGCCCCGGGAGCGGCGCGCGGACACGCTGGCGGCGGGTACGCCGTCCCCGGCGCTCGTGGTGCGCGTCGGCGAGGATCGAGGCCGGCCGGCGCTCCTGGTCAATGGTGTTGTGCAATCGGTGGCCCCGGCCGCCGCCGCCAGCGGCTATTGGGCGGCGATGCTGCCCGCGCATCGACCGCGACGGGCGCTGCTGCTTGGCTTTGGCGGCGGCACGATCGCTCATCTGCTGACCGCACGCTTTGGCGATGTGCCAATCGTGGGCGTGGACGCCGAACCGGCGGTGGTCGCGGTGGCGCGGACGGCCTTCGGCCCGCTGCCGCCGGCGCTCCAGATCGTGATCGCGGATGCACGCGACCTCGTCCACGGCTGCGCCGGCCGGTTTGACTACGTGGCGGTCGATCTCTATCACGGCGCTGATGTGCCACGGGGACTGTTCGGGCAGCCGTTCCTGCGCGGCGTGCGCGCCGCGCTGACCCATGGCGGCCTTGCCGTGTTCAATCTCTTCCGCGACACACACACGGAGCGGCGGCTCGAGCGTCTTACCCGCGTGCTGCGCGTGGAGCGTCAGGCGCGCGTCGGTGACAACGTGCTTGTTCACTGCCGCGCGAATTAGACAGATTGCGCCCCACCCCATGTGGGCGTGCGTGGCGTTTGTCCACGAGGCCAACCCGCCACGTCGCCCCCGGCCGCTGGATACCGCCACGTCGTTCCTGTCCCCGGCTCACGGACCGTTCACGCCGCCGGACGGGAGGCGTCACGGCGAGCATCACCCGCCGCGGTCATGTCGTGGGAGTGGTCTGTGCGAGGAAGAAGTTCCGAATCGCCTGGAAGATCACCTCGTCGGCGGCGGTTGCGAAACCGGAGACATCACCCTCGTCTTCCTCAAGCGCGTCAATAATCAACTGACGCAGCATGCGGCGCTCCTTGTGCGCGAGCGATTCGTGGAAGCGGCGCAACCGGCGGTCGAACTCGTCGACTTCTTCAGGCCGGAACGAACGATGCGAAAGACGCGAT
>JBBQJF010000595.1:0-1999 GCA_038325665.1 Dehalococcoidia bacterium | reverse complement strand
CGGTCGTAGTAGTGCGGGCCAACCTTGTCGTACAGCGCTTGCACCAGTTGCGTCGGGGTCTTACCGGTGCGGGCGACCAGATCAAGGAAGTACAGCGCCGCGATGATGCCGTCGCGCTCGGGGATGTGGCCGCGGATCGCGTAGCCGCCCGATTCCTCGCCGCCGAGCAGCGCATCCGTCTCCAGCATCTTTGGTCCGACGTACTTGAACCCGACAGCCGTCTCGTACACCGGCACGCCGTATAGCTCACCCAACCGGTCGACCATGCGCGTGGTGGTGAGCGCGCGGACGATCGCGCCCCGCTCGCCGCGTACCTCGAGCAGATAGTAGGCAAGCAGGGCGAACGTCTGAAGCTGATCGACGAAGCCGCCGTGCTCGTCCATTACGCCCAACCGGTCAGCGTCGCCGTCGGTGGCAATGCCAACGTCGTAGCGGAACGTGGCGGGCGACTCGGGGTCGAGCGGCTCCTTCATCATCGCGGCGAACGGGCCGAGGTTGCGCGTGATCGGCTCGGGCGCGCCGATGCCGGGAAAGAGCGGGTTATGCTCGGCGTGAAGTTCCGTGACCCGCGAGGCGCCGCCTTCGAGCAACGCGGCGATGTAGCCCTGACCCGCGCCGTACATCGAGTCCACCGCGATGCGCAGCCCGGCGTCTTTGATGCGCGAGAGGTCCAACAGTTCGGCCATCCGTGCCAGGTACGGTCCGCGCGGGTCGAACGACTTGAGCAGGCCTTTGGCGCGGGCCTCGTCGAGGGTGAGGCGCGGCGGTGGGCCGGCGGCGAGAATTTCATCGAGCGGCGCCTCTAGCTGCGCCACGATCTCGGGTGAGGCCGATCCGGCGTACTCCGGCTTATACTTGACGCCGTTCCACGACGCCGGGTTGTGTGAGGAGGTGACGACGGCCGCGCCGCCGGCCTTGTGGGTGATGATCGAGAAGGAGATCGCGGGCGTGGGCGCGAACCGGTCGGCCAGCAGCACCGGCACCCCGGCGGCGGTCACGACCTCGGCGATCGCCTCGGCGAACCGGTCGGACCCGAAACGGGTGTCGTAGCCGACCAGCAGGCCGCGCTGGTCCATGCCGGTCTGCTTGAGATAGCGGGCGATCGAGGCGACCAGCGCCCGCACGTTCGCGAAAGTGAAGTCCTCGGCGATCAGTGCGCGCCAGCCGTCCGTGCCGAACTTGATCGGGTTGGTCATAATATCCTCCCGGCACGGGCGGACGTCACGGGCCGCGCCCCTCGCCGGAGCGATTGTTCCATGCCGCTGCCTCTGGCGAAAGCGACGGTTCGGGTGATGTTGAATGATGGGTGATAGGTGTCGGGTGTTGGGTGATGGCAATCAGTGGGTTCGACCCCGAGCGCCCAACCCTGGTACGCTGTGATGCGTGACACCCACGATGGTCTTCTTGGCCTACGAGGATGACGGCGCGACGCTGGTGTATGCCGGCGACGATGCCGATACCTATGCGCGGCTGTGCCGTGAGCTGGCGCCGCGCTATGCCGGCTCGCTCGTCGGGCGTCGCCGCACGGGCAGAGTCGAGCAGTGGGAGGTGCGCTCCTACTTTCGCGAGCCGCCCTCCACCGCCTTCATCGCCTCCCGCCGTCACGGTTTCCCCTACGGCCTGGTCTGGGAGCCGGCCGCGGGATCCGCCGAGGATGCCGCCGACGGCGCATAATGGCCGCGTGGTCGATGTGCGGAGACCGGCATGAGCGGACCCAGCTCCAGGGTCGCGGAGATTCGGATGTCGGACGCGGGTACAGGCCGCCATGGATTCTGCCGGCGCTGTCGGCGTGTTTTCGTTTCACCCACAGGAGCGAGCGAAGGAGATGCCCGTGCGCTACGAGACGATCCTAATCGATGACCGCGACAGGGTGCGCACCATCTCGCTCAATCGACCGGAGCGATTGAACGCGCTGACCGACCAGCTCGCGAATGAGATGATCGCCGCGATTCAGGAGGCTGACCGCGACGACGCCGTGCATGTGATCGTCATCACGGGC
>JBBQJF010000594.1:0-2018 GCA_038325665.1 Dehalococcoidia bacterium | reverse complement strand
GGCGCGGTCGAGTATCCCATCGGGCAGTGGCCGCGCGACCTGGTGGATTTTGACCGCTGGGGCAGCGCCGTGACGCTTGACCATGCCCCACCCCCATCGGCGTACACCGTGCGCGTCTACTACACCCAGCAGCATCTGGTGGACGGCAGCGGCTCGACGATCACACCCGCCCACGAAAACGTGTTGGTCGAAGGGGCGGCGGCGCTGGCGATCCTCGCCCGCGCGATGGGCGCCGCGAACGCGGCCGAGTCCGCCGCCACCACGCCGCAGACATACCAACACCTCCGCGTCGCCCAAACGCGGCTCGACCGCTGGCGCGCCCTGCTCGCGCGGTTGAGCGGACAGGTGGGCCGTCGCACCTTATACGCCCCCGCTTCGACACCGCTCGGCCGCGACATCGTGCGCGGTCCGTCGTGAGCGGGGAGCGGGGAGCGGGGCGCGGGGAGCGCGGAAGGGGGCACCCCCTTCCCTTGCAAGGAAGGGGGCCGGGGGGTTAGGTTTCTCTCAGGAGGCGCGATGATGGTCGATGTACTGAAGTCCACGGTCACGGTCGAAGGGGTCAGCTATGAGGCGATAGCCAGCCTCAACAATTGAGGCGGTGTGTGGACCGCCGTGTTGCGGTCCGACGGACAGATTCGAGGCAATGGCGCCGGCTACTCGGCCGAGGAGGCGGTCCGCGTTGCGGTCGAGTTACTCGGTGGGCAGACAACCAACCGACAATGGTCATGATATGTCTCCGACGGCCCGCCGATTAGAATCAATCGGCGGGCCGTCACGCGCCTACGCGGGGCGCGCTTCGAACGCCTCACGGGCGATGCGCATCGCCTCGACCGCGGAGGGGAAGCCACCGTACAGGGCCAGGTGCATGATCTGCTCGCACAGGTCGGTGCGGGAGATGCCGAGGCCAAGGGCGCGCTCCAGGTGCAGCCGTAGCTCGACCGGCATGTGCAGCACTTGCAGGACCGCCACCGTCACCCGGCTGTGATCGTGCAGCGCGAGTCCCGGCCGCGGCCACAACGCGCCGAACGCCGTGCCGGTCAAGAACTGCCACCAGTCGTCGCCGATCTCCTCGGGCGCGTTGCCGGTGGGCCGGCCGGTCTGGCCAAAGCGCTCACGGCGGAAGGCCACTCCCCGCTCGTACAGGCTGGCGGCCGAGTCCGGCGCCGCATCCGCTGTCTCCGCCGCGGGCGGGGGCGGATCGAGGTCGGGGTTCGCCTCAAAGATCTCGCGCAGCACGCGCATCCCCTCCACACCTTTGGGGAAGCCAGAATAGCCAGCGGCATGCATCACCACCTCGCACAGCTCGCGCCGCGACACGCCATTGCGGAGCGCGGCCGCGACGTGGATACGCAGTTCCTCCGGCGTATGCAGCGCGACCAGCGCCGCCACCGTGATCAGGCTGCGGGTGCGAAGCGACAACCCCTCGCGCGCCCACACCGTGCCGTACAGATCGACGATCAGCCGGCCCCAATCGTCACGAATCTCGTCCGGGGCGGTCGGGCGCGGGTTGACGCGGTCGGGAAACATCTGCTGTCGCACGGCGAGTCCACGCTCGTGGGCGGTGGTGTCGATTGTCATTGGTTCGCTCCTGTGGGAATAGGTGTTGGGTGTTGGGTGTTGGGGGACGGGTCCGCTGGGTGAGGCCCGTGGTACCAGCCGGGCGCGCATGCTCCAGTGCGTGACCCCCGGAGTGTCCCACGGATTTTGGGCACTCCAGTTGGGCTGTGCCGGCATGATAGGCGGTGTACGCCGCACGAGCGAATCGGAGACGCGTTCGATGCGCCGCCCCGGTCCATCGGCGTATCCGGTACGTCCTATACTGAGGCGGGATCGGCAGGTTGAGGAGGCGGTCATGAGCGTGCGAGCAACAACAACCTTCGAGCAGATCGCACTGGACGATCCTGAAGGACACTGGGAGCTATATCGCGGGATGCCGCGGAGAAAGCCCGGCATGACATACGAGCATAACGAGACCATGCATGAACTCGGCTTCCAGCGTCACGGACAGTTGGATCGCG
>JBBQJF010000593.1:0-2041 GCA_038325665.1 Dehalococcoidia bacterium | reverse complement strand
CGCTGGTTCACGACGACATTCAGGATCAGGACACCGAGCGACATCACCGGCCGACGGTGTGGAAGCTGTGGGGTGTCCCCCAAGCCATCAACGCCGGCGACGGGCTGTGGTCGCTGGCGACGCGGGCGCTGTTGCGGACGGTCGAGCGCGGTGTACCGGCGGAGGTTGTGGTACGCGCGCACACGATGCTGAATGACGCCTGCCTGACGATGATCGAGGGCCAATCGCTCGACCTCGCCTTCGAGGAGCAGCGCGAGGTCGATGCGTCCCAATATCTCGATATGATCGGCCGCAAAACGGGCGCTCTGATCGCGACCGCGCTCGGCATCGGCGCGCTGATTGGGTCGGGCGAGGCGCGCGTGGCGGACGACTTCTACCGATTCGGTGAGCACCTCGGCCGCGTATTCCAGATCCAGGACGATATCCTCGGCATCTGGGGCAAGGGCGAGCTAACCGGCAAGTCCACCAGCAGCGACATTCGCCGGCGCAAGCAGTCGTACCCGGTGGTCTATACGCTCAGCCGTGGCCCGGCCGCCGCCCGCGCCGCGCTGGCCGAGGTGTACTCCCTACCCGAGATCGACGCCGCCGCCGTGGACCACGCCGTCTGGGCGCTGGGCGAGGCGGGTGCGCACGATCACGCCTCCGAGCTTGCCACCGAGGCGCACGCACGGGCTTTGGACGCGCTCGCCGGCCTGCCGATGCGCGAGGACGTGCGCCGCGACGTGCGCGAAATCGTCGATTTCCTCCTCCAACGCGAGTTCTGACGACTCCCCGCTCCCCGTTCCCCGCTCCCGCTCCCCCAACCGTCTCCCCGTCACCCCCGACCCCCCGTCCAGGTCGTACGCCGTGCCCGTGACCCATGATGCCTCGTCGGAGGCGAGATGGACGGCGGCGTTCGCCACGTCCTCGGGCAGGCCGATGCGGCCGAGCGGGATCGCCTCGCTCATGCTCTTGCGTACGGACTCGAGGTCGTCGCCGCCACGGGCGCGCATCGACTGTTCACCCATTGGCGTCTCGATCAGGCCGGGACAGATGGCGTTGACCCGGATGCCCTGGGCGGCGTGGTCGAGCGCCATGCACTTGGTCATCCCCACCACGGCATGCTTGCTCGCGTTGTACAGCACGCCGCCGGCGCTGCCCCGCAACCCCGCCTGCGACGCGATGTTGACGATAGCGCCGCCGCCCGCGCGTGCAATCAGGGGCACGGCATAGCGGCTGCAGAGATACACGCCGCGCACGTTCACCGCCATCAGCCGGTCCCACTGCTCCGTGGACAGCGATTCGACCGTGCCCCGCGTCCACATGCCGGCGTTGTTGACCAGGATGTCCAGCCGGCCGAACGCGCGGGACGCCTCATCAATCAGCCGGCGCGCGTCCTCCTCGGCGCTCACGTCGGCGGCGACCGCGTGACCGCTGCCGGCGGGCAGCATTGCCACGGTCTGGCCGGCGCGGTCGTGGTCGAGGTCCGCCGCAACCACCCGCGCGCCCTCACGGGCAAAGGCGAGCGCGATCGCCCGACCGTTGCCGCTGCCGGCGCCTGTCACCACCGCGACCTTGCCGTCGAGCCGTGCCATCCGTCACCTC
Organism: Dehalococcoidia bacterium; assembly: GCA_038325665.1. Lineage (GTDB taxonomy): Bacteria > Chloroflexota > Dehalococcoidia > CAUJGQ01 > CAUJGQ01 > CAUJGQ01. Next base: position 457 of record JBBQJF010000593.1, on the reverse strand, counting down.
CACGCTGTCATCTGATTGCCGTCCGGCGTCACGCCCCCTTGGCACGGGTGTGACAGCATCACTACTACCACGGCGGGGGATGGAGGGCGAACCGGCGGCCTGACCGGGATGGTCGCGGCCAGCCTCGATACGGGTGAGTGCGGTGCGCGTGGCGGGTGGGTCCAACGCGAATCCGCGCATCGAGAAACCGGACGCACCCCCCGGCGGGGTTTCCCCCGGCGTCGTGCAGACGCGCGGCGCGACAGCTCGCCGCCGCGGCGCGCGGTGCACTATCGTGGGGAGCGCTCCTCGATCCACGCGATTGGCCTGACGGCCAGCGCGCCGGTACACTGCCGCCAGCACTCGGGACGAGGTGAAAGCATGACAACAGCGTCGAGCGACGCGAAGCAGGAGAAGGTGCGCGCGTTCTTGGCCGAGCCGCGCAACGTGATGGTGGGCGCGATCCGTCGCGACGGAC
>JBBQJF010000592.1:0-2066 GCA_038325665.1 Dehalococcoidia bacterium | reverse complement strand
GATCCACCAGCAGCCGTTGTACCGCGACCTGGGCTACCGCGACTCGCTGCCCGAGACGGAGCGGGCCGCGGCCGAGTGCCTGTCGTTGCCGGTCCATCCGGCGCTCACACGGGACGATCTCGACCGGATCGTGGCGGCGGTCAACGACCTATGTTGCGAGTAGGGGTGATCGGCGCCGGTGTGATGGGGCGTAATCACGCCCGCGTGTTGCGCGACCTCGACGGTGTGACACTTACCGCCATCGCCGACACGAACGTGAGCGCCGCCCGCGCCGCGGCGGAACGGCTGGGCGTGCCGTGGTTCGAGTCGGCCGAGGCGCTGCTCGATGCCGCCCGCCCCGATGCCGTGACGGTCGCGGCCCCGACCGGCGAGCATCTGCGCATCGCATTGGCGGCCATCGCGAGAGGCGTCCACCTGCTCGTGGAGAAACCGATCACGTCCACGGTGGACGAGGCGGACGCGATGATCACCGCCGCGGCGTCTGCCGGCGTCGTCCTCGGTGTTGGTCATGTCGAACGCTACAACCCGGCGATCATCGAGCTGGCGCGGCGGCTGGCGCGCGGTGAGTTGGGCCGGGTGTTCAAGGTTCACGCCCGCCGGTTGGGGCCGTTCCCTGACCGTATCCGCGATGTCGGTGTCGTAATCGACCTGGCGACCCACGACCTCGATGTCATGCGCTATCTGCTCGGCGCGGAGGTCGTGCGCGTTTACGCCGAGACCGAGCGCCATGTCCACACCGCGCACGAGGACCTGCTCAGCGGACTCGTGCGCTTCGACAACGGGGTGGTGGGCGTGCTCGATGTGAACTGGCTGACGCCGGCGAAAGTTCGCGAGCTGACTGTCACCGGCGAGCGCGGCATGTTCATCGCCAATTATTTGACCCAAGACCTCTATTTCCACGAAAACGACTACACCCACGGCGACTGGACCACTCATCAGATGCTGCGCGGCGTCAGCGAGGGCAGCATGACACGGGTGAAGCTCGACCGGGTGGAACCGTTGCGCGCCGAGCTTGCCGCCTTCGTCGATGCCGTCATGGGCGGGGTGGGGCCGGTGGTGAGCGGCGCGGACGGCCTTGCCGCGCTCCGGGTCGCTGCCGCCCTGGTGGAGTCGGGGCGGACCGGACGGGTCATCGAGCCGCTGATACGCATCCCGTGAGCGCTGACGTGGCGCGGGACCACGAACGGAGCGCAACGTGCTCACGTCTCCACTGATGCCGCTGCCGGCATATAGGGTGTATCTGATCCTGCGCTTTGCCGGAGCGCTGTTCTCCACGATGGTCTTCACCGTGAGCGGCATCTACGCCGTCCAGGAGGTCGGCCTTAATCCGCTTCAACTCGTGCTGGTGGGCACGGCGCTGGAGGCGTCGGCCTTCCTGTTCGAGGTACCGACCGGCGTCGTCGCCGACGTGTACAGCCGGCGATTGTCGGTGATCATCGGCGTCTTTCTGATCGGTGTCGGATATATCGTCTGGGGCGCCGTACCGCTATTCGCGAGCGTGGTGCTGGCGCAGGCGCTGTGGGGCCTCGGCTATACCTTCACCAGCGGCGCCACCGAGGCATGGGTCGCCGGTGAGCTGGGCGAGGAGCGGGTGACACCCGTATTCCTGCGCGGCGCCCAGGCGAACCAAATCGGCACACTGCTCGGAATCCCCCTCGGGGTGGCGTTCGGCCTCATCCATCTCAGCCTGCCGATGGTGGTGGGCGGCGTGCTGTATATCGGGCTGGCGGTGTTTCTGCTGCTGGTCATGCCCGAGCGCGGCTTTACCCCCGCGGCGCGGGACGAGCGCAATTCGTGGCAGAGCATGGCGCACACCTTCCGCGGCGGCAGGCGCGAGGTGCGACGGCGGCCGGTGCTGATCACGATCTTGGCGCTGGCGGTGATCTTCGGCGCGGCCAGCGAAGCGTATGACCGGCTGCGCGAGGCTCATTTTCTGCGGAGCTTCACCTTCCCTCGGTTCGGTGGGTGGGAGCCGGTCGTCTGGTTCGGCATCATCGCGGCGGTCAGTCTGCTGCTGAGTATTGTCGCCACCGAATTCGTTCGCCGCCGCCTGAGCGCCACCGACC
>JBBQJF010000591.1:0-2072 GCA_038325665.1 Dehalococcoidia bacterium | reverse complement strand
GACTCGTGGTCGCCCTTGTTCTCTACGCCGTACTATTCCTTGCCGGCGGGGAGGCGCGTTCGCTGGCCCTGACCGGCCTCAATGTCATCCCCTTCTTGCTGCTCGCGATGCTCGCCTATGCCGGTGTCCGTGGCGGCGGCGGCCGCGTCCTCGCCGTGATATGGCTGGTGGTGGTCACGCTCGGCGTGGCGGCCACGTCGCTCGGCACGGCCTACCAGGCGGTTCGCCCGGACGACGGGGGGCGCTTCCTCTCGGGCCTGCCCGCGGACACGCGACAAGATCTGACGCTGATAGCGGCAGGGATCGTCGCGGGACTGCTGGCCGGCTGGCTATGCTGGCTTCGCCCCGTCCGGCGCGTTCTGGCGAGATACATCCCGCTCGATCCAGATTCGTTCGTCCATACCGTCGCGCTGGTGATGGTCGGCGGCAGTGTGCTGATGTTGTTCGTGCCTTTGGCGGTGCTGGGCGAGCCGCCGTTGTTGCTCACCGTGGAGCGCGATGGCCCAGGCGAGTCGATGGGCGACCTGCGCGACGAACTATACAACCTGTTCTGGACGGTGCCGGCGGCGATCCTGGCGGTCGGCTATCCGCTGGCGCGCGGGTTGGGGCCGGCGCTCGGGCGGCTGGGTCTGGTCCGTCCCTCGCGACGCCAGATCCTGATCGCGATCGTCGCCGGCGTGATGCTCGTGCCGGCGATGACCGCCGTCAACGCGCTGATCACCTGGGTGTGGGACGCGCTCGGCTGGTCGCTGACCGACACGGAATCGTTCGACGAGTTAATCGCGTACAGCCTCAACCCGCTGGGCGCGGTGGTGATCGGTGTGACCGCCGGGTTGGGCGAGGAACTGGCGGTGCGCGGTATCCTCCAGCCGCGGATGGGACTGGTACTTTCCAATCTGTTTTTCACATCGCTGCACGCCTTCCAATACAACTTCGACGCGCTACTGAGCGTGTTTATTGTCGGTCTGTTGCTCGGACTGCTTCGCCGGCGTACGAACACCACCACCAGCGCCATCGTCCACGGCATCTACGACTTTATCCTGATCATGCTGTCCACCTTTTATTCATGGGCGCTGTAGAATGCCCCTGAATGAAGGAGGTCTCTCGGCATGGAATATCGCAATCTCGGCCGCTCGGGCATGCAGGTACCGGTGGCCGGACTCGGCTGCAACAATTTTGGCGGGCGCATCGACTATGAGCAGACGGTCGCCGTGTTGGACAAGTGCATCGAACTCGGTGTCACCTTCCTCGATACGGCCGACGTCTACGGCAACCGCGGCGGCTCCGAGGAGCTTATGGGACGGGCGCTCAAGGGCCGTCGCCACGAGGTACTGCTCGCGACCAAGTTTGCCAGTCCGATGGGCGAGGGTCCGGGGTTCCGGGGCGCCTCGCGCGGCTACATCATGAACGCCGTACGTGAGAGCCTGCGCCGCCTGCAAACCGACTACCTCGACCTCTACCAGGTTCACAATCCCGACCCGAATACGCCCACCGATGAGACGATGCGCGCGCTCGACGACCTGGTCCGCATGGGGCATGTGCGCTATACCGGCTGCTCCAACTACTCTGGCTGGCAACTGGTCGAATCGCAGTTGACGGCGCGTTCGTTTCACGGGACCGAGTTTGTCACCGCCCAGAACCAATACAGCCTGCTCGATCGCCGCATTGAGAAGGATGTGCTGCCGGTATGCGTCAAGTACGGCGTGAGCATGTTGCCCTACTTCCCGCTTGCATCCGGCTTCCTCACCGGTAAGTACCAGCGCGGCGCCGACCGGCCGCAAGGGACGCGACTCGCCGCCGGTCCGATGGCCGACCGCATCATGACCGACCGCAACTGGGACATGCTCGATAAGCTAGAATCGTTCGCCGCCGGCCGCGGCAAGACCGTGCTCGACGTGGCGCTCGCCTGGCTCGCCGCTCAGCCGGGGGTCGATTGCGTGATCGCCGGCGCGACCCGCCCCGATCAGGTCGAGGCCAATGTCCGCGCCCTCGAATGGAAGATGACCCCGGAGGAGGTCGCCGAGGTGGCGGCGATCAGTGATCCGGCCTAACCGTCGGGCCACCTAACCCCC
>JBBQJF010000590.1:0-2102 GCA_038325665.1 Dehalococcoidia bacterium | reverse complement strand
GCGGCCGGCGCCGCCGAGATGGACGACCACGGTGCGCGCGCCGGCGCGGGCGGCGAACGCGAAGGTGCGTATCGTGTGCTCGACGGCTTCCTGCCGCTCGTCCTCGTCGATGGCTGCCAGGTTGAGAGCGCTGTTGGTCTGGCCTCCGCGACTGGTGGTGCGAGGCGCGGGCGCGTGCAGGCTGTGCACCGGCAGCACCGAGTCGGTTAGCAGCGCCTCCAGACCAGACAGATCGGTCGAGTGGCTGACTTCGATCCCAGAGTATCCGGCCGCGCGGGCGATCCGCGCGAAGTCCGCGAAGTTCCCCGCGAACCGCGCCTGCTGCGCCCACATCGTTGAGAGAAGGGGACCGATCATGGCCGCGACCGGAGCACGTCGATGCCGCCGCCCGCCACCGCCTCGCCGATCCGCCACAGGTCCTGGCCATCAGCGGCGAACCGCGATTCCAGATCGGTGGCGCGATCGGGGGCGACAGCGATCAGGAGGCCGCCGGAGGTCTGCGGGTCGAGCAGCAACTCCTGCAACTCCGCATCGAGCGCGGCATCGACGCGCATCCGCGGCGCCAGATACGAGCGGTTGCGTCCCGCTCCGCCGGTGCTCACGCCCATCTCGATGCACCGCAGAGCGCCGGGCAGCGCTGGAACGCTGTCGAAGAACAGCCGCAACCCGACGCCGCTCAATCGCGCCATCTCATCCGCGTGGCCGAGCAGGCCGAAGCCGGTGACATCAGTCATCGCGTGTACGCCGACCGCCGCGGCGAGATGCGAGGGATGGCGGTTGAGCCGCAACATCCACTCGATCGCGCCGGCCACCCACTCGGCCTCGGCACGGTCATTCTTCGCGGTGGTGACAATCAGGCCGGAGCCGAGCGGCTTGGTCAGGTAGAGAAGGTCGCCCGGTCGTGCGCCGCCCTTGGTGATGATGCGGTCAGGATGCACCAGGCCGGTGACGCACAACCCGTACTTTGGCTCGGGGTCGTAGACGGTGTGGCCGCCGGCGATCACCCCGCCCGCCTCGGCGACCTTGTCCGCGCCGCCACGAAAGATCTCGGCCGCGGTCGCGGGGTCCATATCTTCCGGCAGCGCTGCGATGTTGAGGGCGAGCACCACTTCGCCGCCCATCGCCCACACATCGCTCATCGCGTTGACCGCCGCCACCGCCCCGTACGTCCACGGGTCATCGACGACGGGCGCGAAGAAATCGACCGTCTGCACGACGGCTTGTTCGTCGTTCAGGCGGTAAACAGCAGCGTCGTCGGCCGCTTGCAAGCCGACGAGCAGTTGCGGGTGTCCGGCGGCGGTAAACACCTGGCTGAGCGGGCGCAGAACCTGCGCCAGGGCCTCGGGGCCCATCTTGGACGCTCAGCCGCCGCAGGACACGAGCGAGGTCAGACGAATCTGTTCGCGCGTCACGAGGGCTATCCTTCGCTTGAACTCTGTGAAAGACCTAACCCCCCGGCCCCCGGCCCCGCGGGGAAGGGGGAGCGGCGGTTCAGATCGCGGGCGCACACGCGAGTCCCGTTGGTCGCGGAACCACGCGTGGTCCGCACCGTCATCGTAGGTGGGCAGCGCGCGACGGACAAGCAGAGCCGAAGACGAGAAGCCTCCATGTCCCCAGGAGAAGCAGGACTGTGAACCTTGATGCACTGGTTTGCTAACAACCACACGTACCAGGCGTGTCCTCTAAAACGAAGGCTGGCCCAGGTCTTCCTGGGCCAGCCTTCGTTGACCTTAACGGGCACGCTCCATGCGCTCAGAGCCTGTTTGAAATTATAGTGACGTGAGCTAATGTGGGATTATGACAGATGCACCATATCCCAGCGACCTGACGGACGAGCAATGGATCATCCTCGCGCCCCTGCTCCCACCGGGTCCGCCACCGGGGCAGGTCGGCCGGCCGCGGGTCGTGGACCTGCGCGCGGTGGTCAACGCGATTCTGTCCGTGACACGGACCGGCTGCCCGTGGCGGGCGGTGCCCCATGACCTACCGAACTGCCACACGGTGTCCTGGTATCACCGCACGTGGCGGGATGATGGGACCTGGGAACGCGTGACCGATGTCCTGCGCCGCCGGGTGCGCACGCACGCCGGTCGGGACCCGGA
>JBBQJF010000589.1:0-2104 GCA_038325665.1 Dehalococcoidia bacterium | reverse complement strand
GGCGGAGCCGCCGTGTCCGCCAGGGGCCGAGGGCATCGGGCTGGGAGCGGGCGTGACGCAGCGGTTCACGGCGGTGTGGGATCAGCGGGCGGCGCCGTCCTCGGGTGGCGCGCCGGAGCAGGTACCGTCCGGCGTGTACACCGTCATCGCGTACCCGGCCGCCACGCCCGACCGTCCCCTCGGATCGATCCCGTTCGCGGTCGGCCCGGTGAGCGCGGTACCCGGACCGTTCGCGCAACTGGCGGTTCCCGGCGCCGGGATGATCGGGCCGGCGAGCCAGCTTACCTTCTCGCGACCCCGGCCAATTGGACCCCCTGGGGCGCCGGCACGCGGCGGGGGCTACCAACTCGCGGTCGCCAACGGCTCCGACCAGTCCGTCACCGCGGTGTTCGATGGCTCGTCGCTCGTACTCGCCGTGCCCGAGGGGCTAGCGGTGCGCACGACCGAGGTCAGCAACACCCCGCCCGGAGAGTGCCTGCCCGTCGCCGCGCGGCCCCACATCGTGCGCTGCAATGTGACCGGGTTCAGCACCCCCGCCCGCGTGGCGGTCGTCGTGGACCCAACCGGCGTGAGTGCGCGTGGTGAGGCGTCGCTCGACCTGACCGAGCCGCGACCCTGCATCCCCGCGCCCAACGGTCCGATTCCGGCGCTGTCCGGCAGTCGCGTCTGTCAGCCGGACAGGCTCGCGCTGTGGAACGGGGAGGGCGACGCCTGGGCACGGGCCGGCGTCGGCCTCGCCGACGCGGACGCGCGCTTCAACGAGACCGTTGTCTTCCGCGTGCAGGCCGGCGACCCGGCGGCGATCAGCAACATCGCCCGCCTGCTGGTCGCGCCGTACCTGAAGATCACGCGGCTGCGCTTCCTCGGTCCCGAGTTCCTGGATGTGACCAATCTTGGAGGTGGCACGCAGGAATTGAACGGCTGGTCGCTGCGCTCCCCGGCCCGTGGCGCGATTCAAGCATTCCCACCTGGCGTGACGTTAGCGCCAGGCGAGCGGTGCCGATTCTACTCGGGTCCAGGTCCTGGATTCGATGACGACCCTACCCTGACCTGCCGGGTGGCGACCCAAACCCGGAGCATTTTCCGGCCGAGTGGCTCCGAATGGCCGGACGATGCCTGGCCGGATGAAGGTGGGACGGCAATCTTGTTCTATGACGCGCTCGCGCTGCCCGGCGACGAGGCGCGCTACGACGCCGACCCGGCACGTCAGCCGCCGCCGCCCGGCCTCCAACTCGTGGGAATTCCGCGACCGATAGCTACACCCGTGGTCATCCTACCTGACCCGCGGTCGCCGACCCCGACGCCAACGCCGCCGTTCCCATCGGTCACGCCGCTCTCCACGGCGACCGTCTCGCCCGCGGCCACGCTGCCTATTCCGGGCGAGGGGCTGCTGCCATCCGGTGCCTCGGTGACGTTCTTTCGCCAGCCTCCATCGCCGCCGGCGCCTCCGCCGGGGCAGACGCCAATTCCATTCCCTGGCTTCAGGCGCCCGATTAGCGTAAGCGTCACCAATGAGTCAGACCAGCCCGCGACCGTTGCCTACGATGCCAGCGCGCTGACCGTCTCGGTCCCGGCCGGTTTCGTGGTGCAGATGCGGCAAGGGGCGTTCGGTGCGAGAGGGCTAAACGGGTGCGTCGCGGTGGCGGGGCGACCGAACGTCATGCGGTGTGGTGTCAACGCCATCCCCGCGCCAGCTAATATCCAGTTCACGACTGTGCCGGCGGCATCTGGCGAACAACGTGGCACGCTCGCCGCTCGCGGCCAAATCGCCCTGGTCCATCCAGCACCCACGCCCAGCGATGGGGAGGACCGTCCGGCACTTATGGTTGAGGGCAGCAATGATCAGCCCATCGACATCGCCTGGGACGGCTCGATCCTCACCGTCACGGCTCCACGAGACCTGGTCGTGGCAGTGACGATACGGACGGGGGACGAGCAGATCTTTCCGGTCGAGAACGCGGGATGCGCGCCGGTGGAGGGTCAGCCGAATGTCCTGCGTTGCACCGCCACACCATCGCTACGCGGCCGTGGCCGCGGGCGGCCGGCCCGGCCCGCCCCCGCGGGGACGCTGGCGCTGGCCGAACCCGCCCGTGGGGGCCCCCGC
>JBBQJF010000588.1:0-2110 GCA_038325665.1 Dehalococcoidia bacterium | reverse complement strand
CTGTTCAGCCCGATGCTGAGTCCATGGGATTCCCGAGGCGAACGGCCCCGGTCCCGAGCGCATACCAGCGCATGGAGTAGGCATCATGCAACCATCAAGACAGACAGCGCTGATCACCGGCGCGTCGCGCGGCCTCGGCCTGGAGGTCGCCCGGCTGCTCGCCCGGCGGCGCTACCGGCTTGTCCTTACCAGTCGGGGGGAGGCGGCGCTTGCGGCCGCCGCCGGGGAGCTTGGCCAGCTCACCGAGGTGATCGCGCTGCCCGGCGACATCGCTGACGGGGGGCACGCGGAACGGCTCGTGCGGGCCGGCCGGAAGCGGTTCGGCGGGATCGATGTCCTCATCAACAATGCCTCCACGATCGGCCCCAGCCCGATGCCGGCGCTGGCAGACTACCCCACGGACGAACTCTCCGCCGTGTTCGCCGTCAATGTCATCGCGCCGCTGCGCCTGATCCAGCTCGTCTTGCCGAATATGCGGGCGCGCGGCGCCGGCGTGATCGTGAACGTCAGCTCTGATGCCGGCGTCGAGTCGTACGCCGGTTGGGGCGGCTACGGCGCGAGCAAGGCGGCGCTCGAACACCTCACGCGCGTACTCGCGGCCGAAATCGAGGGCAGCGGCGTCCGCGTGTACATCGTGGACCCCGGCGACATGAACACGGTCATGCATCGCGACGCGGAGTCGGGTGTGAACCTCGGCCATCTTCCTGGTCCCGATGTTGTCGCGCCTGCCGTGCTGCGCGTGATCGAACAGGAGGTGGCGCCCTTTGGCCGTTATGAGGCCCAAGGTCTCGCCACCGCCGGCGCCGGAGGCCGCTCATGATCGCCATCGATAATCTACTCGATTTCAGCCTGCCACCCGCGCTTGAGGCGCACGAGCCGCCCGAGGCGCGCGGCCTGCAACGTGATCAGGTCCGGCTGCTCGTCACGTACCGCTCGGACACTCGAACCGTCCACGCGCGTTTCATCGACCTCCCCGACTTCCTCGAGGCGGGCGACCTGGTCGTCGCGAACGACTCCGCCACCCTCCCCGCGGCGCTCACCGCCCGAACCCCCGCGGGCGCCAAGATTGCCTTTCATCTATCGACCGAGCTGCGGGATGGTCATTGGGTGGTCGAGCCGCGCGGGGCAGCGGTGCGTGCCGGCGACGTGCTGCGGCTGCCAGGCGGTGGGACCGCCACATTGATCGCGCCGCACGGCGGCTCCGCGCGGTTGTGGACCAGCCGGCTCGATCTACCGTCACCCGTTGTCGCGTACCTGCGCCAGTGGGGCCGGCCGATCACGTACGCGTACGTCACGGGGCGCTGGCCGATCACGATGTACCAAACCGTCTATGCCAGGACTCCCGGCTCCGCGGAGATGCCGTCCGCCGGGCGGGCCTTCAGCGCCGATGTGTTGGCGCGGCTGGCCCGCCGGGGAATCGGCTTTGCCACACTGACGCTGCACACGGGCGTCGCCAGCCTGGAAGAGCACGAGCCGCCCTACGCCGAGCCGTATGTCGTGCCCGTGGAGACGGCGAACGCGGCGCGGGCAGCGCGGGCGCGGGGCGGGCGCGTCATCGCGGTTGGCACGACGGTGGTGCGCGCCCTGGAGACGGCGAGCGACGCGAGTGGTGAGGTGGTCGCGGGCGGCGGCTGGACCGACTTGATCGTGACACCGGCGCGCGGCGTGCGCGCCGTCGATGGGCTGCTCACCGGATTCCACGAGCCGAAGGCGTCGCACCTCGCCATGTTGGAGGCGGTGGGTGGACGTCCACTCCGGGAGCGCGCGTATCGCGCCGCGCTCGATGGCGGTTACCTCTGGCACGAGTTCGGTGATCTCCACCTGATCTTGCCCTGAAAATGGGTGTCGGGTGTTGGACATTGGGTGCTGGGAGACGAATTCGGGAGACGGACCAGATTTCCGTGCCTCGTGGTGGCTTCGCGCGGGTGGGCGACCGACATAAGGAGTGAAGGAATCGGGGAGCGATGCGCATCATAGGCACACACCACGTCGCTATCCACACGGCAGACCTCGAACGGCTCCGCGAATTCTACGTCGAGACGCTGGGTCTGCCGATGGCCGGCGGCTGGCCGGACCACCGTATCGTGTTCGCCGGCGCGGGGAGCACGAC
>JBBQJF010000587.1:0-2139 GCA_038325665.1 Dehalococcoidia bacterium | reverse complement strand
CCACCGTGCGCAACCTGGTCATCGGCCTGCTGCGTCAGCTCGGGGAGCGGACCGTCGCCGATGCACGCCGCACCTGCAGCGCGGACCCGACCATCGCCCTGCGGCTCCTGAGCGGCCCGATGGAAAATTAAATCACCCTGTACCAGCCTCGCTCACGCTGGCGCGAGCGCCATCCCCCGACACTCTCCACGCGGTACGGCGGCCATTGATCCATGTGGTGTGCGCGTCCGTAGGGAAAACATGGGGGACCACCCGATTGCACCCCCGCGACCGATTATCCCCGCGTATCATCACGGCCCCCACACCGGCGCGCGTACCAGCTATGACACGGCTCGCCGCGTGTTCCGGTGACCAACCTATCAAACGGAAAGGATGTGGACTCGTGTCTCATCTCGGTCCCTTACCCACGGGCCCTCCCGGTCAGTAATGGCGGACGCACGATCATCAGGCGCTCATCGACGAGCCAAGCACGCGCGGGATGTAGTGACCCGGCGACACGCGGGCCCACGCGGGGCGCGGGACCACCAGTAGGAAAGGATTCGACGCAGTGAAGCGTACGCTCAGTCTCCTGGGAGCGGTGGCGGGAGTGATTGCCGGCGCAACGGCGCTGACCTCCATCCACGAGACTCCGCGGATCACGGCATCAAGCCACCGCGAGGCGCCGTTGATCTCCAACGACCCCGAGGCCGACGGCACCGACCTGTTCGTGTTCCGCAGCCCCGACCGGCCGGACACGCTGACATTCATCATGAACTACAGTCCGCTCGAAGCGCCGGACGGTGGCCCGAACTTCTACAAGTTCGGCGATGATGTGCTCTATTCGCTGCATGTGGACAACAACGGCGACGCGGAAGAGGACATCACCTACGAATGGCGATTCCGCAGCGAAACGCGGAATCCCAACACCTTCCTCTACAACACCGGCGCCGTGAACGCGATCGATGACCCGAATCTGAACGTCCGACAGTTCTACTCTGTCACCCGCATCGACCGAGGACGCGAGCCGCGTGTCCTGATCGATAACGTGCCGGTGGCGCCGCACAACGTCGGCAAGCGGTCATTCCCCGACTACGACAAGGTCGCGAACGAAGCGAATGTCGAAGTGCCCAACACCGGCGGCGCCCGCATCTTCGCTGGGCCGCGCGACGACCCGTTCTGGGTCGACCTGGCGGTCTTCGACCTGCTCGGCCTCGGACGGGGTGTGGACAGCCTCGCCGGCTATAACGTCCACACGATCGCGCTCCAGGCCAGCATCGCCCGCTTCACCAGTGGCAGCATGGCGCCGTCGGCCGCGACCGACCCGAATGCCGTGATCGGCGTGTGGATGACCGCCTCGCGGCCATCGACGCGCATCTTCAACGAGGATGGCACCCAGGTAAATGACGGTCCGATGGTGCAGGTGTCGCGCCTCGGCGCGCCGCTGGTCAACGAAGTGGTCGTGCCCCGCGGCTTCAAGGATCTGTTCAACGCCTCGCATCCGCGGGACGATGCCCGCTTCCTGAGCGGTGTGACCGATCCGGAACTGGCAAAACTGTTCAACGCGGTCCTGAACTTCCCGGCCCCGACCACCAACCGCACCGATCTGGTGCAGGTGTTCCTGACCGGCGTGCCGGGCGCGACGATGCCGCCCAACGTCAAGCCGGCAGAGATGCTGCGCCTGAACGTGGCCGTGCCGCCGAGCGCCAGCCCCAATCGCCTGGGCGTTGTCGGCGGCGACCTGGGCGGGTTCCCCAATGGCCGTCGCTTGGCTGACGATGTCGTCGATATCGAACTTCAGGCCGTGGGCGGCGTGCTGCAGAATGTCCCCGGCGCGGCCGCGCTCAGCCAGGGCGTGCCGTTTAACGATAAGCCGTTCCTGAACACGTTCCCCTACGCGGCCAGCCCGCATCCGGGCAACAAGTAGCGGAGCGGATGGCCCGCGCACCCGGTCCCCGCGCATCAGGGCGAAGACCGGGTGCGCGATCGATGCTCGGAAAGGAATCATCAGCGTGAAGCGCACCCTCGGCCTGCTCGGAGCGGTCGGGGCGGTGACACTGGGCGCCATAGCCAGCATGTCATGGCACGCGTCGCCGCCAGTCGTCACCGCCTCCAGCCACCGCGAGGCCCCGCTCATTTCTCGGGACCCACAGGCGGATAACA
>JBBQJF010000586.1:0-2166 GCA_038325665.1 Dehalococcoidia bacterium | reverse complement strand
GGATTCCGCGAGCTGGCGAGGAACGTGAGACATTGCACCACCGTTCGAGGTCATAGGTCACGGGTCACAGGACGCGGTATGGGTCGCGAGACGCGGGACAGGGACGGATTGGGAGCGGGCGCATGGTTAGACTACCAGCTTTTGGGCGGCGCGCCAGAAGAGGTAGGCGGCGGTGCGGCGCAACAGCGGAAGCGCGCGACGGCGCTTGGGCATGGCGATTGGGTGCGGCGCGCGGCAGAAGGCGACCAGTTCGGCGAGCGTCTCGTCCCAGGTCATGTGCTGGTTGAGCACACCGAGGTTGGCGCGGCAGCGCTGGTAGAGGGCGGGGTCGTCGAGCAAGCGGCGCACGGCCGCGACGACGGCATCAACGTCGCCTTCCGGTGTGACGATGCCAAGCTCTCGCTCCTCGACCAACTTCGACAGCACATCGCCGCGCGTACAGACGATGGGCAGCCTGCCCCAGAACAAGTCGAGGAAGCGCGTCCGGTGGGAGTAGTGTGTCTCCGCGTTATTGAAGTAGGTGCATAGTCCGAGGTAGGCGTCGAGCAGGTACTCCTTGACCTCCTCATAGGGAAGCCAGCCACGCACGAAGTACACTTGCCGATCGGTCACACTCAGCTTGGCGGCCGTGTCAATCGCCGCCTTGAAGGTTGGGTTCTCTTCGAGAAATCCCGGATCGGGGTACTTGCTGCCCATGAACACGAGCTTCACGTCGTCGCGTTCGCGTGACAGCGCATGGACCACGCGGATAGCGGTCACCGGATCATACCAACCGACGATCCCCGCGTTCCATAACAACACCTTGTCCGTGGGCCGGATCGCCGGGAATGTCCGCGAGAACACCGTGCCCGGCTGCCCGCTCGCGGGGGCCGGCGTATCCGGTCGGATGCCGTGCGGCGCCACGGCCACCAGCCGCCGCAGTGAGTTGTCGGCGTCGTAGACCTCGCCCGTGATGAGGCCGAGGCTCTGCATCATGCCGAGCCACGCGTCGCGCTGGCGTTCGTTGTTGCAGATCACGAAGTCGGCGGCGGTGAGCTGATAGTTGATGTACTGGCGGGCGGTTTCGTACCATGTCCAGCGCTTGCGGTAGTTGAGCTGGGTCTTGCCCACTTCCATCCACTCCATCGCGAAGTTGGAGAAGAAGTCGAGCACGAAGATGCGGCTGAAGAAGGCCGGAAGGCTCATTGGCGGAAAGCCGAGCGAGATGATCACGTCGTAGCGGTAGAACAGCAACAGCAGCAACCACCGATCGTAGCTCACGACGGAGAACCCCGCCTCGGGTTGCATATCGCTGTAAGCAGGAACACCGAGCGTCACCGACGCCCCCGATACATGCCGGCCCAGCACCTGCGCCATGTGATAGGCGCGGATCCCGGGCGCCGACATGTGGGCGCCGACCACCGAGCGACTTAGGACGAGGATACGGGTTTCGCGAGGTATCGCAACACCACCGGCGTGAAGATGAGGAGCGACAACACGGTGGAAAGCACCGTCGCCACCGCCGCCCCGTTGTAGCTGTATCGCGGAATGAGGATAAGGTTCAAGACCACATTCGCGGCGGTCGTGCCCACCGACAGCACCGTTACCGTTCGCAGGTTGTCGCCGGAGTACAGCAGCATCGTGTTGGCCGTGTCCACGAAGATAAGAAACACCGCCGGCGCGAGCAACCGTAACACGCCGGCGCTGCGCGCGTATTCCTCGCCGTACAAAAGGCTGATTATCGGGCCGGCCAGCACGATCATCCCGATCAGCACGGGCAGGCCGAGCAATGTCAAAACACCCATCGCCGCGAAGTACGCCCGCCGCAGCGTGGCGCGGGGGCCGCGATGCAGCCGCGCCAGCGTGGGGAACATCGCCGCGACGATCACACCCGGCAGATCGGTGACGGCGTCAAGCAGTCGGTAGGCGGCGGTGTAGATGCCGTTCGCCTCGGGTCCGTCGATCCAGGTCAGCATAAGCGAATCAATGCGGAAGTAGATCACACCTAACACGGTCAGAATCGCGTAGGGGTAGGACTGGCGCAGCGCGCCCACCCAGAAGCGGCGGTCGATAGCCAGCGCTGGCCCCACGTCATGCCGTCTCCAGCGCACGAACAGGTAGGCCAGGGGCGGCAGGTTGGCGAGTGTCACCGCCACGATCGTCCCGAGCGGCCCCGCGCCGGCGGCG
>JBBQJF010000585.1:0-2172 GCA_038325665.1 Dehalococcoidia bacterium | reverse complement strand
GATGAGGTGATGGAGCGACTTGAGGCGAAGCTTCGCGCCGGAACGACCGATGTGAGTCCTTTGGCTTGAGCGCGCGGAAGCCGATGTCAATGAGCTGTTCGAGTACCTGCTTGAGCGAGACCCCCGCGCCGCTCGTCGTGTGTACGACGCCGTCCGGGTGCAGGTGGGCCAGCTTGCCGGTCAGCCGGCGCTGGGCCGGCCGGGGCGCGTGGCGGGCACGCGTGAACTCGTCATCACGCACACCGCTACATCGTCGCGTACACCGTTGATCGCCATGTTGATGCGGTTGTCGTGCTTCGTGTCCTGCATGGCGCCCGGCGCTGGCCCGAGGAACTGTAGCCCCATCCATCCACGGCTCGCGTAGCATCACGTTCGAGGCGGGTGGCACGAGCGATTGGACACGGCGGTTCAATCGACGCCGAGCGCGTCCAGCCGGTCGTCGTCGATGCCGAAATGGTGGGCAAGCTCGTGGATCACCGTCTGCCGCACTTGGTTCACGACCTCACGGGCATTGGAGCAGGTCGCCTCGATCGGTTCTTGGAAGATGATGATCCGGTCAGGGAGCGTCATGTTATAGCCGGTGGTGCGGTCAGTCAGCGGCGTCCCGACGTACAGTCCGAGGAGCGTGTCGCCCGAGGGTACGCCCGCCGCGCGTAGGTCGGCGGCCCGTGGGCGGCGCTCGACGATCACGTCGACGTTATCGAGTCGCTCGCGGAATCGGGGCGGCAGGCCGCTCACGGCACGCAGCACCAGCCGCTCGAAGCGGGCGCGCGTGATCATGGGCCGTGACCAGCGCCGGCCGTCACACGACGACCCGGCGCTTCCGTCTGCATCATCGGCATCTCCGTCGCGCCCACGGGAAGGCAGGCGCGCCGAGCCTCGAGTGACCCGCGGGTCACTCGCCGGCCACCTTCCGCTCCCAGGTGGTCTGAAAGCCGTCGCCCCGAATCGCCTTCTGAATCTGTTGCCGTTCGAGGCGGCGCAACTCGCCGCGCACATCGGCGGTCGTGGTTTGGGATGAGCCGGCTTGTTCCATGCGGCGGTCAATCGCCGCCCACACGCCCGAAGACTCCAGCCGGTCAATGAACTTCGGCCAGTGAATCACCGTGATCCGCTCGGGGGCGCGCAGCCGCGGGCGAAGCTGGCGTAACGACCGGAAGCGCTCCTCGGCCGAGCGCGCCGGTTTGACCAAACGCACCATCGGCCCCTCGTCGTCGCCGGTGCGCGGATCGACCAACAGCCGGTCGGGCACGATCACGAACCGGAACACGATCACCTCGGCCGTGCCGAGCACCCGTACGATCTCATCCACGTCGATGGGATAGTCGTTATCCATCGATACTCACCACGTCGCCGCCGTTTCGCGCGCATCGCCCGCCAATCGCCATCCGATGGCTCCCTACCCATCCCGCCGCTACGGATGAGCCTCCACGGGCATCACCCGCTCGGTAAGCGGAGGTGGTTTCCAACCGGACCCGTGGCCGTCCTCCCAGAACCCACAATCCGTCGGCATGTCCTCGAGGAACGGACCGATGCAGTCGAACCCGTCACGCACCGGATGGGTACACAAACACACGAGCGGGCCGTCGCCGCGCGATGAATCAATGGTCCGCCGCAAGAAGCGGCAGTCGGCCGCGAGCCGCTCAAGCATAGAATACGCCCCTGGTCCCGTCTTGAATGCCGGCGCCGGCCGCCCGCGCGGAGGGCACATGAACGCGCCGGCTTGGAGCAGCGACAAAGCGACAATAGGTGTCCGGCAGTACACCGTATCCCACGCGGATGCGTCCCGTACGGATTCTAT
Organism: Dehalococcoidia bacterium; assembly: GCA_038325665.1. Lineage (GTDB taxonomy): Bacteria > Chloroflexota > Dehalococcoidia > CAUJGQ01 > CAUJGQ01 > CAUJGQ01. The sequence continues at coordinate 371 of JBBQJF010000585.1, read as the reverse complement.
CAGCCCGCCGCGTCTGGTGTGCGGCATCGTGCACGGGGACCGCCCACCGGCCGCACACTGGCCGGCCGGCGCGGCGCCGCTTCACACGGCGAGGCAGACGACCTACAGTGATGGAGTCGCGCCAGATGGCGCCGATGGGCAGAGCGCCCGCCCGCGCCAGATGGCGCCAGCGCCTGAAGGAACTATCGTGCCTCCTTCCCGCCCACGACGGATTGATCCGCGTCTCGCGATTCCGGCGGCGGCGCTGTTTCTACTGGCGCTGGCCGCCGTCGCGGCGATCACGCTCGCCGGGCGCGGACGCGACCATGATCCGCCACGGGCAGGAGCATTTGCCCTGCCCTCCACCGCTCGTCCGGTCGTCGCGCTGGATG
>JBBQJF010000584.1:0-2221 GCA_038325665.1 Dehalococcoidia bacterium | reverse complement strand
CGCTGTCGATGCCCGTACGCACCGTGTTGTTCGACTATGACGACACACTCGTCGCGACCTTCCCGTTTCGCTCGGCGGCGCTGACGGCGGCCGTACATGAGGTACTGGGCCGCGATCTCTCAGGGGACGCGTATCTGCGCTCCCGCCCTGGTGAGACCGTCGAACAGACAGCGGCCAATCTCGCCGGCGCGGACATCGAACGCGCGCCGGTGCTGGTGGCGGCGTACCGGCGGCACTACAGCGTGATCAGTGAAAGCGGATTGGCCCCGTTCGCCGGCGTGGAGGCAATGCTGGGGGAGCTGCGCCGGCATGGCGTCGTCTGCGCGGTGGTGACATCCAAAGTCCGATGGCTGGTCGCGCGGGAACTGCAGCGCTGCGGCCTCGATCAGTATTTTGCACATATCGTTGCCTCGGACGATGTCACCCGCCACAAACCGGCGCCCGACCCGATCCTCAAGGCGATGGATCTGCTCGACGCGGTGGCGGGGCACACCATGATGGTGGGTGACACCGACGCCGATATCCAGGCAGCCCACGCGGCCGGGGTGACCGCTGGCGCGGCCCTATGGGGATCGCCCAACTCAACCCTCTTGCTTGCCGCCGGTCCTCACCATGCCTTCGCCACCGCCTCGGAGATCGTGACGCTGATTGTCGGATGAGGCGGCCGTGACACACCGGTGCTACGATCCGCGTGCCCGGCGAGCGGGCTGTACGCGCATCAAGGGGAGGCATGCCCGTGGACAGTTATCACAATTACATCGACGGCCAATGGGTCCCCGCGCACGGCGGTGAGACATTCACGAATGAAAACCCCGCGACGCGGCAGGCGCTCGGTACATTCCCCAACTCGGCGGTCGCGGACGTGACGGCCGCGGCGGAGGCGGCGGCGCGGGCATGGCCGGCATGGAAGGCGACGCCCGCGCCGAAGCGGGGGGAGATGCTGTTCCGGGTCGCGCACCTGCTCGAGCGGCGCAAGGAAGAGCTGGCGCGCGAGCTGACTGAAGAGATGGGCAAGGTCATGACCGAGGCCCGTGGCGACATCCAAGAAGCAATCGACATGGCGTACTACATGGCCGGGGAGGGGCGGCGTCAGTCCGGCGTGACCACACCCTCGGAGCTGCCCAATAAGTTCGCGATGGCCGTCCGTCAGCCGAAAGGCGTTGTCGGGGCAATCACACCGTGGAACTTTCCGATGGCGATCCCGTCATGGAAGCTGATGCCCGCGCTCGTCACCGGCAACACCGTGGTGTTCAAGCCCTCGCAGTATGCTCCCAAGAGCGCCTGGAATCTGGTGCACTTGTTCGAGGAGGCGGGATTGCCGCCGGGTGTGCTGAACGTCGTCTTTGGCGAGGGTCCCGACGCTGGCGCGGCGGTGGTGGACGACCCGCGAGTCAACTTCATCTCGTTTACCGGCTCGAATGCGGTCGGGACGCGGGTGGCGCAACGCTGCGGAGAGCTGGGTAAGGGCGTCGCTCTAGAGATGGGCGGGAAGAACGCCATCATTGTGATGGACGACGCCGATATCTCGCTGGCGCTGGAAGGGGTGATATGGAGCGCTTTCGGCACATCCGGACAGCGCTGCACCGCTGCCAGCCGCGTGATCGTCGAACGTGGCGCGGTCGATGAGTTTACCGAGCGGCTCATCGCACGCACGCAGAGACTCCGCCTCGGCTCCGGGTTAGACCCCGCGACGGACATTGGCCCGATCATCAATGCCACGCAACTCGCCAAGGTCGAAAGCTATATCCCCGTGGGCGTGGCGGAAGGGGCGACAGTCGCTACCGGCGGAGGGCGGCCGGATGACCGTGCTCTGACGGGATACTTCTTCGAGCCGACCGTTTTCATTGACGCGCGCCCGACCATGCGCATCGCCCAGGAAGAAATCTTTGGACCGGTGACGACGGTCCTTCGCGCCAGCAGCCTCGACGATGCGATCAACATCAACAACAACGTGCCGTACGGCCTATCAAGTTCGATCTTCACCCGCGATGTCGATAAGGCGTTTCGCGCGATCGAGCGGCTGACGACGGGGATCGTCTATATCAATGCCGGTACAATCGGCGCCGAGGTACACCTGCCGTTCGGCGGTACCCGCGGCACCGGCAACGGCCACCGCGAGGCGGGCCAAGCAGCTCTCGACACGTTCACCGAATGGAAGAGCGTGTACATCGACTACTCCGGCCGGCTCCAACGCGCACAGATTGACACCGGCGGCTCACCG
>JBBQJF010000583.1:0-2238 GCA_038325665.1 Dehalococcoidia bacterium | reverse complement strand
CCGTCCGTCTCGGAGTCTCAGCAACCCCGAGTATCCGGCCGGTGCTTCGTTGTGGCCACTGCACGCGGCCCGTTCGGCCGCCATGAATAGTTCGGGCGGGCCTGTTTGGCCCACGCGGGCCCTGTGCTCCGAGCGGAACGTGTCTACCCGCGCCCATCTGCTACTGGCACGCCTCGCGCACCAGCTCTTTGAAGCGGGCAATGTCGATCGCGTGCGCGACCGTGGCGTTGACCGGCAGGCCAAGTACTCCGCGCCGGTCGACCACGGTTTCGCCGGTGGTCAGCTCGCCGTGCGTCTCGATATCGACATGATAGTCGCCGGATTCGGTGAGGATGGATGGATCGAGCGCCACGGCCATCGCGGTTCCATCGGGGACATGCGCGCCGGGGAGATCATGCTCCGCGCTCTGCCGGCGCTCCAAGGCGAGCGAGTGACCGAGTAGGGCGGCGGCGGCCCGGGCGCGCTCGGTGTCGAGGGCGGCGAGCGCCACGATTTCTTCCTCGGACCATCGCGCCTCGCCCCGGCAGATCTCGATGCCGACCATCGTCAGCGGCATGCCGGCCCGGAAAACCATGCGCGCCGCCTCGGGATCGGCCCAGATGTTGAACTCGGCCGAGGGTGTAACGTTGCCAATAACATTGGCCGCCCCGCCCATCACCACCACTCGCCGGACCAGCGACGCGATTCGCGGCTCCTTGCCCAGCGCGAGCGCAATGTTCGTGAGTGGGCCGAGCGCGACCAACGTGATCGCGTCCGGGTTGGCGGTGATCAGGTCGATGATCGCATCGGCGGCGTGACCCGGCCGCGGTTCGGATCGGCGCGGACGCAGCCCCAACCCACCGAGTCCGTCATCACCGTGGACATGCACCGCCCGTCGCGCCTCACGCAGCAGCGCCCCCGCCGCGCCCGCGTACACCGGCGCATCGGACTCGCACAACTCCGCGACATAACGCGCGTTTCGTACCGTCTGATCGAGGCCGGCATTCCCCGCGACGACCGTGATCGCCTCGACGGTCGCGCCAGGAAACCGCAGCGCCATCATCAGCGCGATCGCGTCATCGACACCGGGGTCGGTGTCGATCAGCAGGCGCAATGGCGCGGGAACGGACAGTGATAGGGAGGTCGTCATGATCTCCTCGGGGGGGGTGCTCGGAGATGAGTGTACGATGTCAGGAGACGGTACGTTTCTCATGCACCGGCCAGGTCTCGTAACGCGGACGTGGCTGCCGTGACGCGTGTGGCGTCCCACGATGGTACATGCTGGTGGTCACCGCCAGAGCGCGGGCAATCCTCCCCGGCTTGCCGGCGTCGCCGCCGAAATTATTCCGCGAATGGCCCCGCGCGCCTGCCATTATCGTGCCTCGCCTCGTTTATAGTGACAGAGACGGACGCTCTTCCCCTCCTTGCATCCGCCTCTCCGTGACAGCGCCGAGGGCGTCGTCGCGGCCGGCGGGGCGGGACGACGGGGGGCACGGCGTCCCGTCCCGCACGAGATCAGAGTGCACGGGACACAGGTCACGGGTCATAGGGCACAGGGTTCAGGTCAGAGGGGTGGTCGGTAGACCTGCCGTTGCTCGTCACCGTGTCCATGTCCCGCGAGCCATACCCGCCCGCCGCGCCCACGCTCGCCTTCCACCCGCATCCCACCCCCGCGCCCCCTATGACCTCCCTTAATAGGACCGCGGCATGCCCAAGACATGCTGTCCCACATAGGCAAGCACGAGATTATTCGAGACGGGCGCGGTCATCATCAGGCGGGTTTCGCGGAACTTGCGCTCGACGTCGTACTCGGCGGCGAAGCCGAAGCCTCCGTGGGCGTCGAGGCAGGCGTTCGCCGCCTGCCAGGCCGCTTCCGAGGCGAGATACTTCGCCATATTCGCCTCCGCGCCGCACGGCTCGCCCGCGTCGAACATCTCCGCCGCTCGCAGTCGCATCAGATCGGCGGCCTCGACCGCCATGTGCGCCTTTGCGATCGGGAACTGTACGCCTTGGTTCTGGCCAATCGGTCGGTCGAATACGACGCGGCTGCCGGCGTAGCTCACCGCCCGCTCGGTGAACCACCGTCCATCTCCAATGCCCTCGGATGCAACCAGGATGCGCTCGGCGTTCATGCCGTCGAGGATGTAGCGGAAACCGGCGCCTTCCTCACCGATCAGATTGCCGGCCGGGATCTCCATGTCGTCGAAGAAGAGTTGATTGGTGGCGTGGTTGAGCATCGTGCGGATAGGCCGTACGTCC
>JBBQJF010000582.1:0-2248 GCA_038325665.1 Dehalococcoidia bacterium | reverse complement strand
GAGTTGGTGTCGAGCGATAAGACCGTGATAATCGTGCGGGCGATCATCATGCTTGCCCACGACCTTGGCATGGATGTGGTGGCCGAGGGCATCCAAACGGCCGCACAGCTCGAACGACTGCGCGATCTGGGCTGCGATCGCGGCCAGGGATACTATTTCTGGAAGCCGCTCGGCGAGGAAGAACTCGGTGAGATCCTGTCAGCCCGCGCACCCGATGCGGCGCTGAGCGTCCGTGATTGATCTGTTTGAACGTGGGGAACTTAGCCCCCACCCGGCGACCCACCGGGTCGCCCCTACCAGGGCGTGACCGGCCTTCCGTCGTAGGGGCGACCCACCGGGCCGCCCTGGTCCCGCCCCGCGTGCCCGCGCCCCGCCCCACGCGGACACGGACCGCCCCGCGTGTACGCGAGTCCAACACGGAAGCGGCCTATAATCTCCTGGGGCGAATGCCTGCCCCCATAAGGAGACACCATGCGCTTCAGCTTCTGGCCCGGCGCGGGCAATGCCTGGGATGATCTGGTTGATGTGTGCCGCCACGCGGAGGCGACCGGGTGGGACGGGATCTGGTTCGCCGACCACTTCATGCCGAATCAGGCCGATGTCAGCGGCCCGACGGCCGAGGCGTGGACGGCGGTCGCCGGGCTGGCGGCGCTGGTGCCGCGGGTGCGGATCGGCACGCTGGTCAGCGGCAACACCTACCGTCACCCGGCCGTGCTCGCGAAGATGGCGGCTGGCGTGGACATCATCAGTGGCGGGCGGTTGGTGTTTGGCCTCGGCGCCGGGTGGCAAGAGAACGAGCACACGGCCTACGGCATCCCCTTCTATACCACGGGCGAACGGTTGAAGCGTCTGGACGAGGCGTGCCAGATCGTCAAGGGACTGTTCACCAACGAGCGCACGACCTTCGAAGGTCGGTACTACCAGGTTCAGGACGCGCCGCTCGTGCCGAAGCCGGTGCAGAATCCGCTGCCGTTGCTGGTCGGCGGCGGCGGCGAGAAGGTGACGATGCGAATCGCCGGGCGCTACGCCGATGAGTGGAACGTCTGGGGCACGCCCGACACCCTTCGCCGCAAGATGGAGATTCTCGACCGTCACTGCGCCGACGCCGGACGCGACCCAAAGTCGATCAAGCGCTCGGCCCAAGCGTTGCTGTTCCTCGGTGACGGCCCGGACATCATGGAACGGGCGCGCGCTTCTGCCCCACGCCCCGTGATCGCCGGCACCCTCGACCAGGTACGCGCCATCGTCGGTGACTACGCCGCCGCCGGCGTGGACGAGCTGATCATCCCCGATTTCACCCTCGGTCGCGGCGCCGAGAAGAAGCAGACGATGGACCGTTTCATCAACGAGGTCGCGCCCGCCTACCGGTAGCAGCACTGGGCGCGGGCGCGTGGTGAAGCCGATGGCGGAGTGATTGCCGTGAGCGGTACGATCCGACCGTGAACATGCGTCCGGCGCCTCCGACCGCTTCGCCCGCTCCCGACCGACGCGGTACGCGGGAGCGAGTCTCCGTGCATCCCTCTGGCAGCACGCGCCCGTGGGCGATGGTGGCAATCGGCATTGCGCTGGCGGCCGCCTACAGCGGTCTGCTGTTGTGGCCGATGCGTATCTGGTCACGGTCAGTCTCGCCGGACACGCATCTGGCCGGCACATTCGGCGTGGATCGGGCCGGCGCGTTGCGGTACGTGGCGCTCATTGGTGTGCTGTTCGGCTTGTACGCGCTCGCCCTGTGGCGGGTGACGCGGCGCGGCGACCGGCCGGGCGCCGTGTTCGTGCTGGGCATGGCGGCGCTGTTCTGTGGCGCGCTGGTCTTCACCCATCCACTGTCGTCGGCCGACGTATTCAGCTATATCGCCAGCGCGCGGGTGCAATGGGTGTACGGCGACAATCCGCTGGTCACCCCGCCGGCGGCCTACCCCGACGACCCCTTCACACGGTTGCTGCGGTTCTGGCCGGACCTGCCGTCGCCGTACGGCCCGCTGTGGTCGCTCATTGCCGGCGCGCCCGAGCGGATCGGCGGTGGCCAGGCGGCGCGCACCGTGGTTGCATTCAAGGCGACCTCGGCAATCTTCTTCGTGCTCGGGTGCGCGCTGGTGCGCGCGACCGCGGAGCGACTGCGGCCGGGGTCGGGGACGCTCGCCCTGGTGGTCCTCGCCTGGAACCCGCTGGCGATCTGGCATGTGGCCGGCAACGGCCACAACGATGCCGTGATGGTCTGTCTGCTGGCGCTGGCGGCGTGGTTGCTGGC
>JBBQJF010000581.1:0-2258 GCA_038325665.1 Dehalococcoidia bacterium | reverse complement strand
GTGCTCATGCAGCAGCGCGAGCAGTCCCGCCTCGTCGAGCACGGTGATGCCGAGTTCGTGCGCCTTGGTGAGCTTGGAGCCGGGACTCTCGCCGGCGATGACGTGCGTCGTCTTCTTCGTCACGCTCGCGCCGATCGCGGCGCCCAATGCCTTCAGGCGGCTCTCGGCATCATCGCGCGTGAACGCCGTGAGCGTACCGGTGAGCACCATCCGCGCCCCGGCGAGTGGACCCTCGCGCGCCGCCGCGCGTTCGCCGGTGAGCCGCACGCCCGCGGCGCGTAGCTTCTCGATCATCTGTCGGTTGCCGGCCTCGTCGAAGTAGGCGCGCACGCTGGCGGCAATGGTGGGGCCGACCCCGGCCACGGCCGCGACCTCCTCCTCTGGCGCCGTCATCAGCGCGTCGAGGCTGCCGAAATGACCGGCAAGCGCCGCCGCGGTCTCGAACCCGACATGGCGGATGCCGAGGGCGAAGACCAGCCGTGGGAGGGGACGGCCCTTGCTAGTCTCGATTCCCTGCACAAGATTGGTGGCGCTCTTCTCGGCCATCCGGTCGAGGGCGGCGAGCTGCTCCACGGTGAGGGAGTAGACATCACCGGGGTCGTGCGCGAGACCCCGCGCCACCAGCACCCGCGCCATGCGCTCGCCCAGCCCCTCGATGTCCATTGCCCCACGCGACGCGAAGTGCTCCAGCAGCCGGATCGTCTGGGGCGGACAGCCGCCGCGATTGGGGCAGTAGCTCATCGCCTCGCCGTCCGGACGCACCACCTCGGCGTCGCACGCCGGACAGCGCGCCGGCATAGTGAAAGGCTGCTCGGCGCCGGTGCGTAGACTGACCACCGGGCCGATCACCTGCGGGATCACCTCGCCCGCGCGCTGCACGATCACCGTATCGCCCACGCGGATGTCCTTGCGGCGGATGTCGTCCTCATTGTGGAGGGTGGCGAGCTTGACCGTCGCCCCGGCGATCACTACCGGTTCCAGCATCGCGAACGGGTTGAGGCTGCCGGTGCGGCCGACATTGATGCCGATGCTCAACAGCTTGGTCGTCGCCTGCTCGGCCGGAAACTTGTAGGCGATCGCCCAGCGTGGTTCGCGCCCGACCGCGCCGAGCTGGCGCTGCTGGCCGATGCTATCGACCTTGATCACGATGCCGTCGATGGCGTAGTCGAGCCGGTCGCGCTGTTCGTGCCACTCCATGCAGTGGCGCACCACCTCGTCGAACGACTCAAAGCGCTTGGCGTACGGGTTGACCGGAAAGCGCAGCGACCCCAGCCATTCGAGGGTTTGCCAGTGGGAGGGCGGCACGGGCGCATCATCGATCCAGCCCAATTGATAGACGAACAGGTCGAGCGGCCGGGCGGCGGTGATGCGCGGGTCGAGCTGGCGTAGCGCGCCGGCCGCGGAATTGCGTGGGTTGGCGAATAGCCGTTTGCCCTCGCGCGCCTGCTCCTCGTTCAGTCGCGCAAAGCCGCCGCGGGTCATGTACACCTCGCCCCGCACCTCGAATCGTGGCGGCGCACCCTCCGGCAGCGCCAGCGGCAGCGATGTGATCGTGCGCAGGTTGCCGGTCACGTCCTCGCCACGGGCGCCGTCGCCGCGGGTGGCGCCCTGCACGAACCGGCCCTCCTCATACACCAGCGCGATCGCAAGTCCATCAATCTTTGGTTCGCACACGAACGCGGTCGCATCCGTCTCCAGCAGGCCGGTGAGCCGTTTGTGCCAGGCGCGCAATTCCTCCTCGGAGAAGGCGTTGGCGAGGCTGAGCATCGGCAGCCGGTGCTGGACGACGCCGAAGGCGGCTACCGGCTCACCGCCGACGCGTTGAGTCGGGGAGTCGGGGGAGATCAGCTCCGGGTGGCGCGCTTCGAGGTCGCGCAGCTCGCGCACAAGCCGGTCATACTCGACATCGGCGATCTCGGGGTCGTCGAGCACATGGTAGCGATGATTGTGGTAGGTAATTTGCGCGCGCAACTCCTCCACCCGGAGCTTCGCCGTCTGTGCCTCGCGCTCGTCTGTCGTCGTCATGCCTCGATGATACACCGCGCCCGCGCCGCTCCGGCAGCGGTTTGCCACCATAATGCGAACAAATGTGTGGAACAGGCGTCGGGTCGAGGACGGGGAGACCGAGATAGTGTAAACGCTAATGACGCTCCACCGGAGAACCCGCGTCCGCTCTCATACCAGGAGGATCGCGTGGGACGAGATAGGACTCTGTGAGATCGGTTTCATGGAATTGGACCACCTGGTCCCATGCGCGT
>JBBQJF010000580.1:0-2277 GCA_038325665.1 Dehalococcoidia bacterium | reverse complement strand
GGCAGGGTTGAAATGAGCGAGGGCAGCCATGAAATACTTGGTGGTCTATGAGCAATCTCCGAACAACTGGTCGGCATATGTGCCGGATCTTCCGGGTTGCGTTGCCGCGGCTGACACGCGGGAGGATGTCCGGCGGCTGATCTCGGAAGCGATCGCGCTTCACCTGGAGGCGCTACGCGATTACGACGAGCCGCTTCCCAAACCGGGGACGTGGACCGAAGAGATCGAGGTCAAGGACGTGCTGAGCAAGCTTGAGGCCCGCTCGGAGTGAAGCGCCCGCCCGATGCGGCGCCGGAGTGAGTGGCTGCCACCGGCGGCCCGCGCGCGGCGACCGAGCAGCCCATTGCTGGATGCCCCCGACGGCGCCGTTGATGGCGGCGTGACGGGCGCGCCGGCTATTCCGCTCGTGGTACGGTGTGCAGAAAGCACGCGGAGGGCGGTTGATGGGCGACTTCGAGGGGCGGGTGGCGCTGGTCACGGGGGCGGGTCGGGGTATTGGCGCGGCGATCGCGCGGCGGCTGGCGGAGCGCGGGGCCGACATCGCGATCAACTTCCATAGCAATCGCGCCGCCGCCGAGGGTGTCGCCGTCGAGGTACGGGCGCTCGGCCGGCGGGCGGGTGTCTATCAGGCAGATGTCGGCGATGACGCCGCGTGTACGGCAATGGCGGAGGCGGCGCTGGCCGATCTCGGGCCGGTCAGTATTCTAGTCAACAACGCCGGCATCGGCAGCGTCGCCGCCGGCCAGCCGCCGATCGCCGAGATGCCGGACGCCGACCTGCAGCGGTTGCTCGACGCACATGTCTTCGGACCGTTGCACCTGTGCCGGCTATTGGTGCCGCCGATGCGCGCCCTCGGGCGTGGCGACGTGGTGATGATCTCCTCGGTTGCTGCCCAGTTCCACGCGCCGCGCATGGGTGTCTATGCCATCGCCAAGTCCGGGATGGAGTCGATGGCGTACACGCTCGCCAAAGAGGAGCGCGAACACGGCATCCGCGTGAATATCGTCTCCCCCGGCCTGGTCGAGACCGACATGGGCAAGCGTCTGGTCAGCTTCCGCCAGGGAGTCGAGGATATCCGCGAGATGGATGAGCGCTCGCCGTTCGGCTTCGTCTGTCAGCCGGAGGATATCGCCGCCGCTGTCGCGTTCTTGTGCTCCGACGACGGCCGCTATATCACCAATCAGCGCATCACCGTCAACGGCGGCGGCTTCTGAGCCACGGACTGGTGGATCGTCTACCCTCACGCAAGCAGGGGTGAGGTATCATGGAGTTGTGATGCGGAACGGGCCATGTATCGCGTGAGGAACTGCCATGCCCCTCAGTGAACAGACCTACCTTCAATTGGTGCGCGAAGACCCGGAGAGCAAGTGGGAGCTGCATTGTGGGCAGTTGTGGAGTAAGAGCGAGCAGCCAATGAGCTGGGAGCATAGCGATGCATACGGCGAACTCGGTTTCCTGCTGCGGTCGCAACTGCGCCGGTCGGAGTTCATTCTCCATTGGAATGCCGGCTATCTCCGCCGCTCCGAAACGCAGTACTACATCCCCGATCTGATCGCCGTCCCGGCAACGATGGCCGACCGGCTGTTTGCGCGCGAGGGGTTGACCGAGATCTACCGCGAGCCTCTGCCGCTGGTGGTCGAGGTGTGGTCGCTGTCCACCGGCCGCCTCGACATCAGCGAAAAGCTGCCCGAGTATCAGCGGCGCGGTGACCGCGAGATCTGGCTCGTCCATCCGTATAACCGAACCCTCACGACCTGGGTCCGCCGGGATGACGGCAGGTATACCGAGACGGTGCATCGCGGCGGTATCGTGCGCCCGGCCGCGTTCCCGGATGTTGCCATCGACCTCGACGCATTCTTTGACGCGGTGAGACGCCACCCATCGAGTTGACCCTCTGCCGCGTGTGAAAACGCCGGTCCCGTAATCGGACAGCGAATCCGCCATCGAATCTCGCGAGAGTTCGACAAAGGCATGATGGGTTGGGCGTTCGCGTGCCGGCGGCTCCGGCATGGGGCGCGACGGCGCGGCCGCCCGTGACCATCGTGGTGCGCCCGTGTCACCGGCTCACGGTCGCGCGGTGACGGATCCATCCTGCAGCCGCCCGCGACCGGACGCGACCAAGGCATCGATCGCCGCGGTGATGCCGGCGTTAAGGCTGGCGCCGGTGCGCTGGAAGCCGAGGGCGCGCGAGGTCGCGCGCACCAGCTCGGCGGTGGCGAGCGGCCCACCCGCGTGCAGCACCGCCAGCAACGTGGCAGACATCTCCTCCGGCGCGAT
>JBBQJF010000579.1:0-2282 GCA_038325665.1 Dehalococcoidia bacterium | reverse complement strand
ACCGTGCGCAACCTGGTCATCGGCCTGCTGCGTCAGCTCGGGGAGCGGACCGTCGCCGATGCACGCCGCACCTGCAGCGCGGACCCGACCATCGCCCTGCGGCTCCTGAGCGGCCCGATGGAAAATTAAATCACCCTGGGGGAACCGACCGGACTACGCTATCCTCTCCGTGGCTGTCGCCGCTGTCGCCTCCGCGTTTGTCACCACGATGTACAATGGCTCGGCGAGCGAATCAGGCGCCGGTTCATGGCATTCACCCGGATACGCCCACCACCGGCGCCCCCGGTTCACGGTATCGAGGCGCACGGAGTCCCGGGTGGTGTGTCGGTGTGCGGTCGATGACCATACATCTCTCCGCCGTCCCCATCGGGACAGCCGCGCACGGGGAGCGCGGTGGCCGTCTCCCTCGTGCTCTGGATGGGTCGGATCGGGGCTGGATGTCTCTCGGGAGTCGCTGACATGAAGCGCACGAATCTACCCCTGGCGCTCCTCGTCACCCTGACGGTCTGGGTAGCGGGTTGCGGCGATGGCGGCGGTCTTGACCGGTTCCGGGCAGACGAAACCGAACTGGTGTCCCAGCAGGTACGGGTCGCGGGTTCACCGACGATCATCGTCGATAGCAAGGGCGGTTCCGTTAACGTATCGAGCGGCGGGGACGGGATGGTCGATGTGCAGGCCGAGAAGCGGGCCTCATCTCGGGACGACCTGAGGAAGATGACCGTGACGGTGACGAGTGAAGGCGATACCGTGCGTGTGAGCTTTACCACGGAGAATCGTTCACTCGCGAACCGCTCGGTCAAGTTCACGATCAAGGCGCCGCGCGACGCCCAACTCCAACTTGCCACCGGTGGCGGATCGGTGAACGTGACCGGCTTCACACGGGGCGCCGACGTACGCACGGGCGGCGGCTCGGTCGAACTGCGCGGAACGACGGGTGCGCTGCGACTGCGGAGTGGTGGCGGCTCGATCGATGTTTCCGGCGCTGACGGCAGTGTCGATATCGAGACCGGCGGCGGCTCGGTCGATGTGGCGGGCGCATTGCGGGGAACGAATATCATTCGCACCGGCGGCGGCAGCATCACCGTCACCGTGCCGGCTGACAGCAGTCTCCGAGTCGAGGGGGCGACGGGTGGGGGCAGCGCCGAGAATGACTTCGGTCTACCCGTTCGCGGTCAGGGCAGCCGGAGCTTCGGCGGGACGACCGGCGACGGCGCGGGCGGCAGTCTCGACATGCGGGCGAGCGGCGGCAGCGTCCGTCTCCGCAAGGCGCGCTGACGCCCGCGTGACGTGGAGGAACCACGCGCTCCGCGACCCCTTCCCGATCGCGGCGCGAACGCCAAGACTCCCACGCGGCGCGGCGTTACTGAAGCCCGGCGGCGCCCAAGCCGCGGACCAGCTCGTCCTCCGGCTGCCCCACGATCCAGCCGGAGGCCCACGGCAGATGACGCGCGAATCGCCCGCGGGGAATGTGAAACCGCTCCACGTCCGCCAGTTCGATGAACAGCGCGTGTCGGGCGTCACGTTTCGCCGCCCAGTACGCGTCGTCCGGGCCATCGCCCACAACCCGCGGCCACCACTCCTCGGCCAGACGCGCGATACCCCCCGGCGGTAGATTGTGGAACTCTGTTAGCCCGCCCGCACGACAACGCGCCTCGACATCACCCCCCGCCCGCTTCAAGTAGAGCGTATCGCCGGGACGGCAGCGCGTCGCGGCGGGATGCCGCCGCTTCGACAGCCGTGACTCCACCGTCTTGGTCCCGGCAAGGATCAGATCGAGGTAGCGCCCATGCAAGATGACAAGGTGATTCATCGCGTCGGGTTCCCTACCGGCGGCGTGCCGCCCACGAGACGCCGCCGTGCTTGATGAGTCGTGGCCGCGGCGCCTCATATTCGGCCCTGATGCGGCCGGCCGTGAATCCGCGGGTCCGGCTTCAAGGTCACGCGGCCGTGGATGAGCGGTATGAAACCGGATTCGCGAAGCAAAGGCGGCGTGGCGCCCCTGAGGCAGCCGTGGGCGTGGGCTACCGCGCCGCGCCCCACGACCGCACCGCCCCCCGGAACATCTCCCGGATCGTGTCGATTGACGCCTCGCTCAGCAGCGGAGCCAAGAAGTCTAACCGCTCCTCGAGATAGTCTGCCGCCGCCACGGCGTCCTGAATATCGTCGAGGGCGGCAGCCTCCTCGACCAGCGCACCGGCGATCCGCGTCGTGTAACCGGCGATCGCCGCGCGAACCCGCTCGCGTTGCGCCTCGGTCAGCGTGAGTGGCAGCGTCGCATCAGC
>JBBQJF010000578.1:0-2286 GCA_038325665.1 Dehalococcoidia bacterium | reverse complement strand
ATCGACACACTGACTTTTGCGCTGATTCCTAAACAACGCCACAGCCCATGTCAGCTGCCGCGTTGTGTAGATGCTAATGCTGAGGTTAGCACTGCCTGTTCCCTTCGGGTGGGATCGATCCCGATCTCACGGAATGGTATCCTGACGTGGCAGAATGCCGAGCGCGAACTCATTTACCAGATTCCTCGAATTGTGGGCCAAGCACGGAGTCGGCGCAGCTTGTTCAGCCCATACCGTTGCAGCCACCGCGTCTCGTGAGGAGAGAACCATGACGACGACGATTGACAGCCGGACGGTGCGCCCGTATGGGCTGTGGGACAGCCCTGTCACGCCCATTTCGCTCGCGCAGGGACTACGGCTGGGCGACCCTACTTGGGACAGCGACGGACGGACGCTCGTCTGGCTGGAGGGACGCTCTGACCGCGGCGTACTGGTGGCGGCCCGTGACGACGACCCCGCCCCGCGCGCCCTCACCTCCGACCTATCGGTGCGGGCGATGGTTGGCTACGGCGGCGGCGACTTCACCGTGGCGCACGGCAATGTGTACTTCGTCTCCGGCGGGCGGTTGTACCGTCAAGACCTGAGCGGCGGGCTGGCCCGCGCGATCACTCCCGCGTTCGGTGCGCTCGCCTCACCGAAGGTGTCGCCTGATGGTCGCTGGGTGTTGTTCGTCCACACCTATGAGGATCACGATGCGATCGGCATTGTCGATACGGACGGTCACGGGTGGCCGGCCAAGCTGGCCCACGGCCGCGACTTCTACATGCAGCCATGCTGGCATCCCGATGGCGACCGCATTGCCTGGATCGCCTGGGACCACCCGAGCATGCCGTGGGACGGTACCGAGCTATGGACCGCGCGGATTGATCTCAGTGACGGCGCGCCCCGCGCCCGTGACGCCCGCCTAATCGCCGGCGGACGCGACACCGCCATCTTCCAGCCCGAGTTCACACCGGACGGCGAGGGTATCGCCTACGTCTCCGATGAAAGCGGATGGGGGCAGATCTACCTCGCGCCGGTCGAGGGCGAGGGCGCGCGGCGGCTCACCGATGGAAGCGGCGAGTACGGCCAACCGGCCTGGGCGCAGGGACAAAGCGGCTACGTCTTTGCCGCGACCGGCGACATCGTCTGCATCCGTTCGGAGCAAGGATTCGAGCGCGTGCAGGTGGTCGATATGCGGACCGGGTCGGTACGCGACCTCGGGGGCGAGGCGGCCGCGTACACCGCCTTCGACGCGCCCGCCGCGAGCGATGGCCGGGTGGCGGTGGTCGCGTCGTCCTCACGCCAGCCGCCACGGGTCGTCAGCTTCGACACCGCCGGCGGCGACGCGCGGGTATGGGCGCGCGGAATGGGGGAGACGGTGCCGGCCGTTGCCTATAGCGAGCCGCGGGCGATCAGTTGGCCGACCACTGGCGGCGACACGGCGCACGGCCTGTTCTTCCCGCCGCAGAACGACCGCTTCCAGAGTCCCGGACGGTCGCCGTTGATCGTGCTGATCCATGGTGGACCGACATCCCAAGTCATCGCCGGCTTCCAGCCGCAGACGCAGTTCTTCACCAGCCGCGGGTACGCGGTGCTCCAAGTGAACTACCGCGGAAGCACCGGCTACGGGCGCGATTACATGCTCAAGCTGCGCGGCAATTGGGGACTTCACGACATCGACGACGCCCACGGCGGGGCAACATATCTGGCCGAGCGCGGACTGTCAGACGAGCGTAAGCGGGTGATCATGGGCGGCAGCGCCGGCGGATTCACCGTGCTGCAATCGCTGGTGACGCGGCCCGGCTTCTACACGGCGGGCATCAGCTTGTTCGGCGTCTCGAATCAGTTCACGCTCGCATCGGACACGCATAAGTTTGAGGCGCGTTACCTCGACTCGATGCTCGGCCCGCTGCCCGAGACGGCGGCGGTCTATCGCGAGCGCTCGCCAATCTTCGCGGCCGGCCGCATCGTCGACCCGATCGCGGTATTCCAGGGCGACATCGACCAGGTCGTGCCGCGCGCCCAATCAGACGAGATCGTCGCGTCGCTCAAGGCGCGGGGTGTGCCGCACGAATACCACGTCTATCAGGGAGAAGGCCATGGCTGGCGGAAGAGCGAGACGATCGACGGCTTCTACACCAGTGTCGATCGCTTCCTGCGCCAGTATGTCGTGTTCGCATAGCCTTGGTCAGCGTGGAGACATCCGGACGCGCGCTCATGCGCCCCAGTGTCTCCACGCTTCACCGCGCTGTGGCGCTAGAACAGCAGGCTTGATAGACGCCGGCGTCCCTCCCGCGTGCGTGG
>JBBQJF010000577.1:0-2298 GCA_038325665.1 Dehalococcoidia bacterium | reverse complement strand
GGCCCGGTCCACGGTGAACAGCGGGTGCGGTGGTGTGATCGCGCCTTTTCGCACTTGAAGCGCGTCGCCCGCGATCAGCAATCCGCGTGCGGGCAGATGAAGCGCGATGTGACCGGGAGTGTGGCCGGGAGTGTGGATCACCCGCACCCCCCCGAGCACCGGCAGTTCGTCGCCGTCATGCAGCAGCGTATCGACGTGTGCCGGACGCGGCGTCAACCAGCCGCGTAGCGGCCGCAGCGCCGCCGCCAGCAGCGGCGGGGCCAGCGGCGCTGGAATTGGCTGCTCTCCCCGTACGAACGGCGCTTCGAGCGCATGCACGGCGACGCGGGCCGGTACATGCCGGCGCAGGCCTGCCAGACCGCCGGCATGGTCGATGTGATAATGGGTGATCACGATCCGCTCGACCTGATCGGGGGAGCGCCCCAACGCACGCAGCGCGCGCAGAATGTGGCCGGCGCTGCCGGGTAGTCCGGTGTCCACCAGCGTGACCCGCCGGTCGAGCAACACGAACACGCTTGAGCGCGGTACGCGGACCTGGAACACGTCGGGAGCGATGGCGCGAAGGGCAGCATCGAGCGACATGAGCGCGCCTCCGCCGGTCATCTCGAAATCAACGGGCGGCATCCTCGAATACGACTGCCGGCGTTGCAAACATGCCCGAGTCGCGGGATGCATCAGTGACCTTCAATCCGGCAGTTAGCCGCATCCCGTGGCCGGGGGCGACCCACCGGGTCGCCCTACATGGGCGAGGTCCATGGTCCCCGGTAGGGGCGACCCGCGGTGGATCGCCCTGATCACCACGGTGGGTCGCCCTGGCGCCCCCGGCGAGGTTGCGCCTGCATATCCAAGAACCGAGACCCGGCGGCCGGCCCGTCGCCCCTGTTGGACTGGCTGATCGCGCCAGATTGACCACGGGCGCGAGGCGATGAGGTCGTGTCTCGCGACGGTATCCGCTGGATGCGCGGCGCCCGCGGCGGCGTGCATCAGCCCTTGCGCTCGACCTCGGTGTAATAGATGTTCAGGCCGACAATCGACACCCACGCCGCGATGACGCCGGGCAACCCCGTGGTGTTCGCGGCGATCGCGGTCAGCGGGATGCCGATACCGAGTGATGCGGCGATGCGGGCGGTCAGACTCTGTGCGCGGGAGCCGGCCGATGCCCGCGTCCGCCGCAGCCGGTCCTCGACGCGGGCATCGAGCCGCGCATCAAGCGTCTGCTCCACCCGGTCAAGGAAGGTGTCGATGATCTCCGGTTCCATCCGCTCGCCCAACTCGTGGCGGGCGGCAATCGCGGCCTGCACGTCCTCGCGCGCCAGTGCAGGGGCGCGGGACGGACGAGGGCTGGGGAGCGGAGCGGCGGGCGGCGGGGGCGGCGGTGTGGCGCGGCGCTGCCCCGCGACTCGCTGTCCGCAGCCCGGACAGAACAGCGCGCTTTCGGGAAGCGGGGTGCCGCAGGATGCGCAATTCATGGAGAAGCCTCGGGGTGATGCTGCACGACCAGGCGGAGGACCGTCCGCGTCGCGCCCATCGTAGCGCACCCCGCCGGCTGACGTTTGCCGTTCACCGCGTGGACGCTCTGTCGCGCGACCATGCCGGCCGCGCCTCGGCCCGTGGCGACTCGTCAGCGTGCGGTTGCCAGACGTTTATAGCCACGAGCGCCAGCAACGCGCCGATCACCCCGGCTGGCCCGGCCATTTCGCCCGCGACTCCCGTCAGTGGAATCCCGAATGCTAGGGTGACGGCCAGCTTGCCCACGGCGCCCACCCCCGCGCGCTGGACGGCACGCGCCGCCGGTCGCCGCTGGTTCACGCGGGCATCAACGCGATCATCAACGCGATCATGTATGCCCCGCTCCACGCGCTCAAGGAACGACTCGACGATCTCCGGCTCCAGCCGTTCGCCCAGCTCACGCCGCGCGCTGATCGCCGCGATCAGATCGTCCCGCACCGACGTGTCGGCCGGTGGCGCGGTGGTTTGCGCCGCCGTGGATACGGTCAGGGGACGACCGCAACCCGCGCAGAAACGGGCGCGTTCGATGCTCGGTTCGCCACATGATGAGCAGTACATGTGATGCTCCATCTCGGTGTCACGCGCCCCCGCGGTGAGCAGCGACCGCGCTGCCAGGGCGGAACGCCGCCAACCAAGTTGATTCCGAGTTTTATTATGAGTCGCCAGGGGGGAGATCGCAATATGAAGAATGAGCGCGATCTTAACCATCTCAATACACGGCTCAATCAATCTGAGCGTTCAGCGGTCAGCGCCCGCGCGTCCACGGCCCGCGACCGGGGCGCGGGCGCG
>JBBQJF010000576.1:0-2299 GCA_038325665.1 Dehalococcoidia bacterium | reverse complement strand
TTGCCGATGATCACCACGTCCTCGCTGTCGCCCATCACGGGCTGATCCGAGCACGGGCCGATGATCCGCACCTCATGCCCGCGGGCACGGAACTCGGCGGCGAGGGGGATGACGTGATTGTTCACCCCTCCCGAAACAGATAGGTCGTACGGCGACACAATCGCGATCTTCATCGGCGGGGCTCTCGGTCCATCGATAACGGCTGTAGGGACTATACACCACGCGCGGCGGCATCACGCATCGACTGCCGCGCGAGGCTAGCCAGCGGCCGCGTCGAGAGTGTCCCGTTTGCCGTTCAGCGCATGGGAATGGTATCCTGAGACAGTTCTAGGCGATGATTCAGGCGGCTGTCGCCGTCGTATGAGGTTTGATGCCGTGGCCGCTTGCCAGGTTTGCAACAAGCATGTCGTTTTCGGGCGCAATATTCGCCATAAGTCATCGGGTCGCTGGGAGCGTAAAGCACCGAAGACCAATCGCACCTTCGAGCCGAACGTACACAAGCAGCGCGTCATGATCGACGGTGAGCGTCAGCGGATAAGTATTTGCACCCGATGCCTGCGTACGACCCTCAAGGTTCCGCGATAGACATGCGCGCCCCGCCGGCACCATGGCGCACGCCATCGTGTGGATCGCGCAGTCGGTCGTGCCTTTGCCCCTTGGCGAGCGCCGTCTGTACAAACGTCTCGGCGCCTCACACCGGCGAGGTCGGGGTTGCGCCTGCCTCGGCGAGCACCCGTCGCAGCCGGTCGACAGCGACGGCGACAGAGTCCTGAGCGTTGAAGATGGCCGTGCCCGCCACCATCACGGTGGCGCCGTCCTGATACATGTCCGCGATCGTTGACGCGTTGACACCGCCATCGACCTCTAACTCCACCGGTCGCCCGACCGCATCGATCATCTGTCGCACACGCCGCAGCTTGGGCCGTGTGCCGGGGAGCAGCTTTTGCCCGCCCCAGCCAGGGTCGATTGTCATCACCAGCACCAGGTCAACCAGGTGAAGCACCTCGCCCAAGGCGGCTTCCGGCGTGGCCGGGTTGAGCGCCACACCCGCGCGCAGTCCCGCCTCGCCAATCTGCGTGAGGGTCCGGTGCAACTGGCGGGTGGCCTCGACGTGAACAGTGATCAGGCCGGCGCCGGCGTCTTTGAGTGCGCCGATCTGGCGATCCGGCGCCTCGATCATCAGATGCAGATCGAGCGGCAGGCCGCATGAGCGCCGCACCGCGTCAACGATCAGCGGCCCCATTGTGATCGGCGGCACGAAATGGCCGTCCATCACATCGATGTGGATATAGTCCGCGCCCGCCTGCTCGGCGGCGCGTACCTGCTCACCCAGGCGGCTGAAATCCGCCGCGAGGATGGACGGGGCCAGCTTGATACCGCCGGCTAGTGGCACGATGCTTGTTCCTTGCCTGCTCCCGTATCACCGGGGACCGCCCGCCGTGTTTCACCGGGAATGGAGCTTTGCGACGTGCCTATCGAGCCGGGCGCGCGCCCGCGTCAGCGCCGCCCGCACCTGGTCCGGCGCGGTGCCGCCCGTCACGTCGCGGGCGCCGACCGAGTCCGGCAGGTCAATGAACAGCACGTCCTCCTCGAACCGCTCCGAGTGTTCGCGGTACTCTGCCAGCGAGAGTTCGTGCAGTTCCTTACCCTGGTCGATCGCGTAATTGACCAGGCGTCCGACGATATGATGCGCCTCGCGAAATGGCATGCCCTTGTGTGCGAGGTAGTCCGCCACATCGGTGGCGAGCGCGTAGTTGGCCTTCGCCACCGCGCGCATGCGGTCGGTGTGGAAGGTGATCGCCGGCAACATCATCGCGAGCACATCGAGCGTCGCGGTGAGCGTGTCCGCGGTGTCAAGCAGGCCGGGCTTGTCCTCTTGCAGGTCGCGATTGTACGAGAGCGGCAGCGCCTTGAGTGTCGTGAGGATCGCCATCAGATTGCCATACACCCGGCCGGTCTTGCCTCGCGCCAGTTCGGCGACATCGGCGTTCTTCTTCTGCGGCATGATACTCGAGCCGGTGGCAAACGCGTCATCGAGCGTGATGAAACCAAACTCGGCCGTGGACCACAGCACGATCTCCTCGGCCATCCGCGACTGGTGCAACACGCAGATCGCCGCCCCCGCCTCGAACTCGTCCTGGAAGTCGCGGTGGGAGACCGCGTCGAGGCTGTTCTCGCTGACCCCATCCAGCCCCAGCGCCTCCGCCACCGCCCCGCGATCAAGCGGATAGGGCACGCCCGCGAGCGCGCCGCTGCCCAGGGGGGCGAGGGCGGCGCGGCCGCGGCCGTCGCCGTCCCG
>JBBQJF010000575.1:0-2302 GCA_038325665.1 Dehalococcoidia bacterium | reverse complement strand
GGCCGGCCGCGCCGCTCACTCGGAGGGTGAATGTCGCCGTACCTTCTCACTTTCGCCATCGCCGTGCTACTGGCGCTGGCGATCACACCGCTGCTGCGTCTGCGCGCCGGGGGCGGGCGTCAGCGGAGCCAGAGCGAACATCGCACGCGACCGGTGGAGAAGCCCCGCGTCGGTGGGCTGATCATCTTCTTAGCGTTCGCGCTGACGCCGTTTCTCGCCGCGCTGCTGTCGCCCACGGTGGCCGGCGTGGTGCTGCCGAAGTGGCCGGCGATCGCCGGTCTACTCTCCGCCGCCTTCCTCATCTCTATGCTGGGCTACGTGGACGATGTGCGCGAGATCGGCTGGATGGAGAAGTGCGGCGGGCAAGTCGCGGCCGGCGTGATACTGTACGCGCTCGGCTACCGGCTCGGGGATGTGTCACTTCCCGGCGGCGCGTCCGTGAATCTGGGTCCGTTCGACTTACCGGCGACGGTGCTGTGGCTGTGGCTTGTCACCAACGCCGTCAACCTGATCGACGGACACGACGGCGTTGCCGCCGGGGTCACGGCGCTTACCGCTGGAGCGATGGCGCTGGTCGCGTGGGACCTCGATCACATCCTGGTGGCGATCTTGTTCGCCTCGCTCGCGGGCGCCGTGATGGGATTCTTGCCGTTCAATTTCCCGGCGGCGTCTCGCTTTCTTGGAGATTCGGGCGCCATGTTGCTCGGATTCCTGCTGGGGGCGCTCGCGATCTCGGGGTTCGTCGACGAAACAGGGCGGATTCCGCTGTACATCCCGATGGTGGCCCTGGGCGTGCCGTTGCTCGACATCGTGCTCGCGTTCAGCCGGCGGCTGCTCAACCGCCGCAACCCCTTCCACGCTGACCTCGATCATGTGCATCACCGCATCGAGCGGATGCTCGGCTACGGTCCGCGACGGCTCGCCCTGTCGTTGTACGCGTTCTCGGCGCTGTTCGCGGTCGCCTCCCTCGGTCTCTACCGGCTGCGGGGTACCGGGTGGGTTGGCGCGATCGTGGCGGCGGTCGCCGCGCTCGTGGCACTATTCGTCTGGCGGTTGGGATATCACGAGACTGTCATACAGAGCTTGACCGTCCGCCGTCTGCGCGGCACCCTACATGAGAGTTCCCTGACCGTGACGGACTCGGACCCGCCAAATTCGGTTCCCGAACGATTGAGTAATGGCCGCTCGGATAGCGCGGTCGATAGTACGGGCGCGACACGCGCCGGTCCATCCTCCTCCCCGGGCGGACCCGGCTGCTGATACACGATAAGACTCGTCGATTGACCATGTCGCGGTCCATAGGCTGATCCGGCAGATACGCATACGACGGCTCTGGCGAGGGGGGATGCGCCCCTCCCTCGCGGCGCTAACTCTGGATTCAACCTCGGCAACACCGCTGACCGTCTCCCTCCCCGGTGGCGTCCTTGGACGCGTCTCGGGTGATGGATGGAATGGTCTCTAAGTCTCGCTCTCCTATGGTTCGCGCTGGTTTCGGCTGGCTGCGCCGTCTGCTGGACGCCGGCCGTCCGTCGTTGGAGCGGCGCACTCCGCCATCCGCTCCTGGTCGCGGCGCTGGTCGCGGTGGTGGTCCGGGTCGTGCCGGCGATGATGGCGCTGCCCGCTGACGCGCTCGTGCAGTGGGATTTGGAGTCATATCGGGTGGTCGCGGACGCCGTCGCCCACCGGCGTGACGTCTACGACCTCCCCGGCCGTTACCCCTACTTGCCCGTGCATATGTATGTCTTTGTCGCCGCTGACTGGGCCGCGAACGCGACGCATGTGCCGTTCTTGTTTATGGTCAAGCTACCGGCAATCGCCGCGGACGCGGTGATCGTCGTGTTGGTGGGACGCGGCGCGGCGGCCCTGGGCCGAAGGCAAGATAGTGCCGCGCTAGCGCTAATCTGTGCGCTCAACCCCTTATCGGTGTTGACCACCGGCTATCATGGGCAATTTGATGCGATTCCGCTTGCACTCACGTTGGCAGCGTGGGGGGTGCTGGCGTTCCGACGGTCGTGGTGGGCACTTCCGGTGGCGGCAATGCTGTTCGGCCTCGCCGTCGCGGACAAGACATGGCCGGCGCTGCTTGGACCGGTACTGCTGTGGCGGCTGGCGGGGGCGCGCGCTCGGCTGGTGTTCGGCAGCGTCGCCGTTCTACCATCGATTGTCGCGCTCGCGCTCTACGAGCGTCTCATTCCCGGCGGCGCTCTTCATGCGCTCGAGGTGGTCAGCAGCTATCAGGGTGTGGTCGGCGCGTGGGGGTTCAGCGAATTGTTAGTACGGGCGGCCGGCGCGGGTGGGCGAG
>JBBQJF010000574.1:0-2314 GCA_038325665.1 Dehalococcoidia bacterium | reverse complement strand
CAGAGGCATCCACTCGACCGCGTACTCCCACAGCCATTTGTCGCCGCGATGGATGTTGGCGAAGTTGATATTGAGCTGGAATCCGGCCGCCATCAGCGCCGCGATCGGCGTGATGACGCCCAATATCAGACAAACGCCGATGAATATCTCGGTGACGGTGATCAGCCCGCCCCAGAGTCCCCAATTGTCCAGGATGACGTTATCGACGAAGTCTTTATAGACGCCGACGGGATGGCCCTCGGTGTCCGACTGGAGGATGCTTCGCGCACCGTCGCGCGTGATGAGAAAGCCCTTGAACGGGGCGATCGTGTTCGGTTGGTCGCCGATCTTCGAGTAGCCGTTGGTGAGGAATACCAGCCCAAACCCGATGCGGATGATCGTCATTCCCAGACTGAACAGTCCACGCTCGAACCGTGTGCTGCCAATCGCCACCGGCCCGGCTCTGGTCGCGCGTGTCGCCATGTCGTTAGACCTCCATCACCAGGCAAGTGAGCGTTCGACGGACGCCGCCGGCGGCCGCAATTCCCTCACTCACTCACCTACCGAGCTGTGCCAGGTCCGTGCTTTCCACCATCGCCACCAGGTCATACGGACCAGCGACGACATCCACTGTCACCACCCGCGACCCATCCAATTCAATTTGTGGCAACGCGTCCTGGATCTCCTTGACCCGCGTCTGATCGGCTTCGATCAACACGTACGCACGAATCACGAGGCACCTCATATCGATTGATATCGGATCGAGCGGTCGCCGGCGAGGGCGAATGTGTTTCTCCGCTAGGGGCGACCCCACGAGTCACCCTCGCTCCGTGGATCTACCGGGTCCGACCCGGCACCGCCGCCTGTTCGATGCGTACGATGCGCGACGACCCCCCACGGGGGCCGGGACTCAGCCTCAGCGGAATCTTTGCGGCAGCGCGCCGCTGGCGAGCACCGTGTGGTACATCTCGTGGACCCGCGCCATCGCGTCACCGAACGGAAACAGGCGGCGCGTGACCAGCATGTCATCCTCACAGGCGAGCGGATGCCAGTAGACTCCATCAAGACTGACCGTGACCTCCGGCTCGAGGTC
Source organism: Dehalococcoidia bacterium (assembly GCA_038325665.1). Taxonomy (GTDB): domain Bacteria; phylum Chloroflexota; class Dehalococcoidia; order CAUJGQ01; family CAUJGQ01; genus CAUJGQ01. The sequence continues at coordinate 1,242 of JBBQJF010000574.1, read as the reverse complement.
TGCCGCTGATATCTCGATACCCTCGGTCGAGAAGCCGCGCCGGGCGAGCGGTCGGATGAAGTGGCGTTCCGGCGGGATGCCGAGGCCGGCGACGAAGGCGCGCAACGCGTCCAGCCGCTCCGCGTTGACCGGCGTCGCAGTGCTGCCGATCACCACCGTGAAACCGAGCCGTTGCAGCGTCGCGATGCCGTCGAGCGTCTTCTGCCACGCGCCGGGACCGCGATAGGAGTCGTGTGTCGCGGCGTCGGCGCCGTCCAGACTGACCTGAAAGCACACATCCACATCGACCAGCGACTCCAGCGTCGCCAACCGGCGGCCGTGGAAGAGCATGGCATTGGTGAGCACCGTGGTGGGGATACGACCGGCCGCGTGTCGGATCCGCTCGCCAATGTCCGGCAGAAGGAACGGCTCGCCGCCGGTGAGAAAGAGTTCGGTGATGCCGTGGGCGGCCGCCTCGTCCACCAGCCGGCGGAACGCGGGCAACGCCAAGCCCCGGCGCTCCGCCCGCGGACTCGACATGGCGACGCAGTAGCTGCATTGGAGGTTGCAGTCGAAGTTCGTGTACACCCACAATCGCGGCGCGACTGCCGGACATTCAGCAACCATGGTCATGAGCGGCTCCGTTCCATGAAGGTCGTCGCATGCGCGCCTCAGTCTACCATGCAATAGCTTACCTCAGCCCGTGATCGTTACGGCCTGAAGCCGGGTATGGATCACGGGCCGCGCTCATGTGATGCTCAGATCCGTGCCGTACGGGATCAGCCCCAGTCGCCGCGCGACACCCCGCGAGGCGGCGTTGTCCCAGGACGTACTGTAGAGCGGGATGCGTCCGCGGGCGCGCACGGCCCGCGCCCATGCCGCTGTTACCGCCGTCGCGTGACCGCGCCCACGAGCGGATGGGACCGTCTCGACACCCGCCTCTGCCGCCCGCGCCGACAGGCGAGAGCTGAAGCACACCGCCAGCGCGACGCCGCCCTCGACCACCGCGAAGCACGGCAGCCGGGCATCGATCTCCACGGCCAGATCGGGGAACGCGCCCCGCACTACCTCCGCGTTGGCGGCAGTAATCGCGACCACCGGGCCGGGACGCGGCAGGGCATCGGGAAACCGGTAAGCGGGTCCGGTAAACTCGTGGGTGAGCGGCGCGTGGCTCGCGAGGGGATCGCGGAGCGCCGTGAGCAGATGAGGCGGTAGGTCGAGGCCGGGCAGCGCCGCGGCGATGAGCGAACGCAGTGGGCGGAC
>JBBQJF010000573.1:0-2315 GCA_038325665.1 Dehalococcoidia bacterium | reverse complement strand
TTCGCGCTGCCAGTGGGCCACCATCATCGCCACCGCGGCGTGGATCGCGACCTGGGCGTTGCCCTGCTCGGCGGTGACGCGCACGGGCGGGCGGTCGCGGTCGCCGCACAGGTACATCAGCCCGCCGGCCGCCATGCCGATCAGGTCGCCTCCTGGGGCGCCGGCGGCCGGGCCGTCCTGGCCGAACGGGCTGATCGAGGTCAGCACCAGTCGGGGATTGAGCGCCTCCAGTTCACTCCAGCCAAGTCCCCGGCGTGCAAGTTCACCCACCGGCAACGACTCCACCACGAAATCAGTGGTACGGACGAGTCGCCGGAATAGCGCGCGGCCATCGGCGCTCGCCAAGTTGAGGGTGATCGAGCGCGTGCCGAGGGTCATCTGGAACCAGTACAGCGAGCGATCCGGGTGGGGCACACCGTGGTAAAACGGCCCCCGCCGCCTGTTCGGGTGTCCGCCGGGCGGCTCGATCCGGATCACATCGGCGCCCATGCCGGCGAGCAGCCGGCCGCACAGCCCGCCCAACTCGTCCGTGAGGTCGAGGACGCGATAGGGGGCGAGCGCTCGGTCGGAGGCGGTGTCGGCGGTCATGGAGGGCATGATACGGGAGATGCGCACGAGGCTCGACTCCCGCACCGGCTCGACCGGGGATGCGGTGGCAAAGCGATTAGTGCGCGTCGGAACCTGGACGACCCAACGGGTCAAGCCGGCACGGATGGATAGGGTCGCGGGTAGGAGCGACTGTTCCTGCCCGGAATCAGGGCGACCTACCGAGCATATGTCCCAACTAATAAGGATGATCAACAATTGTTTTGAACTTGGCGACTGTTCAGCAGGCCGCGCGGCCACGGTCAGCATCCATCGCCGGTCGCCCGCTCAGATTCAAAAGAACGGTTCAGACCTCCTATTAGTTGGGACATATGGACCCACCGAGTCGCCCCTACGACGGGTTGAGTGACGTCCCCGGGTGGGGCGACCCGGTGGGTCGCCCTTGGCCGCACCCGGAAAGCGCCGCCCCTCCAGGCATTCGTGCTACGATCACGCCGTGTCCGCGTGCAGGCATGGCGCACGGGCGGGAGGAGACCTGATGGATGCCGACCCGCGCGCCCGCCGCGATGAGTTCCCGATCCTCGGCACCAGCGTGTATATGGTCAGTCACTCGCTTGGGGCGATGCCCAGCGCCACGTATGACGCGCTCCGCGAGTACGCCGACGCATGGGCGGAAGAGGGCGTGGTCGCGTGGAACCGGTGGCTGCCGATGGTCGCCGAGGTCGGCGACATGCTCGGCCGCATCATCGGCGCGCCGGCCGGCTCGGTGATGATGGGTCAGAACGTCACCAACTTCGTGGCTCAGGTCGCCTCGTGCTTCGACTGGTCGGGCGGACGCAACAAGGTCGTGCTGTCGGATGTCGAGTTCCCCACGGTGCGCTATTTCTGGCAGGAGCAGGCGGCATTGGGCGCCGAGGTAGTCGAGGTCGCCAGCGTCGATGGCATCGCGATCCCTCTCGACCGGCTACTGGCCGCGATCGACGAGCGCACGGCGTTGGTGTGTATCTCGCACGTCGTGTTTCGGTCGTCGGCGATCCTGGATGTGGCGGCGGTGGTCCGGCGGGCGCACGAGGTCGGGGCACTGGTGCTGCTCGACTCGTACCAGGCGGTGGGCGCGATCCCGTTCGATGTCACCGCGCTCGGGGTGGATATGCTGGTCGGCGGCTCGGTGAAATGGCTGTGCGGCGGCCCGGGGGCGGGCTATCTGTACGTGCGGCCGGACCTGCTGCCGCGATTGAAGCCGCGGCTGGTTGGCTGGTTCTCGCACGAGCGCCCGTTCGGCTTCGAGGCGCCGCCGATCACTCACGCCGAGGGCATCAACCGCTTCATGGGCGGCACCCCGGCGGTGCCGTCGCTGTACACGGCGCGCGAGGGCTACCGGTACACGCTGGAGGTGGGGGTCGAGCGCATCCGCGCCCTGTCGCGGCGGCGCACCCGGCGGCTGGTGGAGACGGCGCTGGCGTCCGGGATGACGGTCAACTCGCCGGTTGCGGATGACGAGCGCGGCGGCCACGTCACCGTGGACTTTCCCGACGCCGAGGCGGTATCGAAGGAACTGATCGCCCGCCGCTTCATCGTCGATTACCGCCCCGGAGCCGGCATCCGCATCGCCCCCCACTGGTACAATACCGACGACGAATGCGACGCGATCCTCGCCGAGATCGCCACGATCCGCGCCACGCCCGCCCGGTCGCGATGACGGCGCGCAATTGGCACGGCGTCGGGCACATCTGGAAGGCATAACTATCCGTGAACGCGCAGGGAGACGA
>JBBQJF010000572.1:0-2321 GCA_038325665.1 Dehalococcoidia bacterium | reverse complement strand
CATCGCGTATCGCTCCCGAGACACCGCCCCAATTCGGCTACCATCGGCCCGTGTGGGCGTTCACTCGGGCGCCTCACCAAGCCGCTGCCGGTACGTTGCCAGCAGCGCTTCCATCCGCGCGAGCTCCTGCTCGGCCGACTCGGCGCGTTGGCGCTCCACGTTCGTGCGTTGCCGCTCCGCGTTCGCGCGTTGCCACTCCTGCTCCTGGCCGGTGGGCAGCAGGTCGCCGTCCAGCGTCGTCCACCGCAGCCAGGTAGCGGACGTATCCTGATACGTACCATCCCAGCGTTGGAGCGCGAGGCCGAGCCGGCGGCTGACAAGCCGGCCATCCGCGTCTGCCTCAATGGGCGCGTAGACGCCATCGACCAGCGAGAATCCGGCCAACTCGCCGGAGTCCGGGTCGTACCAGAAGTATTCCGGTGCGCGCACCTTGTCCTGATAGATCTGCTTCTTCTCACCCCTGTCACGGGCGGAGGTACGCGGCGACATGATTTCCATGACCACATCCGGGCCTTTGCCTTCGTCCCACGTTACCCAGCTCTTGCGTATTCGCTTCGGCACATTGAGCACGACGTAGACATCTGGCCCGAGGAAGTCCTCCGTTCGCGCTTGTGCAGTGCTGAAGTACAAGAACTGATTCTTTCCGACATGGATGTCATCGCGATCCGTCCAATAGACACGAAGAACCTCGAACAGTAGGTCCATTTGGAGTGCCTGGTGTTCCGAGTCCATTGGCATCCCGTCTGAATACGGCAACTCGTCTTCGGTCGGCGGGCGCTCGATGCCAAGCCGTCGCCAGACCGCGTCCTCGTCCTTCGCGGCGACCGCCGGCAATGCCCCCTGATCAGTCTGAATCGTCATGAACCTTCCTCGTTCGCACGATTATCGCGGTCGCGCACCCTTGAGCAGGGTATATGCCCCCTGCACCAACAACAGCGCCGCCGGTACCCACAGCAGACCAATCCCACCCGATGCCGCGATCACGTTCCCCGCCATCCAGCCGGCCGCGGCCATCACCAACGCGCCGCTCAGCCGCGGCCACCGGTCGTACAACGATAGCCCAAGTATCGCGAGCAACGGTGGGACGGCGGTCCCGGCCAGAAAGCGCGGCGATACGGTCTCCAGACGTCCCGACTGCCGCGCCAGCAGCGCCCCGGCGGTTGCCACAACGCCCAAGGCGGCGCCGAGTCCAGCCAGTGCGCGCGCCTTGCCGTGTCCCGTACCCGTCACGCCCGTCACGGTCCAATGCCCTTCCCCGGCTCATCGAGCGATTTTGTCCGATTTTGGCCGGTTTTGACCGCCCCGCGATCAGGTAGCTGGCCATGAGCAAGCTCGGCGCCGCTCAATCGGAGACGTAGGGCAGTGCGCCGTTGGGGCGGCGGCCGAGCTTGCTGTGTTGCGCCGCCTGCATCACATCCTTCTCGTCATCGACGCGAACGGAACTGGCGCCGCGCGCCATCGCGATCCGGCCGGTGCGGGCAATCTCGGCGATGCCGTACGGCCGCACGGTGCGTAGCACGTTCTCGACCTGCTCTTCGTCGCCCACGATCTGAATCAAAACCGTCGTGTCGGACACATCGAGCACTGTCGCTCCGAAGACACTGACAAGCTGGATCAGTTCGGCCCGCTTGCCGTTGGAGGCGCGTACTTTTATCAACGTCAGTTCGCGCGCTACCATACCCTTGTGCGTGATGTCCGACACCTTAACCACGTCGATCAGCTTATAGAGCTGCTTTTCGACCTGCTCGACTTGGGTGGTGGCGCCGTCAACCACGATTGTCATGCGCGAGAGTCCCTCCTGCTCGGTGTGCCCCACCGCCAGACTCTCGATATTGAACCCGCGCCGGCGGAAGAGGGACGCGACCCGGTTGAGAACACCGGGCCGGTCTTCCACCAGGGCGATCACTGTATGCTTCGTGCTCATGCCTGCTGCTCCCTTGAAAGTACCTAACCCCCCGGCCCCCTTCCCTCGCGGGGAAGGGGGAGGAACTCTATTCCTGCCTGGTGGCGCCCCGGCGGGGCATGTGCGACTTCCTTGAAATTGTGGAGCCTGGCGGTCCCCCGAACGGCCTGCCCACCCCATGCAGGGTCGGGCAGCCGGCTGCCCTCTTTGCGGGGGCGCGGCCTCGGGGTCCCCGGATTACCCCGTTCAGTTAGTCGCCCGCCACCGGTTGGCGGCCTCTCGCGCGCTCACGCGCCGCGACGAGCTGAGGATCCTCGACCGTTTCGGCGAGCGATGCGCCGGCCGGCACCATCGGCCACACGTTTTCCTCGGTCATGACGTGGAAGTCGAGCAGCACCGGGCCAGGGTAGGCGTTGGC
>JBBQJF010000571.1:0-2340 GCA_038325665.1 Dehalococcoidia bacterium | reverse complement strand
TCTCGTCCTCCGTGATGAGTTTGGGCGGCTCCCGCACGGCGGGCCGGACCGTGGAGGGGGCGTGCACGTTGCACGTATACTTGCGATAGCCGGCGCGAGGCAGGCGATGGCTGACGCGCCGGGCCACCCGATCTCACGGGGGCCCAACCCCCGGTCCCGCGTCTCTCCATAAGGGCGGCCCACCGAGTCGCCAACGTCCGCGGGATACGCCAATGACTGGCCCGGCGTCGCGCGAGCACCTCCGCGTGCGGGAGCAGTGTCAGGAGAGGTACGATGCGTCATTGCCGGTTCAGAGACGCCGATGGACGATAGCGCGAACACCAGGGGCGCACATCACCCGAGCGCGGCTCCCATCCTCTCCCATGTGCAGGTGCGGCCGCTGCTCCACGCCCGTCGGGACGGCGCCACGACGGCATCTATCTCGCTCGACCTCGGTCTGACCACCGTGGTGGTGACGCTTGATGCGGACGGCATGGTCCTCCCCGGTGGCGCGCGGCCGCGCTGGGACGAGGTCGAACGGATCGCGGAGTCGGAGACGAAATGCTTCCTCGTGGAGGCGGCGGGCATTCGCGAGATCCAGCGCTTCTCCGAGCACACGAACTGGCTGCGTACGTTGTATCCCACCGAGGGCGCACCGACGATGTTGGTGTCCGGTGTGCTCATGCACCGGATCCGCGGCACCGACCCGCTGCGAGACACCTTGACGAAGATCAAGACCCTGGCGCCCGTGACCGGCCGCGTACTCGATACCGCCACCGGGCTGGGCTACACGGCGATTGAGGCGGCGAAAACGGCGGACGAGGTGGTGACAATTGAACTCGACCCGGCCGCGATCGAGATCGCCCGGCTGAACCCCTGGTCACGGGCGTTGTTCACCAACCCCAGGATCCGGCAGTTACTCGGCGACACCGGCGAGCAGGTCGCGTCGTTTGATGACGGCAGCTTCGCGCGTATCATCCATGACCCACCGGCATTCAGCCTGGCCGGTGAGTTGTACTCGGGCGCGTTTTACCGCGAGCTGTTCCGCATTCTCGGTCGGGGTGGGCGCGTGTTCCATTACATCGGTGATCTCGATAGCCACTCCGGCCGGCGGGTGACGCCCGGCATCCTCCGCCGGCTGCATGAGGCCGGCTTCGCGCGGGTGGTGCGCCGCCCCGAGGCGTTTGGCGTACTCGCGTACAAGTAGCCGCGGCCCTCCCGGCGACCGGCGAGCCGCGCGACGCGTGGGCCGGGAGGGATGCGGTCAGTCTTGCGCGGGGGCCTCCGGTCCAAGGGTGCGAAGCATGGTGATCAGTCGCGCGATGGCGTCGGTCCACTCCGCCAATTGGTGCGCGTCGAGACCGGAAAAGTACCCCTCGATGGTGCCATGGAGGAGGGGGCGCAGGGCGTCCAGCACACCGCGGCCGGCATCGGTCAATACCAGGTGGGTGACGCGCCGGTCGGCGGGCCAGGACTGCCGTTCGACCCAGCGCTGCCGCTCCAGTCGGTCGACCACGCTCGTCATCGCGGTGCGGCCCAGGCCGAGATGGTCGACGAGGTGCGTGGCCGAGACGGGATCGCGGTGCTCGGCCAGGACAAACAGGCTGAGCGCCTGCGGCCAGCTCATGTCGTGGGCGGCGAGTGACCGGCCGAGGGCGCGGGACATCAGCGCCTCTGCTTGGGTCAGCAGCACGGCAGTCAGGATCGCCGGCGAGTCAAACCGGGGGATGGCAGAGCGCGTGTCCATATGGTGGTTCCGTTCGGATAGGGGGCGCCGCCCAGGCGGCGGCCGCGCCAAGTCGAAAGTATGAACAAGTTGTCGAGGATTCAGGATAGGCACGATACGACGAGTGGCATCCGTTCCGCAACTATTGGTTTCATGCATGACCCGGCCACCGATGCGCCCCTCTCAGGCGGACGCGACCTCTGCCGCTGGGCATGCCGGGGCGGGGCTGCACCGCGAGTGGAGTCCGATTCCCGGTGCAGAACCCCGAGTCCTCCCCTTCCCGCGCGGGGAAGATGGGAGGGGAATAGGTGGACGCCGAGGACTCGGCTGTTCCATACCACCAGGCGGCTGGCGTCGAGCGGCACGACGCGCGAGGTTCCGGCAACTGACATACGACGCGCTTACGCGAAGAGGCCGGCAACCGTGAGCGTGATGTCAGGGAACGCCTCGGGCGCCGGCGTGCCGCCCCGTATCACGGTCGTGACGCGCTGATAGGCGTCGCTCTCGGGCGAGCGGTGGACCAGCACTCGCCGCCGGCCGAGATCGGCGATCCAGACCTCGCGAATACCGGCGGCGGCATACAGGGGCAGCTTCCGACGACGGTCGTATCCGAACGTCGTATCAGCCACCTCAAC
>JBBQJF010000570.1:0-2342 GCA_038325665.1 Dehalococcoidia bacterium | reverse complement strand
GCAAGGAGCCGAGCGTGCCGCTGCACCCGTTCCGCTTCGCCCGCTTCGCCGAGCACGACCCGATCCGGGGCGAGCACGAATACGGCTGGGTCGAGAGCGCCCAGCTCAGCATCTGACGGACGCGTATGCGCCCCGAGGCGGGCCGGCTCGTCGAGCGCGAGCCGGTTCGGGGCGCATACGCGTCCAACCCCCCTCGTCATAAACGCTACACCCTCGGAATGACGCGCCAGCAGGATCTGTATCGTATGCTGGTGGAGTGGGCTACCGCGCACGGTGACAGAAATGACCGTGAACGGTGGTGACACCATGGATGGCGAATGCGCGCCCGCCGGCGGCTCGGTCCGCCATTGCCGCGGCGCGACTTGATCGAGGGAGCACGAGCGCGTGCGTGTTGCCGTTGCCGCTGACCATGCCGGCTTTCCGCTCAAGCAGGCGCTTGCCGAACGGTTGCGCGCCGGCGGACATGAGGTGCTCGACCTTGGTACCGACAGTACCGAGCCGGTCGATTACCCGGATTACGCCGATGCCCTCGGCCAAGCCGTGCGTGACGGCCGGGCGGAGCGCGGTGTGCTCGTGTGCGGCAGCGGCGTGGGCGCGGCCGTAGCGGTCAACAAGCTGCGCGGCATCCGGGGCGGCCTGTGTCACGACACCTACTCCGCCCATCAAGGGGTCGAGCACGACGACATGAACGTACTCTGCCTCGGCGCTCGTGTCATCGGCGTCGAACTGGCCACCGAGATCACACACGCCTTTCTCGGCGCCCGTTTCCTGCTGGACGAGCGCTTCCGCCGGCGGCTGAATAAGGTGCTCGCGATCGAGGCGCGCGAGATGGGCAGCGGTGCGGAGCAGAATACGAAAGGGAACCTATCATGACTAAGCCGGCAATCGCGGTACGAGAGTTGGGCCAGAGCATCTGGGTGGACAACATTCATCGTGGTCAGTTGCAATCGGGCGAGTTTCAAAAGCTCGTCGATGAGGAAGGCGTCACCGGCGTCACATCCAACCCGACCATCTTCGAGAAGGCGATCGGCGGCGGCAGCGACTATGACGAGGAACTGAGTACGCTCGCCCGCCAGGATATGGATACGAGCGCGGTCTTCGACCGGCTCGCGTACGCCGACCTGTCGCGCGCCGCCGATGTCCTCCGCCCCTATTACGACAAGGTGGGTGGCAACGACGGCTTCGTCAGTTGGGAGGTGTCACCCGAGATCGCCGGTGACACCGCCAAGACCATGGAGGACGCCCGCCGCCTGTGGGGATTGCTCAACCGGCCGAACGTCATGATCAAGATCCCGGCCACACGCGAGGGTCTGACCGCGATTGAGATGTGCCTCTACGAGGGCATCAACGTCAACATCACACTGCTGTTTGCCGTGGATCGCTATGAGCAGGTGATGGAAGCCTACATGGCCGCGCTCGAGCGACGCGTGGCCGAGGGCAAACCGATCGACCGGCTGCGCTCCGTCGCCAGCTTCTTCGTCAGCCGTCTCGATACACTGGTGGACAAGACGCTTAATGCGCGCATGGCCGGCGCGACGCCCGAGGAGCAGGCACGGCTAAGCGCGCTGCGTTCGCGGGTCGCGATCGCGAATGCAAAAGTGGCGTACGCGCGCTTCAAAGACGTGTTCAGCAGTCCACGCTGGCAGGCATTGGAAAGCCACGGCGCGGCGGTGCAACGGCCATTGTGGGCCAGCACCAGCACCAAGGATCCGAGCCTGCCCGACACCTACTACGTCGATGCCCTTATCGGCCCGCACACGGTGAACACTCTTCCGCCCGCCACGCTGGTGGCGTTCAACGAGCACGGCACGGTCGCCCCCACGCTGGAACAGGGACTCGAAGAGGCGCAACAGACGCTCAGCCGGTTGGCGGCCGTCGGGATTGACATCGGCGCCCTCACCGATCAGCTTGAACGCGAGGGTGTCGCCTCCTTCTCTGATTCGTTCGCCTCGTTGCGCAAGGGCATCGAGGACAAGCGGGCGAAGTTGCTCGCCAGCGTGTGATTCCGGTCGGAAGCCGGGCGAAGCCAGCGGGGCGGGGTTGCCCCCACGTACACGGAGAGCAGCGCCAATGACATCCGACCGCGCCAATTTATCGACGGCCGCCGAGGACGCGGTAATCGCGGACATTGCCCGACGCATGTGGGAGCACGACGGCTCGTTGTGGGGCCATGATCCGAAGGTGCAGGCGACGGCGCGTGAGCGCCTCGGCTGGATGCGGTTGCCTGGAGATATGCTGCAAGAGGTGGACGACCTGGTCGCCTTCGTCGATGAGTTGCGCCGCGACGGCTTTGCCCATGCGGTCGTGCTCGGCATGGGTGGCAGTAGCCTCGCGCCCGAGGT
>JBBQJF010000569.1:0-2354 GCA_038325665.1 Dehalococcoidia bacterium | reverse complement strand
ACGCCGGTGTTCCGCGAGCCGGCTGCCTCACCGCGCACACCCGCCCCAGCGCCATCGGCGGTGCGCAGCCCGTAGACGCCATTGCCGGCGCCGGCGCCCTCGCGCCGGCCGTGAGCGCCATCACCGCTGCCGCCGTAGTTGCGCTCGGCGCGGACGGCGTGTGCGTTGTCAGCAGCGGTGGCGTTGCCCGCCGCGAGGCCCTGGCCGAAGCCGGTGCCCCATCGCTGGGCGACCATCGCACTGCCTTCACCATCTTCGGTGCGGTCGGCACGCACACCGTCGCCACTGCCACTGCCGGCGCGGGCGGCCGCGATGCCGTGGCTGTTGGCGCCAAGCCCGACGCGCTTCACCCGGATGCCGTGACTGTTATCGGCCGTGGTATTGCTGGAGGCTTGAATCGCGTGGCCCACGCCCGTTCCGAGGCGATGGGCGCGCAGGCCGTCACCGCCGCCGCTGCCGTCCCTGCGGCCCACCACGCCACTGCCGGTCGCGGCGTTGCTGTCATTCGTGCCTTTAAGCGCGTCACCGCCGGCGGTGTTGTCGGCGTGTACCGTGGCCTCGGGGTCGGCGCTGGTGAAGTTTTGAGCGGCGTCGTTCGCGTGGGCGGTCTGCCCCCCGCCGGTTGTCAGCGCTGCCCCGGCGGCCGCCACGCTCACGCCGAGCAACGCCGCGATCATCCGGCGACGCGGAGCCGTCCGCTGCATTTGCTCAGAGTTGGTCGTGTTTGTATGATTGTCCATCGTGATTCCTTCTTTCCTTAAGTGGTAGCGACCTTCCGCTCGCCGGGACAAACGAACCACCGGACCTTTACCCCGACGAGCGGACAGCCGTTCGGTTGTGGTGTCTCCGTGCCTTTCGGCAGGCGGAGCCGCGTAATGGCGACGCGTGTGGCCTACCGCGCGACCGCTCGCACGCGGGCGAGGAAGTCTTCCAGCGGCTCGCCCGGGTACGTCCGACCGAGGGGCGACCCCGGCGCGACCGGCGCGGCCCGGCCGTCACGCACCTGGAAGCGGCCTTGCGGTCCACCGACCACGTAGTAACTGCCGTCCGCCGCCTGTTTGAGGAAGAAGACATCCTGCTCGCCGACCACCATCAGCGGGTCCTCCTCGAACACGAAGGTGCGCTTCAGTTTCGGACCCCCGCGAAAGGTCGGCAGTTCCATCCGGCCGCCGGGTTGCGTCACCCGGAGACGGCTGCCGGCGGCCACCGGGCCTTGGAGCACGCGGTCCACCACCACGGTGTAATCCGTGACCGGGGTATCGTAATCGGCACCGGGATTGACGCCGGCGGATGGCTCCTCCGCGGGGCTGCTGCTCGCCGGACCTCGCCGGCCGGGGGTGGGCGAGGCCACCGGGGCGGGCGATTGATCGGGCTGGAGCAAGATGCGGGTGGCGCTTTGGTCGACCACCCTGCCGACCGCGACCACGTCGGATTCCCGTGCCACGGTTGCCAGATCGGGGATGGCGCGGTACACCGCACCGACCTCCACCCGGCGCTCGCCGGCGCGCTGTTGCAATGCGCGGTAGTCGCGACCGATCAACGCGGCGGCCGTGAGCAGCGCGCCGGCGCCGGTGATGAGGACCAGGCGGGTGAGTGGCAAGTGGCTGAATGCCAACAATTGCGATGTCATGATCCGTTCCCTTCTCCACTGACCCGCCTACCAGCCAGGGTAGAGCGAGTTCACGTCATTGATGTCGTGCTGGCGCGGCGTGTTGTAGCTCTGGCAGCAGTAGTCCATCAAGGAGTAATTGCCGGAAATCTCACCCGCGTAGAAACCGCTGTGCTTCAGACCGAGGCTATGTCCGAGTTCGTGCGCGACCACCATTTGCCGGTCGAAGCTGTTCAGCGAACCGAACGTGCCTGCGTGAGTGTTCAGCCGGATGTTGGACGCCTCGATCGTCTCGTCCCACTGTGCGTCCCACCAGCACTCCCACAGAAAGCAGTCCTCGTCGTAGTTCTGCGCCCAGGCCAGCGCGCCAGAGGCCTTGAGGCCCAGACGGATGTTCACGCGACCGAGGTCCGGCGCGCTGCAGTCCGGCGCCGCCTTCTTGACGAAGTACACCGGCATCGCCCAGTCGTTCTTGGCCGCGTTCCAGGCGTAGCTCCAGGCGTCAGCGCCCGCGTCGGCGTTGCCCGCCCAGCCGTTCGTACAATCGCTGTAATACTTGAGTTGAAGCTCGTGATGATAAGGCAGCCAGGGCCAGCGGTGATCGGGCTTGTCGTAGAAGTGAGCGCTGGCCGTGGCGGCCAGGCCCACCAACAGAAGGCCGGCGATCGCTAGGCCGCGCAACCCGAGTCTGATGGGTAGTGAGAATCGCATGGCCGCGTTCCTTTCATGATGTGGGCGAGCGCGC
>JBBQJF010000568.1:0-2354 GCA_038325665.1 Dehalococcoidia bacterium | reverse complement strand
TCGCCGCTGACTGGGCCGCGAACGCGACGCATGTGCCGTTCTTGTTTATGGTCAAGCTACCGGCAATCGCCGCGGACGCGGTGATCGTCGTGTTGGTGGGACGCGGCGCGGCGGCCCTGGGCCGAAGGCAAGATAGCGCCGCGCTAGCGCTAATCTGTGCGCTCAACCCCTTATCGGTATTGACCACCGGCTATCATGGGCAATTTGACGCGATTCCGCTCGCGCTGACGCTGGCGGCGTGGGAGGTGCTGGCATTCCGACGGGCATGGTGGGCGCTTCCCGTGGCGGCGACGCTGTTCGGCCTCGCCGTCGCGGACAAGACTTGGCCGGCGCTGCTTGGACCGGTACTGCTGTGGCGGCTGGCGGGGGCGCGCGCTCGGCTGGTGTTCGGCAGCGTCGCCGTTCTGCCATCGATTGTCGCGCTCGCGCTGTACGAGCGTCTCATTCCCGGTGGCGCTCTTCATGCGCTCGAGGTGGTCAGCAGCTATCAGGGTGTGGTCGGCGCGTGGGGGTTCAGCGAATTGTTAGTACGGGCGGCCGGCGCGGGTGGGCGAGACACGGCGATCCACCACGCGGCGGTGGTGGGCGTCTGGCTGCTCGCGGGCATTCTCGCTCTCGCGTATGTGGCAGCGGCGCGATTGCGGCACGACCCCGAGCGGATCGCGCTGATCCTCGTCTCTGTTTATGCCGCGGCGGCCGGCTGGGGCGTCCACTGGCTGGCGTGGCTGGCGCCGGCGGCGGTGTTGAGCGGGCGGCGGTGGGGCGCACTCTACGTTGCGGCGACCAGCGCGTACGCCGCCTCGATCTATTTCGGATTCGGCGGCATCTTCTGGGCAGTCGTCTACGCCACGAACAGCTTGGAACCGGTGCAATGGTCGCGGGTGATCAGCCTGGCGCTCTGGGCCTGCATGTCGGCGGCGCTCGCGGCGACCTGTATCGTCACGCTCGCACCGGTGTGGGCCGCCCGTACACGCGCGTCCGTACGCGACATCGCGACCGAGTTCCACCGAGTCACCGCGCGCCGCCGCCCGGCCGAGTCTCACACGGTATTGCCGGCCGGTCGGGAGTCGCCGGCGTACCCTCTCGCGCCGACGCTTGAGCGTGGCGGACAGTCGGGACCGCCGGCGTAGTCAGCCGTCGAGACTCGCGGCAGTCTGGCTCGCGGACGCGAGCGCTGGGCGCCGGCGAACCCCCTGGAACGGCGAGAAGACCGCCTGCCCGCTTCTGCTCGTGGACCTCGGCACTCCTGCCCGCGTTCAGCCGTCTCGTTCGGGAGTGGCGTTCCCGCGCGTCGTCCGCGTCACACGTCTAAGATTCGTCACCGCGAGCAACACAACGCAGCGGGCGGTGATGGCCGCGCCCGTGAGCACGTCGGAGACGGGGCCGCCGCGCATATGTGTACAGTAGTAGCGCCACATCCCCCGATGACGCGCGATCAGCACCCGGTTCGGTACTGTCGATGAGCTGCCGCCGATCCGGTGCATGACGACCGCGTCAGGAAAATACACGACCCGGCGGCCGGCGGCATGCATCCGACGGCAGAGATCGACGTCCTCAATCGCGAAAAAGTACCGCTCGTCGAAGGGACCGGAGACGTCCAACGCCGCTCGCGGAATCATCATCGCGGCGCCGGAGAGCCAGTCCACGTCGCGGATCGTGGCGTGGTCCCAATCAGTCATAAGGTACGAGGCGGAATGCCGGTTGCCGGGCGCCAACCGGGTCAGCAACGAATAGCGGTTGAACAACCCCGACCATATTGTGGGAAACCGCCGACACGACAATTGGAGTGTGCCGTCCGGGTTGACGATGCGCGGCCCCAGCACGCCGATATCGGGGTGCTGACCGAGATACCACCACAGCAGGGTCGCCGCGTGCGGCCTCGGCACGGTATCGGGGTTGAGCACGAACAGGACCGGCGCACGGGCGGCGCGGATGCCGGTGTTTACACCCGCGGCGAAGCCACCGTTGCGCGAACGCGGCACGACTCTCACGTTCGGAAACTCGGACGGTAGCGACTTGACCCCGCGCTCCGTCGAGGCATTGTCCACCACCACTACCTCCCAGCGCAGACCGGCGACCGCGTCCGGGAGTGACGCCAGGCAGCGCCGCAGATGCGTGAGCGCGTTGAAGTTGACAATGATCACGGACAGGTCGGGGGTCGCGGGGCCCGCGCCATCGCGGATCCCAACGGCGGCCGTATCCTCACGCTTCCGCTGGTTGTTGTTCGCCATCTCGCCCGCATCCGCCGTCCGCGTGGTGTTTCCCACCGAACCCCCCGGCTACCGTCCCCGCGCGGGGACGGCGCGAACCTGCCCCGACGGACCCGGGCCTGGCTCCGTGTACAAGTGCGAGGA
>JBBQJF010000567.1:0-2368 GCA_038325665.1 Dehalococcoidia bacterium | reverse complement strand
CGCCGAGGCGCGTGAGGTCGCCCGCCGCGGCGCGCAATGGACCGTCAGCGCCTATGCCAATCCGTCCCGGCGCGCGCTTGTCCCCGGCCAGCCGCTGGAGCCGGCACGGAGCGACGCCGCTCCCGTCGATCCGGTCGAGCGCTACATCGATGACGTGATCATCCACGGCAGTCCCGGCCGGGTGGTAGATCAACTGCTGCGGCTGCGCGAGGAGATCGGTCTCGATTACCTGCTGTGCGCGCCGCTCAGCCATCAAACGTTTCTGCTGGTCACCGACGAGGTCATCCCGGCAATGGCGCGGGCACGCACCACGGCGGCGTCGGTGGCCGCCGGACCGCGCGCCAGCGCGTGACGATTCCGATCCGGCGCCAGGCAGCTCTGGACCACGCACGGCTGTGCCGCCGAACGTTTGCTGACCGCCGGCTTGCTCAATAGCGTCGACGTTTCACAAGGAGGAAGAACACCATGGCCGAGAGTGAAACCCACCAGAAGGGTCGCGAGATGCGCCGCCAGCTCATGGGTGACGCGTACTTGGAACGCGCCAACCAGACCGTGTACAACGACCCCATCATGGAAAAGTTCGTGGACGTGGTCACGGAGACGGTGTTCGGTGCGTTGTGGACACGGCCCGGTCTCGACCTCAAGACCCGTACCCTGATCTGCGTCGTCTCCGACGCCGCCACCGCTCGCGCACCCGAACTGGCGATCCACCTGGGCATGGCGCGTCGCCAGGGCTGGACCGAGGATGAGCTGGTTGAGGTACTCCTGCACCTGTCCGGATATGTCGGCGTGCCGCTGATCCGTGAGGCGCTGCTCGTGGCGAAGGATGTCTTCGCCGAGTTGCGCGTGGAAGCCTAACCCATGTCCCCGGCTCAGGTCGACCGACATTCACGCGGGCCGCCCCGCGTGACGTTGCCGGGGTGCGCTCTCATTGAGCGGCCGCGGCGCCGCTCCGGCTAGCGCTCGGGGTGGGGAGGCTCATCCGAGAACTCCTCGGCCATACCGCCCATGCCCGTGTGCGGAAGCGTCGGAAGCGGTGATGGCACGCTCGACGGCGGCGCCGCCGCGACCGGCTGGCCGGCGAGCGGCGACGAGGGTGCAATCGGGCCACTCACCGGCAGCCCCACCGCCAGCGGTGATGCAACGCGGGCCGGACTGCTGAGCGCGAATGCCGGGGACACTTGTGCCACGGCAACGACCGCTGGAACCACGTATGCCAGTTTTGCACCCGTGCCCATCACATGGCGACGGCTATATCGTTGATCATTCTGCTGTTCTCCATCACGGCTCGATGGAGCAAACTCCCGTGACACGTCTTTCGGCAACATTTGGGCACCATTTCCTGATGGGACGACAGACGCGCGCCTAGGATCAGCGTCTGATACCAAAAACGTGGATATGTATCAGTCAATTGAATGGCAAGCGTTCAATATGACGGGATTCTTGGGACCTATTCTCGTACTTGAGCCATTGTAACGTCATTAAGCAACCATTACTAGTATCTTTCAGTGTCACTCACCGACTCATCAGTCGGAAACAGTGGCTTAACCCTGTTCCTCGCCCGCGACCAGTCGCGTGGGTGTACGCGTTCATCTCCCTGCTCGCGGCACAGTCATGGACTTGCGCACCAGATGCAATCGCGGTATATCAGAGCTATGGAAGGTATTGCGCCAACCTTCCCCTTGCGGCGCATGGTGTACTCGTCGCCCGGATCGGGCGCTCACCATGGTGGCCGCGGTGAGGCCGCCTCGCTCGGCGCCCGCGACGTGAGAAGGCGAAACGGCCACGTCGGGCGAAGGACGACCACACCATGCCGATTCGGCGGCGTGATCGTCGCCGAGCCGGCGTACCTTTGTCCGCGGCGAGCGAGGAGAGCAGTACCGATGAGCAGCTCAACGCATCTCGACCCGGCGGAACGCAAGTCATTCATGCGGCTGTTTTATCGCGACTGGCGCCCGACACGCGCCGGCCGTTGGATCAACCGGGCCTGGGCCTGGTGGTCCGGCCTCGGGCTGCCGCCCAGATTCCAGGCCGCCCTCGAAGTCCGCGGCCGCAGATCCGGCCGCACACGCTCGAACGCCGTCGTCATCGCTTCGGTCGAGGGAAAAGACTACCTCGTGTCGATGCTCGGCCCGCGGTCCGAATGGGTCAGGAACGTCGAGGCCGCGCATGGCGAGGCCGTTATCCGCCACGGACGCCGGCGCCGCGTTCACCTCACGCTGGCGCCGCCGGAGCAGACGGCGCCCATCCTCCGCGAATACGTGCGCGTCGCGCCGGGTGGCCGCCAGCACATTCCGCTTCCGCCCGGCGCGCCGCTGTCCGAGTTCGAGGCGATCACCGATCGGTATCCCGTGTATCGGATCGATCC
>JBBQJF010000566.1:0-2375 GCA_038325665.1 Dehalococcoidia bacterium | reverse complement strand
CGCACATCCCAACAGCTATCGTGCTCCGAGGCCATTAGGCATGAGCAAATCATGCCGATCGCCGGGGGAAGGTGAGCGTTCAGCCGCCAGCGCACGCGGCCACGGTTCGTGACGACGGCGCGGGCCGTTTAACGTGGCGTGTCGCCCTGTCCTCGCTGGTAGCGAGCCAGCAACGCCTCTAGTTCGGCGACACGTCGCTGCGCCTCGTGGGCGCGCGCCGCTTCCTGCTCGGCGCGTGCCGCTCCCTGCTCGCCGGCGGTCGGCAGGACGACGCCATCGGGTGTCGCCCACCGCAACCACGTCGCCTCCACGTCGTTGTACGTGCCCTGCCATCGTGTCAGCACGAGTCCCACGATGCCGCTGGCCAGGTCGCCCTTGTCATTCGGCTGCATCTCCCGGTAGCCGGTGCAGTCCAGGCGGAAGCCGGCGAGTTCACCGGTGAAGGGGTCGTAGAGGAAGTATTCCGGGACGCGCAACTGATCCTGATAGACTCGTTTCTTCTCGCCGCGGTCCGAGCGCGCCGTGCTCGGTGAGAGCAGTTCGATCACTACATCCGGCCCCTTGCCCTCCTCCCACACTACCCAACTCTTGCGCTCGCGCTTTGGCACGCCCCGCGCCACGAACACGTCCGGTCCACGGAAATGCCGCCCGCGTGTCTGCGCGAGGTCGAAGTACAAGAACATATTGCCGCCCACGAAGCCATCATCGCGGCCGGCCCAAAACAGGCGCAGGGCCTCGATCAGCAGCGCTATTTGGAGGAAGTGCCGCTCGGACTCCATCACGTCTCCATCCGTGTGCGGCAGCTCGTCCGCGGTTGGCGGCGGCTCGGGCGGATACGGATCGACAATGTAAACACCAGCAGCCCCGTCCGTCGTCTGCATGGGTGACCTCCAAGATGTTAACCCCTTCACGATACCGTACCACGGGCAAAACTCGCCCTGTACCGACGGCCGGCATCCGATGCTTTTCCGGGTGCTTCTCGTACAACGCCACGTTCAGACGTGTCCCCAACGCACAACGGGACCGGCGCCGGCCATGAGAACCATGGCCGCGCCGGTCCCGTTGAGGTCGCCCAAGGCAAGATACACATGCGCCGCGGGCTGACCTGGCGTCGCGTCAGGCCGGCCGTTCGGTAATGCCGTACACGCGGGCGACCCGCCGGGTCGTCCCTACCCGCGCGTCCCAGTCCCCATCCCGGCGGACATGTCCGCCCAAATCCGACCGGTCGTCTGATGTTGCGCTCGCGCATCGCGCCGCGGCCGGTTACAACTCCAGGATGCCGCGTCCCGAAATCTGGCCCGCCTGGAGCGCCGTCGTCGCCTCGTTGATCTGATCGAGCTTGTAGCGGGTGGTGACGAGGGCGTTGAGGTCGAGCTGGCCTTCTTTGAACCAGCGCAGGAACATGGGGAAGTCGCGGTCGGGCTTGCAGGAACCGCCGATCGAGCCCTTGTAGGTCTTCTCGCCGATCAGCGTGTCGCGCATGTCCAACTCGGCATTCGTCATCGGCACGCCGACCAGCACGGCGGTGCCGCCCGACGCGCCGCCGACCACGCCCGATCGCACGGCAGGCATGATCTGCTCCATCGTCTGCTTCACGCCGATGCAGTCGAAGGCGAAGTCGGCGCCGCCGCCGGTCAGCTCACGGATCTTCGCCCATCAAGTCCTTTGTTTGCCCGGGCTGTCGGGATTAAGAGGCGGAGACATACATGGTCTGGCTAGTGCGATGACATGTAAGTTCTGGTGAGCGGAATAACTGACTGTTAGGCATGATTTGAAATGGCGATCACACGCTGGACGAGAGTCGCGGCGATATCGCGACGCAGCGGGCGGCGAGAAATTTACGCTTCGCCAATCGCTCCTCTCTCCGAGCGCAATCACCCGAGCGAGGCGAGCGGAGTGCGGAGGAGCCGCGTCGAGATACTCACTGGATCGAGGCGGGCTCTCCCTAGTCCATCCTGGATCGTGATGAGTCGCTCTGGAATGTCAAGGTCTACTAGTTGACTCCTTACCGCACGCAGATTGGCCGCAGCTTCACGGGCCAACTCACGAATCGCGTCCAAACTTGAATAGTGTAATCCGACGCTGTGGGGCACGGCATCTGGATCCAGCGCCGTACGCGGGCTGACAACGATTGTCGAGGGTCTGAGTTCGGAGGAATCTTGATAGCTTGCCTTATACCAATCTGCGTGTCCTCTGGCCTGTCGGCAGGTAGTCACCGAAATAGGACCGCTCGGTGATTCGTCGCTCTTGCACTCGTACAGCAACGCCATTGAGTCTCCTAGGTTCCAAAGGCCGTCAGGCACCGCATTTCCTCTCGGTTCGATCCCGTCGAATCCAAGCCATTTGCCAAGTTGAACTATTGCATGATCGAATCG
>JBBQJF010000565.1:0-2405 GCA_038325665.1 Dehalococcoidia bacterium | reverse complement strand
CGCGCCCGCGCCGCCGACGACCCCGACCTTCTCAGCGCGATGCCCTGGCTTGACCAACCGCACCCATACCCACGCTCCGGCGGTTCCGAGCTTCCCTATCACGACCCCTGGCCGGACCGCCGCGCCGGCCCTCAACCGTCTCCCCCTTCCCTGCAAGGGAAGGGGGTCGGGGGGTTAGGTATCTCTCCAGGAGTCGGGGGGTCAGGTTCGTCGTCGTCCCTTGCCGCGACGGGGGATTCCTCCCGTGTCGGAACCTGGGAACTTCTGTTCCAATATGTCACCGGTCGCTATCTCCAGCTCGAACTAACCGTGGCCGGTACCGGTCGCGGCACCCCGGAGCTGCGGGCGCTGCGGGCGTGGTATCCGCGCTTCTCCTATCCCGACCACTATCTGCCCGCGATCTACCGCGAGGAGCCGGGACCGGCCTCGTTCTTGGAGCGGTGGATGGCGAACTTCGAGGGCCTGTACACCAACCTCGAGGACGAGATCGAGCACGCCGCCGCGTTGTTCGACCCGCGGACGGCGCCGCCGGAGACGCTTGATTGGCTGGCCTGTTGGTTCGGTCTGGTGCTCGACCCGGTATGGAGTGAGGAGCGGCGGCGATTCTTCATCCGTCACGCCGACACGATCTATCGCCGTCGCGGCACGGTGCCGGGGGTTGAGATCGCCGTACGCCTCTACATCGACGGTGAACTGAACGAGAGCTTGTTCGACCCGCGCTGTTGGGGCGGGGGCAAGGTACGAATCGTCGAGCGATTCATGACCAGGGGGGCCGGCGGCCTCGCGTACGGCGACCCGAGCGACAGCGGCGTGCGCGACGTGCGTTCACTCACCCGCGCGGACGTGGCGGCCAGCGCGCACCGCTTCACCGTGCTCGTGCCTCACGACCTCCGTGACGAACAGCGGGCGATGGTCGAGCGGATCATTGCCTTGGAGAAGCCGGCGCACACCGACTTCGAGCTGAAGCGCTATTGGGATCTGTTCCGCGCCGGCGAAGCGCGCCTCGGCATCGACACCCGCCTCGGCCATGGCAGCCGCTTCAGCCCGATACTGCTTGGCGACGCCTATCTCGCGGAAGGATATCTGGCCGCGCCCTACCCATTCGATATCGCCGACCGGCTCGTGCTCGACCGCGACCGGCTAGGTGATTTGCCCGCGATGTAAGAGTGACCACCTCTCCCCCGGCCCCTCCCCGGCGCGGGGAGGGGAGATGTAGGGAGTGTGACCCCGTACCCGCGAGGTAGACCCCGTCCCCGGCGCGGGGGAGCGAGTCCCAGTCCCCCTTCGCCCCCTTCCCTTGCGGGGAAGGGGGCCGGGGGGTTAGGTGGCCCGGCTTATAGGAGTAGAGACATGAACGATGTGATGACGCGGTGCGTATCGCTCGCCACGGGAGCGCTCAGCCCCGACCTGCGCGCGAACTATGAATTCGGGCTGGTGCTGGGGGTGGACGACTTTCGCCAGGAGCAGATGTATCTGCTCGAGAAAGACTATCTCTACAACCGTGCGCTGCACGGCTTCGGCACGGCGTACGGGTTGCGTGTCACCGCCGAGCGGCAGCCCGACACCGACCCCGATGTGCTGATCACGGTCCATCCCGGCATGGGACTCGACCAGTGGGGGCGGCCGATCGTCGTCCGTACGCCGCAGTGCGCCCGATTGGGCGCATGGCTGGCGAAGCACCCGCCCCCCGATGATGGAGGCGCGACCACCCCGCCGGTGCGCCGGAGCGCCTACGTCGTCGCCGCGTACGCCGAGTGCACCGACGCGCTCGTGCCGGTGCCGGGCCAGCCGTGCAGCAGCAGCGATACCACCCGCGTGCCGTCGCGCATCCGCGACTCGTACGACATCGAGCTGCGCTGGGCGCCGCCCGCGATGCCGGCGTGGGATGCCGTGCGGCGCTTCGCTGAGCTGATGGCGCGCGTCCGGATCGTGCCGGGCATGGACCCGACGCTGTCCGACGAGGCGGCGATCATCGATCTCGTGCGGGCACTCGACGCGGAGCCGCCCGCCTCGCCGCCTGCCCCGCCCGTCCCGCCCACGCCCCTGCGATTGCCGGCGGAGACGGTACGCGACGCGCTCGACCGTATCTTCGTCGTGTGGGTCACGGAGGTGCGTCCGCGATTGCGCCCCAACCTCACCGACCCCAGCCTGCCGCCGGAGGGCGAGGAGACCGCGGGCGGCGAGGGCTCGCCCGCTCCCGAGGCAACGGGCGAGCCGGCCATCCTGCTGGCGCGGATCGACTTCGAGCCGGCAGACCCGTTCGACGCGAACGCGCCCCGTATCACCGTTTTCGACCCGCCCCGCGCCGACGGCCGGCCGTATCTGCTCCACACCCAGCTCATCCAGGAACTGTTGTTACTGGGCGGCACGGGTGAGGACGGCAAGCCGCGGCGGGAGTTCGCCAC
>JBBQJF010000564.1:0-2406 GCA_038325665.1 Dehalococcoidia bacterium | reverse complement strand
CGTCGCCGCGCTGAAGGCGGCGAGCGCGAGACATCGCGTCCGCTCGCGGCCGCCGGCGCTGGGCGACGAGGGCGCGAGAACCCGCGCGTGCGCACCGCGGCACGTGAGCAGATGACTCGTTCACGGTGGGTAACCCACGGGCTGACGGCCGATCCTCAGCATCTGAACGCGAATGACACACGCTGGTGTGTCTGCCAACATGAGGCTACCACGACTCCATTAGCAACGTATGAACACCGGTTAATGGCGTGCGAACCGCGATGCGTGGCGCGCCCATGTCGGGCATCGCGACGAGCGCCCGTCGTGGGCCGCGGTGTGCAATCAAACCCTGGTGTAGAGTTCCCGATGGCAAAAGCCCCACCATCTGGCGGGGCTTTTGCGTGTCCGCGACCGAGGCGCGGAGGGGATTGGCAGGACCGAGGCGCCGTCAGGCTGTTGCCTTAAATGCGGTCGGTCGTCGGGGTCGTCGGGCGCGGGGTCTCGGAGGTGGGGCGGGCCGGCGTGGTCGTGCCATTGCCGGTGGTCGTGCGCTGGGCGCGCTGCGCCTGGGCAGTGGCGCGCTCGGTTGCCTGCCGGGTCTCGTCGGCGAGCTGCTCGGCGGCCATGCGGCCGGCCTCCGCCATCGTGCGCGCCGTGTCAACCGTCGCTTCTTGGACCTCGCGCACGTCGGTGGTCACCTGGCGCGCGGTCTGCACCCGCGAGTTGACCCCATCGCGGGTGGTCTCAGTCGCGCGCTGGGTAGCCTGGGTCAGCGACTGCTGGTAGCCGCGCGCGGCGTCGAGGTAGGCGTTTTTGTGAGGAAACGCACGAATGCTGCCATCCAGGGCCTTCGCCGCGTGGACGGCAGGCCGGCATGGGTAGTACTCGTGTCGCGGCTGCCATCCCCGGCACATAAAGCGCGGCGCCCCGTCCCGTGCGGTCCCGCCCCGGCGTTCCGGGTGGATGGGGCAGGGCGGCACCGCGCGCCCGAAGATACCCCCCGCGCTACACGCTCCGAGGCTCCGTGTTCGGGTGGAGGATGAAGCAGCACATGCGCCGCCCGGAGGAGATCCAGGCGGTGCTGATCAACTCCGCGGCGATGTCGCGGCCATCTTCAAAGCGTAGTAAGAACTGGCGATCGCCATTGCCAAGGTGATGGTTCAGCAGGGCGCCGGGGTTGGTCAGCTCTGTCACGCGCGCTTCTGTTACCCGTGCGCGCTCGATCAGCACCGCGATACCGGCCGTGACGTATGCGCCACCCGGCAAGAGGACCGTGCAACGCTCGACGCGCGGCTCGTTGCTCACGGCATCGACGGTGGAGGTTGTTTGCATGACGACACGCTCCTCCCTACTCTGTCTCAGCCGGCCTGCACCGGCTCGATCTCCATGGATTGGCCGCGAGTGAGGACGTTGTAGGCGAATCCCTCGGCGTATCCGAACCCACCGCCGGCGCCGACCGCGAGGATGTGTTCCAACGTCCAGCCGTCCGGCTCGATCCCATCGATCAGCGTGAGGTGGAGAAAAGGCATCAACAGGCCGTGCGACACCCACAGCACATTGCCGGGCGGGAGTTGCCCCAGCCGCTCACGCAGGCGCAGCACGCGCTCGGCCACCCCGCCCCGGCCGCCGGCCACCGCCGCACGATTGTCCGCCAGGACCGCCTCGAAGAACGCGCGGCGCACCAGCCACGATGGCCGCGCGGGATGCTCGAACTGCTCACGGCTGACCAGCAGCCGCAACTCAAACACCGGCTCACTCAATTCAGGCGCCTCGACCAGCGGCGGCGCCCACAGCGGCACCAGCGCACGGGCGAAGAACTCGGCAGATCGCCGGGTCCGGCGCGTGTCGCTGTGCCAGATGGTGAGTGGAAGGCGTCGGTCGAGACGGAGGTTGCAGGCGGCGCGTTCGATCTGGCGGGCGGCCACGGGCAGATCGATGTCATCGTTAGTCACGCGGAAACCGGGGTCGTCCGCCTGGTCGTAGCGTTCGTGCCCGCGTAACACGGGGATCGCCGCGTGGCGGTAGACGTTGAGGTTGATGATAGGAAGCACGTTTCGCTCCTCATGGTCCGAGTGAAACTGACCCATCTACAGCGTGGGCGGCATATGTGATGGTGATATTAACCCCGATCAACGATGTGTTAACGGACGGCCGTGGCTCCCATACCGTGTCGGGCAGCGTGGGTAGGTCCGGCGGGGATGTCAGGCATCACCAGCGCGCCCGCGGTCGTCGTCGTCAGGTCCGTGGACGTGATGAGCCATCCGCGAACGGCTCACCGGCGCCGATCGCGTCTACCGCGATCGCCAGCGCCGCGATCGCCGCTGTCTCCGCGCGGAGCACCAGCGGGCCGAGTGAGACGGTGAGCGCGCCGCGCGACCGCGCCGCGTCAACCTCCTCGACCGAAAACCCGCCCTCCGGCCCGATGAC
>JBBQJF010000563.1:0-2413 GCA_038325665.1 Dehalococcoidia bacterium | reverse complement strand
CGCGCTGCCACATCGTCTACACCGTGCCGGTGTCGCTGGTGTTCAACCTCAATCTCCTCAACGATTACGATGCGCTCCATGTCATTCCAATGATCAAGCTGGTCGAATCGGATGGCGTCACGACCTATGCACCGGGTCGCGAGGCGCTGTTCGACGTGGTCGCACGCCGGGTCGCGATCGCGGAGGTGTTCGAGTCGGAGGCCATTGTGCAACGGCTGGTGGAGATGAGCGGCGGCGTGGTGCGCGATCTGATGCGGTTGGTGCGCTTCGCCTGCGACGAGGCGGACGAACGCATCACCCCCGCGCACGCCGATCGTGCTGTCCGCGAGATGGTGCGGGAGTACGATTACCTGGTTACAGAGGCCGACCTCGACCCGTTGGTCGCTATCGCCCGCGAGCGCAACGTCGCCGGCGATGAGACATCGGGCCGGCTGCTGTACAACCGCCTGGTGCTCGAATACCGTAACCACGAGCGCTGGTATGACCTGCATCCGGCGGTGCGCGAAGGCCGCCGGATGCGCGAACGTCTGAGCCGCCCGGAGATCGATACACTGGAGACGGATGGATGAGACCGGCGCCCGTGGAATGCCGGACCCGACAGCGACTGAACGGCGGATAGCCGGTGCAACACACGGAGACTCAACTCGACCCGGCCGACACGAATGACTTTCGCCGCCTGCTGCGCGCATTGCGGCGGGCACGCGGGTTCGCGCTGTACTTCGTCGAGTGCAACGTGCCCGTCGAGGCGGTGCGCATCGCCGCGCGGGTGACGGCGGCCCTCACCCGCCCCGTCGTCGAATTCACGCTGACCCCCGAGACGGATGACCCCTATCCCGCGATCGCGCGGGCCGCGGCGGACGCCGCCCCTGACGCCGCGCTGTTCATTCACGGCTTGCCGCGGGTGCTGTCCATCTCGGCGCCGGAGCGGGCACGGGGCGCGCTCGCCTGGCTGAACTGGCGCCGCACCGACTACCGCGACCTGCGCCGGCCGCTGGTGTTCTGGGTGTCGACCGCCGCCGTGACGGCGCTGGCCCGCGGCGCGCCCGACTTCTTCGACTGGAACAGCGGCATCTACCGCTTCGATGTTCCGCCGCCGGTGCGCGACGCCGCCTTCGCCACCACCGCCCTAGACTTCGGCGAGTTCAGCAACCTCGACCTGACGCAAAGGCGTGAGCGACTCGCCCTGCTGCAAGGGCTGGAGCAGGAGTACGCCGGAGATGGGCCGGCGGCGCTCCGGGCGCGGGCCGAGGTGACATTCCGCCTCGGCCAGTTGCACGCCAGCGTCGGCGACTACCCGGCGGCGCGGGAGGCGTTCGAGCGTGCGCGTCACCTGTTCGCCACGCTCGGCGACGACGCCGTCGCGGCGCATGCCGCGTATCAGATAGCCTCGCTCGATGTGGAGCAGGGCTACTTCGATAAGGCATTGCAGCGGTTGAGGGGTGAGGTACTGCCGGTGTACGAGCGGCTAGGGGACCAGCGCGCACGAGCCGTCATGATGGGGCAGATTGCTGACATCCTCGCCGTGCGTGGGGAAACGGATGAGGCGCTGCGCATCCGCCGCGATGAACAGTTACCTGTCTTCGAGCGGCTGGGCGATGTGCGGTCACGCGCCATCGCGATGGGCAGGATCGCTAACGTCCTGGAAACACGCGGGGAGTTAGATGAGGCGCTGCGAATTCGCCGCGATGAGCAGATTCCGGTGTACGAGCGGCTCGGCGACATGCGCTCTCGAGCAGTGACAATGGGGGGAATAGCGAGCATCCTGCAAGCGCGTGGAGAGCTGGATGCGGCGCTGCGCATCCACCGCGACGAGGTGCTGCCTGTCTACGAGCGGCTCGGGGACGCGCGTGCGCGGGCTGTCACGTTGGGACACATTGCTGACATCCTTGAGGCGCGCGGCGAACTCGATGAGTCGCTGACTATTTTGCAGGAGCAGGTACTGCCTGTCTTCGAGCGGCTCGGCGCGCGGCGCGAGCTAGCTGTTGGCCGCACGAACCTCGCCGTCACGTATCTGCGGCGCGGACAGCCGGGCGACCGCGAACGCGCGACGGCGCTGCTGCGTCAGGCGCTCAGCGATGCCGAGGCGATGGGCCTGCCGGCGGCGGAGCACATCCGCGACCTCCTTGTCGCCGAGGGCCTGACCGCGCCGCGCCCTGACTGACCCGCCTCGCCAGGGAGACGGACGCGCCCGCGCGTGCCAGTGCGCGCCGCCACCGTCTCAGGAGCGCCCCACTCCGGCCCACGACGCCCCGACCCACCCGGTCGCCCCTACGGCGCCACGCCCCCGTCCCCACACGCACGCGGGTTCTCCGGCCCACGACACCCCGACGCACAATCCTTCCCCCTGTGACCCGTCCCGGCAGGCGCCAACATGTACCCGTGCGCGGCGACGACCCCTGCCCACCCCCTGTCT
>JBBQJF010000562.1:0-2421 GCA_038325665.1 Dehalococcoidia bacterium | reverse complement strand
GTCTCGACGACGCTCGGGTCGCAGGTCACACCGGGGATGCGGGTCAGTCCCCCGGCCAGCGTCTTGGCGTTGTCGTGGTCCTCGCCCAGCCGGTCGATCATCTCCTCCAGCGCGACGACGCCCGCGGCGGCGAGCACGCCGGCCTGGCGCATTGTGCCGCCCACCATCTGCCGGTAGCGCCGGGCGCGGCCGATGAACTCACCCGACCCCACTAGCATCGAACCGACCGGGCAGGCAAGCCCCTTGGACAGGCAGAACTGGACCGTATCGGCATCGGCCACCAGTTCGGCCGGATCGACTCCCAGGGCGACCGCGGCATTGAAGATACGCGCGCCGTCGATGTGAAAACGCAGCCCGGCCGCGTGCGCGACCTCGGCCACGGACGCCATCTCGGCGCGCGACATGGCGGCGCCGTTACAACGGTTGTGCGTGTTCTCCACGCACACCAGCGCGGTGATGGGGAAGTGCACGTTCTCGGGCCGGATCAGCGCCTTGACGTGGGCCGGGTCGAGCTGCCCGCGGGGTCCGTTCGGCACGGTGCGGAGCTGTACCCGGCCGAGCGCGGCCGAGCCGGCAACCTCGGCCAGTACGATGTGCTGCTGCTCACCGAGAATCACCTCGTCGCCGCGCTCGGCGTGGGTGAGCAGCGCGACGAGATTGCCCATCGTGCCGCTGGCGACGAACAGCCCCGCCTCCTTGCCCAGGATGCGCGCGGCGAGCGCCTCCAACTGTTTGACAGTCGGGTCGTCGCCAAACCCGTCGTCGCCGACGACCGCATCGGCCATGGCATGGCGCATCCGCGGCGACGGGTGCGACACGGTGTCGGAGCGGAGGTCAATCGTCTTCATGGTGACGGTCCTTTCGGCGCGCGGGCTGTTCCCCGATTCTCCCATATCATGGCATGGTGAGGAAGGACAGTGAGTTCACCGCCAACAGTGTTCTGTCAGCTTGAGATCGATATGACGTACGGGAGGCAGCGAGCATGGTCAAACCGGCGGCGGAGTTTGTGTCCGTCGGTGGGCTGAGGATGTTCTACCTCGCTGGGTTGCCGTGCTTTACCTAGGAGCCACGGGAAGGGGAACGCGCAACTGGTGATATGAAGCGGAGGATATCGCGTGACCGTCAAACAAGACTTGCACCGGCTCATCGATCTGGTGCCGGACGAAGAGGCCGCCGAGGTCCTGGATTATCTTCAGTGGTTGATGAGAGATGGGGATACCCTTTCTGAAACGGAATTAGAGATGCTCGCCAGGGGTGAGGATGAAATTGCGCGTGGCGAGTTCGTGACCCTAGACGATCTCGACCGATCCGTCGGCCGATGAGCTATGAGCTACGCATCGCTCACCAGGCCGAATCGTATGTACGCCGGCTGGACGAGCACACGACGCGACGAATCTTCAGCCGGCTACGGCAGATAGCCGCCGACCCATACGGCCTGTACACGAAGCCGTTGACGAATGCGGCCGGCCAGCGCTCGGCACGGGTAGGCGATTGGCGCATCGTTTTCGGCGTGGACGATGCCAGTCGTGTAGTCAACGTCGCCATGATCGCGCCGCGTGGCGAGGCATACCGAGGATTGTAGCTGGCCACTCACCTCGGCCTTTCCGGTCACTCACAGGATGGCGCATTGGAGGCAGCGAGCATGGTAGAACCGGCAGCGGAGTTCGTGCCCGTCGGCGGGCTGCGGATGTTCTACCTTGATTGGGGACACCGCGACGCCCGCCCGCTGGTGTTGTTGCACGACTTGGGACAGTCGGCCGACATGTGGCGACCGCTGGCCGCGGCGCTCGCGGACCGGTTCCATGTCGTGGCCGTGGACATGCGCGGGCACGGTGATAGCGACTGGATCGACACCTACTCGCCCCAGGAGCAGGGTGACGATATCGGCGAGCTGGTCGGCGTGCTCGGGCTGGCGCCGGCGGCGGTGATGGGCGTGGGCATGGGCGGGCGGGCGGCGGCGTTACTGGCGGCGCGTCAGGATCACATCGTGTCGCGCGCCGTGCTGGTCGATGTCGGCGTCCAGATGTATCACCCGGCGGAGCGTGAGGCGGACGAGGCGATCTTGGCGATGCCGCGTCTGTACGATTCGCCGGAGGATTATCTCCGCGAGTGGTGGGCGATGAGCGCCTCGCTCGGTCTTAGCCACCGCGCCGATCCGCCCACCGATCCCTGGTCACTCGCTGCCGCCGAGCGGATGCTGCGCCGTCCGCCGGCAGGTGGGTACGCGCCCAAGTTCGACGCCGGCGGCTACCAGCGCTACCGCGCCTGGTCGCCGGGCGAGCGGGCGGTCGCCTACGACGACGAGTTTGATCAGATCGCGTGTCCGGTGTTACTCATACGCGGCGCGGACAGCATGATCTTGCCGGAAGATGAGGCGCGCGACACGCACAATGCCATCCCCGGCTGCCGGATCGTGGAGAT
>JBBQJF010000561.1:0-2455 GCA_038325665.1 Dehalococcoidia bacterium | reverse complement strand
ACCACGCCCGACGATCTCTCCGTTCCGCGCTAACACCGACCCAATCGGAATGCCCCCCTCATCCCTGCCCCTCTCGGCCTCCTCCACCGCCACATCGAGCAATCCCCTCTCATCCACCGTCACTCCCTCCGCGCCCCGCTCCGTCCCTCGTCCCCTATGACCTATGACCCATGCCCTCCGGCCCGTGACCCCTACCCCGTGCAAAACTGTCTGTCCCCCGCGTCTCCCAACCCCGGCACGATGAAGCCGTGAACGTTCAGCCGCTCGTCCACCGCGGCGACATGAATCGGCACATCAGGATGCTCACGCGCCACGGCGTCGACGCCCTCGGGCGCGGCGATCAGCCCGACGAACTTGATCCTGGGTACTCCCCAGCGCTTCAGGATGGAGATCGCGGCGCGGGCCGACCCGCCGGTCGCGAGCATGGGATCGAGCACCAGCGCGAGATCGACTGATGGGTCCGGTGGCAGTCTGTTGTAGTAGGGCACCGGCTCCAACGTCTGCTCGTCCCGATACATGCCCAGGTGCCACACCGGGGCAGAGGGCAGCAGCTCCAGCACCGCCTCGGCCATTCCGATACCGGCGCGCAGGATCGGCACCAGACCAATCTGGTCCGCGAGCGTGTGCCCGACGGCGGACGCGACCGGCGTCTCAACCGCGGTCACGGCCGTGCGCGCGTCGGCCAGCGCCTCGTACGCCAACAGCCACGACAGTTCACGCACCAGCGCGCGAAATCGAGGCGAGCCAGTGCGCCGGTCGCGCAACTCCGTCAGTTTCTGAAGCACCACCGGATGGCTGGAGACGAATACTCGCGCCACGGCGCTTTCCCCCTCGGCCACGTCTGCCGGAGGCAAGTATACCGGATGGCGACGCCGTGGCAGGTGGCATGTGGTCGCCGGCTGCGGCACACATCGGTGGTGCGT
Organism: Dehalococcoidia bacterium; assembly: GCA_038325665.1. Classification (GTDB taxonomy): domain Bacteria; phylum Chloroflexota; class Dehalococcoidia; order CAUJGQ01; family CAUJGQ01; genus CAUJGQ01. The sequence continues at coordinate 1,532 of JBBQJF010000561.1, read as the reverse complement.
TCCCCGCATCGCGGCAAGGCGGTACGATCTAGGCCGAGGGAGGCCTGACACTCATGCCGTTTCTGAAAATTGGCGAATGCGACCTCTACTACGAGACGCATGGAAATGGCCCCGCGCTCCTGTTCGCCCATGGGTTGGGCGGAAACCATCTGTCGTGGTGGCAACAGGTGGCGCACTTTCAGGACCGCTATACCTGCGTGACGTTCTCGCACCGCGGCTTTGGTCTTTCGCGCGACGCGCCCGATGGGCCGGGGCCTGACGCGTTCGTCGACGACCTGGCGGCGCTGATCAACCACCTGGGGTTGTCGGAGGTACGTCTGGTTGCCCAGTCAATGGGTGGCTGGACCTGCCTGGGGTACGCCGTGCGCGAGCCGGCGCGCGTGCGGGCGCTGGTCATGGCCGATACGACCGGCTCACTCGCTCATCCCGACACCGAGCGGATCTTTGCTGAGCATCAACAGGAGTCGCCCGAGGCCGCGTTGTTCGTGCGGGACATTCATCCGGCCTGTGGCGAGCGCATGGCGCGGGAGCAGCCGGGCCTGCACATCCTCTACAAAGGACTGGACGCGCTCTCGGTTGGCCTGGATAAGAACGCGGTGCGGGCGCGACTCACGGCCTTACGAACCACGCCGGCGAAGGCGGTGGCAGCGCTGCCGATGCCCGTGCTGTGTATCGCGGGCGACGAGGACATCGTGCTTCCGCTGGCGGCCGTCGCGGTAATCGCGTCACTCATCCCGGGCGCCTTGTTCGAGCGGGTACCCGAGGCGGGTCACTCCGTGTATTGGGAGCGGGCGGCAACCTTTAACCGGCTGGTCGATACCTTCCTCGCCTCCGTGCACTGAAGGTGCTCTTCGTTCGGGTCCGTCGATCACGCGCCCGCTTGGAGCGCGGCGGCCAGCTGGCGGTCGCTCGGCTCCGTCAGCACCATTTCGCCGCCGATGACGATGGTGGGGACCGAGCGCCGGCCGCGATTCAAGCGTTGCACCTCGGCGGCGGCCTCGGGCGCCTCGTCGATGTTTATCTCCTCGAACGGTACACCCAACCGCTGCAACAGCGCCTTGCTGCGCCGGCAGTCGCCGCAATACGTGGTGCTGTACATTAGGACCGATGGCCAGTTGGTTTCCGCCACGGTGGTTCTCCCTCACCTAGTGTGTTTTGGCCAATTCGCGCCGCGACTCATCTGGAACTCACGCTGGTCGTGTTCACTGGCGCGTCGGTGCCGTCCGCGTGTGAGTGTAGGGTATCAGTGATCGAGGCGTAGGCTCGATACCCCGTGGGCATGAGCGCCGCCCCTGCCCGTTCCCCTCAGGTTGACCCCCGCTGCCGCCGATGATCGGAAAGACGGACGGTGCAATTCAGAGCGTCATCACATGAACCAGCGCATTCGGTTGTTCATCCTGCTCGTCGCGCCGCTGATGTTGGCCGCGGCCTGTAACCGTGCCCCGGCCGTACAACTTGTGCTCACGGACGATGACCTACGTGTCATGACGCTCACGGTGAACGACTTGCCACCCGGATTCCGGCTCGCCGAG
>JBBQJF010000560.1:0-2491 GCA_038325665.1 Dehalococcoidia bacterium | reverse complement strand
CGCCTGCCAAGCCCCACCGCGATGGACTTGCAGCGCCGGTCACGGCTCTGCCGGGGGTGAGCACCGTGACCGCGGCCAAACTGGCGAAGCTGGGTCTGTTCACGGTCGAGGACGTGCTGTGGCATCTGCCCCACCGATACGACGACTTCTCACGCATCCGGCCCGTCGCCGAGCTGATACCCGGCGAGGAGCAGACCGTGATCGGGAGCGTGTGGTCGGCGGCAGAGACAACCATCGGCCGGTTCCGCCGGGCAACCGAGGCGGTGGTGGGTGACCACACCGGCAATATGCGCGTGGTGTGGTTCAACCAGCCGTGGCTTGCCCGCCAGCTTCATACAAACGCGCGGGTGGCGCTGAGCGGCAAGGTCACGGTGTTCCAGGGTGTGCGCCAGATCGAGTCACCGGAATGGGAGTTGCTGGAGGGCGATATCTCTGATGCGGTCCACACCGGCAGGCTGCTCCCGGTCTACCCGTTGACGGCCGGAGTCTCGGCGCGCGGGCTGCGCCGGATGGTGCGCGGCGCGGTCGATACCTACCTGCCGTTCGTCACGGACCCGCTTCCGGACGACGTGCGTCGCGCGCGGGGTCATCCAACGCTGCCCGAGGCTCTCCGTCAGGTCCATTATCCTGACAGCCTCGACGGCGCCGCGGCCGCCCGCGCCCGACTCGCGTTCGACGAGTTGCTCACCCTGCAACTGGCGGTGCTGCGACGGCGGGCGGCGCGGCAGCAGGCGGGCGATTCGCCGGCGCTGCCGATGCCTGCCGGGCTACTCGACGCCTTTCATTCCTCGCTGCCGTTCCCGCTCACCGATGCTCAGCGCCGCGTCACCGCCGCGATTCTGCACGACATCGCCGGCGCCACGCCGATGGCCCGGCTCTTGCAGGGCGATGTCGGCAGCGGTAAGACGGTCGTCGCCGCGGCGGCGCTGCTCGCGGCGGTGGCGAACGGCTATCAGGCCGCGCTGATGGCGCCCACCGAGATTCTCGCCGAGCAGCACTTCCGCACGCTCACCCGCATGTTCAGCGGTGAGGCGGCCAGCGACCCCGTGTGCGCGTGTACCCCGCCGTTCCTCGACCGGCCGCTGCGCCTCGCGCTGCTTAGCGGTGGTATGGGCGCGAAGGCGAAGAATCAGGTGCTGCGCGCGATGGCGGCGGGCGAGATCGACGTGGTGATAGGCACCCACGCGCTGATTCAGTCGGGGGCGACGATGGCGCGGCTGGGGCTGGCGGTCGCGGACGAGCAGCACCGGTTCGGCGTGGCGCAACGCGCGGCCCTGCGCGGACCGCACGGTCTGGCGCACATGCTGGTGATGACCGCCACGCCGATCCCGCGCACGCTCGCGCTCACGTTGTACGGCGACCTCGATATCTCGGTGCTCGATGAAATGCCGCCGGGACGCCAGCCGGTCAAGACACTGGTGGTGCAGTCGCACGAGCGCGACGCCGCGTACAGCTTCATCGTCGAGCAGTTGCGCACCGGTCGTCAGGCGTTCGTGATCTGCCCGCTGGTCGAGGAGTCAGAGAAGGAGGGCATGCAGGAGGTACGCGCCGCCACCGCCGAGTACGAGCGGCTGCGCGAGGTATTCCCGTCCGCCTCGCTGGCGCTGCTGCACGGCCGCATGCCGCCAGCGAAGAAAGAGGAGGTGATGCGCGAGTTCCGTGACCAGATCCACGACGTGCTGGTCTCCACCGCCGTGGTCGAGGTCGGCATTGATGTGCCGAACGCGACCGTGATGATGGTCGAGGGCGCGGATCGCTTCGGCCTTGCCCAGCTCCACCAGTTCCGCGGGCGGGTCGGGCGCGGTGAGCACCAGTCGTACTGCTTTTTGATGGCCGACGGCGTCTCCGAGCAGGCGCGCGAGCGGCTGCAATTGATGGAGGACAACGCCGACGGCTTCCGCTTGGCGGAGGAGGATCTGCGGCTGCGCGGTGAGGGCGAGTATCTCGGGACACGGCAGTCGGGCATGCCCACCCTCAAGATCGCGAGCCTCGCCGATACGCCGCTGGTCGAGCAGGCGCGCGAGGTGGCGGCGTCCGCGCTCGCCACCGATCCGACGCTGGCGTCCACGGCGTATGCCGGCTACGCCGCCGCGGTTGAGCGCATCCTCATGAGCGCGGGCGGAGATGTGAGTTGAACGATGAGGCCACGACACCGCGGGCCAGCGTAGATGCCGAAGCGAACCGGAGCGCATGGCTGACGGACCGCCTCGCCCACTGGCGTGAGGCCGGCATCATCGACGCCGATCAGGTGCGAGGCATCTTCGACTTTGAGCAGGCCCTCGCCGCCGAGGCTGGTAGCGAGCCGGTCGGCGTCCCGCCGTATGGATCCGCAAGCCCGGCAGGCGCCAGGTCCGCCGGGGAGAACCGCCCCGGCGTGCTCGAGGCGGTAGGCTACCTCGGACTGGCGGTGGTGGCTGTCGGCGTAATCACGTTGACGGCGCAGCACTGGGACGACCTTCGCACCTGGGCGCGCATCGCGGCGCTCGCCGTC
>JBBQJF010000559.1:0-2493 GCA_038325665.1 Dehalococcoidia bacterium | reverse complement strand
GCAGCATTCGCGTCGGCGCCGTGGCCTATGATCCGAAGGTCGTCACCATCTGGGAAGGGATGCGGGACTACTTTCGCGAGGCGGGAGTGCCCACCGACTATGTCCTCTTCTCAAACTACGAGGCGCAGGTGGCAGCGTTGCAGGCGCGCCACATCGACATTGCCTGGAACACGAACGTCGCGTACGTCCGCGGGGAGCAGCAATTGGGCGTGCCCTGCCAGGTGCTCGCGATGCGCAACACGGACCTGGATTTCACGACCCGGCTGGTCGTGCGGGCCGGCAGCGGCATCGACGCGCTGGCGGACCTGCGCGGGAAGCGGCTCGCGCTGGGGAGCGCCGACTCCGCCCAGGCGGCGATCCTGCCGCTGTTCTATTTGCGCCAGGCCGGGCTGGACCCCGACCGCGATCTGACGCTGGTGCGGTTCGACCTCGACGTCGGCAAGCACGGCGACACCGGCGCCAGCGAGCTGGAAGTGCTGCGCGCGGTGCATGAGAACCGGGCGGACGCCGGCATGGTCGGGCACGCCATCTGGCTGCAGCAGTTGGAGCAGGGCGGGGTGAACAGCGCTCTGGTCCGCTCGGTGTGGACGTCACCGCTGTACTGCCACTGCAACTTCACGGCGCTGCCCGACTTCGACCCCGACCTCGCGTCGCGCTGGACAGCGGCGCTCCTAAAGATGGACTACAACGATCCCCGGTGGCGCCGGCTGATGGAGCTGGAGGGGGTAACGGCGTGGCTGCCGGGCCGGACCGAGGGGTACGAATCCCTCAAGCTGGCACTGAGCGTGATGTCCCCGTCCGCCGCGGCCACCTGAGGGCGACCCACACACTGCAAGATCACGGACCTGGTCGCGGCGCGGCGCCATGACAACGTGCGAGCACCACGTTGGATGCGCGCATTCAGCGCGACCAGGGTGGTGCTAGGAGTCTCAGCGCTCCCGCCTATTCTCCCCGCCACATCTGGACAGATGATCCCTACCGCGGTCTCCGCCGGTGGGTGGGCGCGGGCGTGGCCTCTCTGCCAATCCACGACCCGATAGCGTCGGCACGGCCGGCGACGAAGTGCCCGTCGAATGACGTCCCGGAAATATCGACCGGATGTGGATGTCATTCCCACCGGTGTCGCCAGACGATCTGCCGAGCCGTCGCGTGACCGGTCGCTCATCGGTCGTCATTTCGCTGGATGGACACGGGCCGCTCGTGCACGTCACGCGGGCGCCCGGCGGTGTCCCTGGGCATCTTCGCTGCCTCCCGGCGTGCGCGGCCGGCCTGGGTGCAGCGCGAGACCCACGAGTAGGTTCGCGGAAAGATACGCCAGCAGCACAAACGGCCACAGGTAGCCATTCGACACATGCCACCCGACCAAGATGTCACTCACGGGTCGCCGGAGCAGCAGCAGGCTGCCGCCCCACTCGAACACGAGGGTCAGTATGAGCCAGAGGACGCCGACGTGCACGAGGTCCCGGACTCGACGCGGGGGCATATAGCGTTGGAGCAGAAAGGCGAGGACGAAAATATAGACGATTCGCGTCGACATCCCGATCTGGTGCGCGCGCAATTCTCCCCACCGCGGTTCATAAATCAGGTGCATGAGCACGAAATAGTTGAAGCCGGAGATGAGTATCTCGGTCAGCCAGACTCTGACCGCCACCAACAAGAATTGCCGGTTCATCGTGCCCTCCCGGTCCCGCAACCGCCATGCGACGAGTCATAGCAGCGCCGCCGGCGGAGGCAGCGTACCTCGAGTGGACCAATGATGAATTAAGGCGGTGTACTGCCGTGGGGCGAAGCCCGCGAACGCAGCCTGGTCGATACGCCCGTACGACGCCATTCGGTGCCACTGTACCTCACAAGCCCGACGTCCCGTCGTGAGATGATAAGCGCTCACCGCCGATCAGTCGATGCTTAGGATCGCGCAATCCGCGAACGCCTCCATCGCCGGAGGGACGCGATACTGGACCGTGTCCGGTAGGACCCCTCGCCGCTGTCGCATGTTGCCCGACAGCCCGCGTGGTGACCGCGACTGATACTTAGGCGTGCGGGGCGCGTCGAGCCGCGCTCCCTCGACCGGCATCCCCGTGACGAAGATCACCTGGGATGGGACGCAGACTGGACCGCTGAGCGCCATCCCGTTCTGCCATAAGCAGACGGCGCGGGTTGGACCAAACCGTCGGGCCAGCATCGTCCGATCCGAGGTAGTGAAGCGGGGCGCAGATCAGCCAGGAGGCTGCCATGCAGACAGCAACCCGTGGCCCCCTAGCGCGTGCGCCGTCGGGAGGTGAGCGGCGCAACCCGCGACGTTTCTGGCTGTTCAATCGCGTCGCCAATCCAGCGGTGCGATGGATCTTGCGTTCGCCCGTCCACGGCGCCATCAGCGGCGGCGTGATGTTGCTGACCTACCAGGGGCGGCGCAGCGGACGGCGGTATACGTTGCCCGTGCAATATGCCCGCGACGGCGACACGCTGTATGTCGTTCCCGGTCAGCCGGAGCAG
>JBBQJF010000558.1:0-2494 GCA_038325665.1 Dehalococcoidia bacterium | reverse complement strand
ATGGCGTTGAGGGCGGCGCCCTTGCGCAGGTTGTCGGAAACCAGCCACAGGGCGAGGCCGTTCGGGTGGGAGATATCGCGGCGGATGCGGCCGGCGTAGACCGCATCCTGGCCGGCGGCCTGCACCGGGTGCGGGTAGCTGTTCGATGCCGGGTCATCGATCACGTCCATGCCCGGGAATGCCTTGAGCAGTTGGCGCGCCTCCTCCGGGTCCATCGGCCTGCTGAGTTCGAGGTTGACCGACTCGGAGTGGCAGACGTACACCGGCACCCGCACGGTGGTCGAGACGACCGGCAACTCGGGCAGGTGCATGATCTTGCGCGTCTCACGCACCATCTTCCATTCCTCGGAGGTGTAGCCCTCCTCTTTGAACGACCCGATGTGCGGCAGCAGGTTAAACGCGATCTGGTGTGGGTAGACCTCGCCGGTGATGCCGGTCGCGCCGTCGAGCGCCTGATGCGACTGCTCGGTCAGCTCGCGCATCGCACCCGCTCCGGTGCCGGAGACCGACTGATAAGTCGAGACGACGACGCGCTTCACCGGATTGACCGGGTTGATCGCTGCCAGCGCCATCGCCAGCGGCGTGGTCGAGCAGTTTGGGATGGCGACGATCCGCTTGCCGGCGACCAGATCGGCGGCGTTGACCTCGGGGACGATCAGCGGGACATTCGGGTCCATTCGCCACTCGCCCGAATCGTCGATCGCGATCGCGCCGGCCTCGGCGACGATCGGCGCGTACTCGCGCGATATCTCGTCGGTGGCGGAGATGAACACGAAATCGGCGCCCTTAAAGGCGGTGGGCGTCGTCTCCTCGACCGTGATGTCCTCGCCGCGGAAGCGGATGCGCGTGCCGGCCGAGCGCGCCGAGGCAAGCAGCCGCAGCGAACCGAGCGGGAATGGCCGCGTCTCCATGATGTCGAGGAACACCTTGCCCACCGCGCCCGTGGCGCCGATCACCGCGATGTTGTACTGCCGTCCGTTGTCGTTCATCGCCGCCTCCATCACTCTGCCCCATGGTAGCCCACGATGACCGGCGGGCAAAGCGGTCAATCGCTCGTGGCGAACCGCACGTCAAACACCTCCGCGCGGTCCTCAGAGAAGCGGACCAGCCGTGACCCTTCCTCGACCAACGCCTCGCGCACCGACTCCGCGAGCGGTTCGAACGGCTCGATCACGAGCGCCGCCATCCGCCGGCTCTTCTCGATTTTCCATGTGCCGCGCACGAAACCGTCAATCAGAAACGTTGCCCGCACCCGTCCGGCCGGCAGAAACACGCGTGGGCGGTGCGCGTCAGCGATCACCCGCCGGCGGTCGGCGTGCGCGAGCATGAGGTTGTCATACTCTGGCAGGAAGCGCGGCGGCGCGGGGATGTCCTCCGGCGGCCGAGGCATGCCGGTCAGGTCGAGCAGTTCGTTGCCGCGCTCGTCCTGGTACGAATCCAACTCCGACTTGAATACGTCGATCTCATCCGACAGCCCGATCATGCCGGACCATGCCTGGACATCCTTCACGGTCGCGGGGCCAAACGCTGCCAGATAGCGGCGGACGAGATGGCGCAGGCTCTGCCGTGGTTCGGCGAGGGTTCCGCCGAGCCACGGTTCCGCGAGGGCGTATGCCGGACTGCCGCCAAAGCCCCAAGCTCCGCCCGTGGGCGTCTGGACGAGCGGCAGGTAGGTCCGCACGGCGTACGCCAGAGCCGCCGGGTCTCGGTCCGGTTCGATCTCGCGCAACTGGGCGCGTAGCTCCGCGAAGGTGCGCGGCGCCTCCTCCGTGTACGCACGCGCCGCGATGACCAGTCGCTCGATGTCGAGTCCCCGCACACGCTCGCCAAAGAAAGCGCGGAGGGCGCGGGTGAGGGCCGGCTGAAGCGCTGGTCGCATGTGCAGGTAATCGCGTGCGGTCGTCAGATGAAGCGTCGAGCGCATCAGTGGCGCCCGGACGACCTGCCGCCGCTCAAGCAGCTCCGTGAGGCTGGCGCGTCGGAAGTCCAGCAGCCGGGTCCAGAGGCCGACATACGGTGGGCTGGCAACCTGGGCTTGGAGGCCGGCCAGGCGCTCGATCGCCTCGGGGATGGAGCACGACTCCCGGCCCAGCAACATTTGACGGGCGAGAGTCGCCCGGTTGAGCTGGCGCGGGGTCAAAACGCGGTCCGCCATGCCGTCACGCCACGCGCGGTATCTCGCGACAGCGTACCCGAGCGACGGGCATGTTCACCACGTCACCGGCTTACCGCTAAACTGGAGGGGCGTGGCTGCTGACGTACTCCGGTCGAACGCGCCGAGAGTCGAGCACACCAGCCGCCACTGCACATGTGCCCGCGCCAGTCACCGGCGCCGGATCGACGACGTGCGCCAGCCTGACACGCATTCAGGAGATGAACGTGCGGAAAGTCATATTCTTCATGATGACCACCCTTAATGGATTGTACGAGCGTGGTCGGTGGGACGTGGACCCGAACGGAATCGACTGGCACAACGCCGACGACGAGTTCGAAA
>JBBQJF010000557.1:0-2517 GCA_038325665.1 Dehalococcoidia bacterium | reverse complement strand
TATCGGCCATATCTCGTTCGGGTTACATTGATTACAGCCATGTTTCAGTGGCATGAACACCATGAGAACCCGCCAGTCGTAATATCCATGCAATGCTGATGTAACAATCACCTGGTACCACTCTTTCACGCCGCGTCGTATCATGCGCGTGCCCGTGGTAGAGCGGCGCCGCACGCCCGGCGTGAAAGGCCATGCGAGAGGAGTGCGCACACCTAGCGGATACTGCCCGCGCATGACACGCGGGACGCCACGGGGATCACGAGGGCGTCTCCCCATCAGGAGGACTGACCGGTGGGGCGCGGCCCCGACCGGTCGGGGGAACGGCGAGGTTCCCCGATTTCACAGGAGGACGACGGCATGACCGAACTTCCGCGCACGATTGTCGAGGCGGCTAGCCAGCTCCGGAGCGGCGCGATCACCTCGGAAGCGCTGACCGCGACCTTGCTCGAACGGACTCACGCGACCCAAGACACGGTGGCGGCGTTCATCACGGTCACGGACGAGCCGGCGATGGCAGCCGCCCGCCGGGCCGACGCCGAACTGAAGATTGGTACGGACCGCGGGCCGCTGCACGGCATCCCGCTCGCGGTCAAAGACATCATCAGCACATCCGATGCGCCCACCACCGCCAACAGCAACGTGCTCGACCGAACCTGGGGCGATCGCGGTGACGCCGCCGTTGTCAAGAAGCTGCGTGCGGCGGGCGCGGTGCTGACTGGCAAGCTCGGCCTCAACGAGTACGCGCTCGGCTGGCCCGACCCCGATACCGGCTTCCGCATTCCCAAGAACCCGTGGGACCTCTCCCGCTTTCCCGGCGGCTCCAGCTCGGGCACGGGCGCGGCGATCGCCGCCGGCCTGATCCTGGGTGGGTTGGGCACCGACACGGGCGGCTCGATCCGCGGCCCTGCCGCCTACTGCGGTATCAGCGGTATCAAGCAGACCTTCGGCCTGGTCAGCAAAGAGGGGTGTGTGCCGCTGGGCTACAGCCTCGACAACATCGGCCCGATGGCGCGTACCGCCCGTGATTGTGCCCTCATGCTGGGCGTGCTGGCCGGCTATGATCCGGCCGATCCCTGCTCGGTGGACCGGCCCGTGCCCGACATGACCGCGATGCTCGATGGCTCCCTCAAGGGAATGCGTATCGGTGTTCCCACGGACTACTTCTTCACCGCGCCGCAACTCGACGCCGAGGTCAAGGCCGCGGTGCTCGCGGCGATTGACGCGATGGCCGCCGCTGGGGCGATCGTATCCGAGGTGACGATCCCGCACGCCGAGGAAGCGCGCTATGCGCTGATGGTGACGATGCTGTCCGAGGCGTACACCTACCACGAACCCGACCTCCAGACGCGCCCGGAGGTGTACGGACGGTACACGCGCGAGGGCATCCGGCGTGGCGCATTCTTCTCCGCCGCCGACTACGTGCAGGCACAGCGGGTACGTCCGACGATTAAGGCGGAGTGCGCGGCGGCGCTCGCCGGTGTGGACGTGCTGATCACACCGACGATGATCAACACCGCACCGGCGTTCGCCGAGTGGAACCCGGACGTGATGCTGACCAACCCGAGCTTCACCGGCATCTGGAACCTAACCGGTTTCCCCGCGCTAAGCGTCAACTGTGGTTTCTCCACCGCCGGGTTGCCGATCGGTATGCAGATCATCGGCCGGCCGTTTGACGAGCCGGTGGTGTTCAAGGCCGGCGACGCCTATCAGACAATCACCGACTGGCACACCCGCGTGCCGCGATTGAAGGAGGTCAGCGCCGTATGACCGAGCCAACCGACGATGTCCGCATGGCTGTCCACCAGGTACTCACGGCCAAGGGCTTGCCCGTGACCGACGCCGAGCGCGAGAGCCTGGAGCGCTCCTACCCGATCCTTCAGCGCATGACCGCCGCGTTGCGTATCCCCGAGACGCGCTACGCCGAACCGGCGCCTATCTATCCCGCGACATTGGACCGCTGAGGCAGAGGCTCCGGCGGCCAGCCACAACGACCCGCCGGAGCGTTTTATCCCACCCTCTCCAGGGCGTCCGCCATTTGCCTTAGTACCTATCACCCAGTTCAGGCAATCGGTTTCGCGGCTGAAATAACCTGGAGCGCGTTCGGCCGCTATCTTGGACCATGTTCCATGCAACCCGAAGTTGTGAAGGTGTCATCGGTGAAGCGCACGGGGTTCCAGACGTCTAATCTCTACCGTTATTTGAGGCGTTGCCGGTCGGAGTCAGTCGGAGGGTGGCCTCGCTCGAAGCGAGGCTGGTGATGCTTCACGACGGCGATTGCCGCACGCGTTCGTCCAGTACGTCAATGCACGGCCGCGATTCGAGGTTCGAGCTGGCGGTCGGGCCAGAATTTACGGATTGACGGCGACGCGGTCCCAGTGGAAGCGGACGGACTCCATGGTCTGGCGGACTTCCCAGCCGGCGAAGTAGACGTAGACCGGGTTGGTGACCAAGGCATCGGGGAACGGCACGCGCAGGTTGGTCTGCTCGAAGTAGCGCACACCGTTGACGAACAGCGTG
>JBBQJF010000556.1:0-2527 GCA_038325665.1 Dehalococcoidia bacterium | reverse complement strand
TGCTCACCGCCGATCTCGATATCGAGGGCGCCGGGACCGGCATGGTTGGAGAATAGCCCTTGGCCGCTGATGCACTCCCGGTCGCGCAATGTGGGTAGCGGGAGCACGACGATCGTTCCCGAACGGTCCATGCCGTCCACCATCACCGCCGCCCCGCCGGCGCCGAACATCACGCCAATAATGCCCGCGCGTCCGTACGTTACACGTCTCCGGCAAACAACCGCATGCAATCACAACCCGGACGATGGGTTATCCGCGCGGGAGGGCGACCGGGTGGGTCACCCGGGCCGCGCCCGCGCTTCCGAACCTGACACACCTCCGGCGAGAAACCTAACCCCCGACCCGCTTACGCTGACACGCGTGTCCCGGCATGGTCGGGAGCGACGCTGGGGCCGGGGGAGAGATGGATCGCCCGCGCCGCACCCTCTTGGACGCTTTACGCGCTGCCGATGCTCTAGAAGGCGCTGCGGGGGCTGGCCATGCTCCTTGCGGCACGCACGACGGAGGGCGGAGCATGGAAGGCGCGATCTCGCGGCGGCGAACGCTCAACTGGTGGTGGATCATCACAACGGCCGGGCTGGTAGCGGTCTGGCTGCTGTTCGCCTGGGTACACCTGGAACGCTGGCTGGACGCGGGTGAACCGGTGGGACTCGGTCTACTAATCCAGGAGACGGTCACGGCGGCCTTGTTCATCATGCGCCGGCCGGCGCGTGGCACGAGTCGCTCGTGGCTGGCGTGGGTCGCCGCGACGCTCGGCACGTTCAGCATGCTCGCCGCTCGGCCCGCCTACGATCCGCTCGGCGGACTGGAGCCGCTGTACGTGGCAATGCAACTTATCAGTGCCGGCGCCGCCATTATGGGCCTATGGTCGCTTGGTGGGTCGTTTGGATTGGTCGCGGCTAACCGGGGCGTTAAGACGCGCGGGGTCTACCGTTTCGTCCGGCATCCCATTTACGCCAGCTACGTGATCGGCTACGCGGCGTACGTATTGGAGAATCCCACCTGGTACAACCTGCTGGTGGTCCTCTTCACGATCGCGTTCCAGGTGGTTCGGATCGCGAAGGAAGAGGAGTTTCTCAGTAGGGACCCGGAGTATTGCACCTATAAAGCGAGCGTACGCTACCGACTTGTGCCTTTCCTGTATTGACGGTCGGTATCTGAGAGATGACCCCTCGGCCCCTTTACCAACGCCCCCCGTGCTCCGATTAGATAAGTGTTGGGCGAAATGAGCAGTCGCAAAACCGGCATAGACGGATAAAGCGGCCGAGTAGCGCAGCAATCACCAAACAATGTCAGGGAGGTGGAACCGGAGGAACGAGACGCGGCAACTGGTTGTCTGCACTACGACACATGCGATCCAAAGGTCGCGAAAACAGATGGCGCTAACCGGACGGCGACGGCAATCCACGACCGTCGCGAGCGTACCGGGAGGGGCGCCGCGGACAGGGATCCCCGTACCAATCAGTCGCAGCCGGCCGTTCCACGGCGGCCACATCACGAAACACCACAACATTCAGAGGGGAGATACCACCATGACCTTCATCAACGAGAAGATCCTGAGCATCGCGGCCCGTGTCGAGTCGGCCAAGGCCGGCCGTGAAGAGGGTGCGGCGATGGCCGAGTACGGCCTGCTGATCGCCCTGATCGCGGTTGTCGCGGCGGTTGGCGCCACCGCGCTTGGTACCAACATCGCCTCGCGGTTCACCGCGGTGGCCAGCACCATCGGCGGCTAAACCTCGACGGAACCGGCGCTGCCTTCAGTCCCCGCTGGCGCATGCGCCAGCGGGGACTTTTCCGCGCCTTGGACCGATCGGCGCCCGCCATGTCAGCCGACTTCAGAGGGGAACTTCGTCACCACGATATATCACTCAGTGAAGGGTTGCATGGGGTCCCCTCGCTGATAGGAGAATCCCAATGCGGCTGCCAGAGTCTTGTCTGCCACTAGTGCATCGCCTCCCGCGGTTAGGGCGCCAGCACGAGCGTGGCACATCCCTTGTCGAATTCGCGCTGATCTTGCCGCTGCTGATGGTGTTGATCACCGGGATCATCGACTTTGGCCGCGCGTATCAGACGATTGTGACGCTGACGAACGCGGCCCGCGAGGGTGCGCGTGTTGGCGCCACCGGCGCCACCGCGGGAGCGATCCAAACCCGCGTGGTCAGCACTGCTGGTGTACCGATCACCTCGTCCAACGTGCAGGTCGAGGGCGCCGCGGGCGCATCCGGGTCCTCGGTGCGCGTGACGGTGAACTATACCTTCGCCATGATCACGCCGTTCGGCCCGTTGCTGGGTCTGCTCGGCGCGAACACGGTGGGCAACACGTTCAATCTGAGTTCCACGGCCGACATGCGCCTCGAGTAACACCGTGCGACGGACGGATCAAGGGTCGCGCTTGATGCTGGTGCCACGGCCGGCGAGCCAGCCGTGAAAATAGACACACACCGTGGCTCAGGTGGAGTGGGCGACGTACCGAGAACTATAAGCGGGAGGCGACAACGTCCTCCGCCTCCGGTCACACAACCTGCAA
>JBBQJF010000555.1:0-2541 GCA_038325665.1 Dehalococcoidia bacterium | reverse complement strand
TCCAATGCGCGCAGATAGTTGATCACCTCGAATAGGTCGCTGTCCTCGTCGAGAACGTCGCTCGACGCCTGCGCCAGAAGGACATCGCGTACCTCGGTGCGTGTGCCCTCGATGCGGCTGCTCAACACGGCTTCGCGCCGGGTGAGTGGCCCGATAATCAGGTCGAGGTTCTGCACGAGTCTGGCCTGACCAACAAATTCGCTGACGGCGCCTCGTGCCTGTTCGACCGCGACGAGGAGCGGCCTCGACAGCTTGAGTTCAGGCGGCATAAGCGCGGGAATGAATGCCCATCCTTCTGGTATGCGAACCAGTTGACCAGGAGCGTCGAGGGCAAAGTCGTCGGGCTGCATAGATTGCAGTTTACGGCCGTTTTCTGCAATCGTACAAGCGATCGTTGCACTTTCTTCAATGGATGAGAAAGCTACACCATTCATCGGCGCCGGCTCGTACCTGACACATCATGCGCGTCGCTGTCCCACACCAACCTGCTTGAGATGGTATAGTGCGCGACGGTGTGCGCGCCGTTGGGTTCCGCGGTCGCCGTACGCGGCGCCTCGTGCGGTCGTGTGCGTCTTGGCCGTGGGCCTGAGATGGGGGCGTCGCGATGTGCGGTCTGGCAGGGGTGTTTAATCTCGACGGCCGGCCCGCGGACGAGGCGGTGGTGCGCCGGATGAGCGGTGTGCTCCGTCATCGCGGGCTGGACGACGACGCCGTGATGGTAGCCGGCCCGCTCGCTCTGGCGCACCGCCGGCTGGCGATCATTGACCTGTCGGCCGCCGGTCGCCAGCCAATGACGAGTGACGATGGCTGCCTGCGCGTCGTCTACAACGGCGAGATCTACAACTATCGCGAACTGGCGGCCGAACTGCGCGGGCGCGGGCACGTCTTTCGTTCACGCTCCGACACCGAGGTCATCCTGCACGCCTACGACGAGTGGGGCACGGCCTGCGTCGAACGCTTTAATGGGATGTTTGCCATCGTCTTGTGGGATGCGCGCCGCCGCCGCCTCTGGCTGGCCCGCGACCGGCTCGGGGTCAAGCCGCTGTACTACGCGTTCGACGGCCGCCGCTTCGCCTTCGCCTCCGAGATCAAAGCGCTGCGTGAATGCCCCGGCGCCGGCCGCACGGCGAATCCACGCGCGATCGCGCAGTACCTGCGCCACGGGTACGCGCTCGATGACGAGAGCTGGTTCGCCGGGGTGCGCCGGCTGATGCCGGGATGCGAGGCGACGGTCAGCGCCGGAGCCGGGCTGCAACTGCACCAGTATTGGGATCCGATCGAGCGCTATCGTCACCCCGAACCGGCGGACGATTACCCCGCGCGCATCCGCGAATTGCTGCGCGATTCGGTGCGGTTGCGTGTACGAAGCGACGTGCCGGTCGGCGCCCATCTCAGCGGCGGGATCGATTCCGGCAGCGTGGTTGCACTGATGAGCGAGGCGCGCGCCGCGCCGGTCTGCACGTTTTCCGGCGCGTTCCGTGAGGGCGGCGCGTACGACGAGCGCCCGCTGATCCGGCAAATGGTGGCGCACGCCGGCGCCGACCACCATGAGGTCGAGCCGGACGCGCGCCAGTTCGCCGAGATCATGCCGCGGTTGGTGTGGGCGATGGACGAGCCACAAGCCGGGCCGGGCCTCTTCCCCCAGGCGGTTGTCTGCGCGATGACGGCCGCGCACGGCGTCAAGGTGGTGCTCGGCGGCCAGGGCGGCGACGAGTTGTTCGGCGGCTACCCGCGCTATCTGCGCCGGTACGCGGCGGGGCTGCTAGCCAGCGGTGTCGCGACCCGCGCCGCCTCGGGGATCGGCGTCGCGCCCGCGCTCATTCGGCAGGCGTGGGCGGCGGAGCGGCGGCGCGCTGTCGCCGGCCGGTTCGTGCTCGGGCGCGTGGGCGGCGCCTACCACTCCGCGTTCACGGCGGCGCTGGCCGGCTATACGCCCGACCTGCCGCGCGTCCTCGACGAGCCGATTGCCAACCAGATGTACAACGACCTGCGCCTGTATCTGCCGGCGCTGTTGCACGTCGAGGACCGCGCCAGCATGGCCGTGTCGATCGAGTCGCGTCACCCGTTTCTCGACTACCGGCTGGTCGAACTGGCCGCCGCGATCCCGCCCGCACAGAAGTTTGGCCGCGGCGAACTGAAGCACCCGCTACGGCAGGCGATGCGCGGCCTTCTACCGGAGGCAGTCGTCGAACAGCGGCACAAACGCGGCTTCGCCACCCCGATCAGTCCGTGGTTTCGCGGCCCGCTGGCCGGTTGGGTCGAGGGCGTGCTGATGAACCCCGATTCCCACTCCCGGCGGGTGTTCTCGCCACGGTACCTGGCGACGTTGCTGTCGCTGCATCGTCGGGGGGTGGTCGACGCCGGCCATCATCTGTGGACCGCCCTCAACGTCGCCCTGTGGTTCGAGCAATTCGACGTGGAGGCGGCGTGGTGAGGGAGACGGTCATACCCGCCGTCGGTGACTGCCGCGCCGCCGGCCCGGGCGACCGGCGCGGCGTGCCCTCGCGCGGCCGGATGCGCCCCCGGCGGGTGGCGATGCTG
>JBBQJF010000554.1:0-2545 GCA_038325665.1 Dehalococcoidia bacterium | reverse complement strand
GAGAACAGGGCGAACACCAGGGCGATGACTGCTGCCAGAATCACGAGGTAGATGAAGCTGTTCCTAAGCCATCGGGAGTACATAGCAACTCCAGAGCGCGGGATGTTCCGGCGCCGCCTCGTGGACAGCGAACATACTGTCGTCACCTGGGCGTGCGCCACTCCCGGTCTTATGCAATTCTATCACCGAGGGCAAGGGTCGCCAAGTGAGAAATCGGTAAGCGTCGCGCGTATTCCTGTTTCCGAGGACGCTTTGCCCATGTCAGAGACGCGAATCGCCGGCAGCGCGGGACGCGGGCGTGGTGTGACTGTGCGAAGACTACTCCGAACAGGCGCCGCGACTGAAGGCCAATGTGTCGCACCGACGCGCGTGACCGGCGGTTCAACGCCGCCGCCGCCGCCGCGCCGGGCAGCGCCGCGACCCGATCTTCGCCACGAACTAGCGCTGTGGCGCGCTGGGGTATCGCGCGTGGCGGGTATCGATGAAGTCGGCCGGGGACCGCTGGCCGGACCAGTCGTGGCCGCGGCGGTTGTCCTGCCCGCCTTCTTCGGGGCTAGCTGGTTGGACCGCGTGCGGGATAGCAAGATGCTGGCGCCCCACCGGCGTGAGCAACTCGCGGGTGACATCTGGAGTGAGGCTCTCGCGGTCGGCGTGGGCGCCGCCTCGGCGGCCGACATCGACCGCATCGGTCTGACGGCCGCGACCCGTGCGGCCATGACCGCGGCGGTGGCCGGCCTCGGCTTTCCTCCCGACCACATCATCCTCGACGCCGTGCTTCTGCCGGAGCAGCAACTCGACCAAACCGCGCTGATCGATGGTGATGCGCGTTGCGTCACGGTCGCCTGCGCCTCGATTATCGCCAAGGTCGCGCGTGATGCGATGATGATGACGCTTGATGTGGTCTATCCCGGGTATAACTTCGCCAGGCACAAGGGCTATGGGACGGCCGAACACCTGCGCGCGCTCGACCGACTGGGTGACTGTCCGGCGCACCGCCGATCGTTTGCGCCGGTTCGCATCCGGACACGTTTATCATGACCATGCGGCGCGAACTCGGCGCGGCCGGCGAGCGGCTCGCGGCCGCACACTTGGAGCGTGCGGGTTACCGCGTCCGGGAGCGAAACGTGCGCGTTCCCCCGTGGGGGGAGATCGATATTGTGGCGGAGCGCGACGGCGTGCTCGTCCTGGTCGAGGTGCGCACACGGCGCGGCGATCGGTTCGGCGATGCCCTCTCCTCCGTGACCCTCGCGAAACAGCAGCGGATGCGACGGGCCGCGCAGGCATATCTCGGCGCGCTCGGCGATGATGCGCCGCCCGCGCGCATCGACGTGGTGGGGGTAACGCTCGACAGCGCCGGGCGACTGGTGTCAATCGCGCACATCGAGAACGCGGTCGAGGACTAGCGCGGCGGCAGGCGGCTTTACGCTGACCGGGATCACGCACGATATCGATCATAAGCAACACAACGTTCACGGAGTGGTGACCGATGCCGATCTATGAATACCGCTGCAACGCCTGCAAGCGGACGACCAGTGTGTTCCAGCGCAGTATAGGTACAGCCGTGTCCGCGACGTGCGAGCAATGCGGCTCCGCCGATCTCGACCGGCTGATGTCGAAGTTCGCCTTCCGCCGCTCGGCGGGCGGTGACCTCGGCGCGGCCGGTTTCGACGATGAGGCGCTGCTCGACGGCGTCGATGAGAACGACCCACGAAGTGTCGCGCGGTGGGCACGACAGATGGGCGACCGCATGGGCGAGGACATGGGACCAGAATTCGACCAGATGCTCGAGCGCATGGAAGCGGGTGAGGCGCCGGACGATGGCGAGGGTGACGATGGTGTCGAGGACTTTGACGGATCTTTCTGAGCGACAGTTCACGACCTAACGTCGCTGATAGTCACGCGCGGGCAACATCCTGCCCGCGCACCACGAACGAGAGGACGCACGCATGCCAATCTATGAGTTCTCGTGCCAGGACTGCTCCCGCCTCACGAGCGTGTTCGTACGAACCGTGAGTACGCAATACGAGGGCGCATGCAGCAATTGCGGGAGCAAGGCCATCAAACGGGCCATCTCCCGCGTCGCGTACCATCGCACCGGCCAGCAGATCATGGATGACTACGGCGTCCCCGATCCTGCCGCCGGTCCGGACGCGTACAAGGACCCGCGACAGATCGGCCGCTGGGTCGAACAACGCTTCGAACAGATGGGCATGGACCTACCCGCCGAAGCGCGCACGATGATCGACGCCGCCCGCGAAGGCGAGTTCCCCGAGCCTGTCAAAGACCTTTAGCCAGACGGGTACTCTCCAGCCACGAGCGTTGCTGAAAGAGCTGTCCCCAACCCCTCGTGCGACGCCCGAGCAGACGCTCGGTTATCCCGCGACCGGGGCGGCCCCGCAACTCAGCACGGAACAGGTCGCGTAATTCTCCACTTGCCGGCCTGCCCCGGCTCGCGGCCGTGTGCGGCCGTCTGCCCCTCGCGGTAAGGGGTCCGGGCGGATCGTGCGCCCCCCTCTCAGGGCCTCGTAACACTTCCCTCCGGCTC
>JBBQJF010000553.1:0-2546 GCA_038325665.1 Dehalococcoidia bacterium | reverse complement strand
GGTCGCGTCTAGTCCCTGGCTGTCGACGATGCCGGTGACGACCAGCGGCCCGAGCGCGAAGCCGATGTTGCCGCCCATCAGGTAGAGCGACATCATCGTCGCCTTGCGCTCACCGGCCACCGCCACGACCATCGCCGCCGCCTGGGGGTGATAGACCGCGGTGCCGAAGCCATTGAGCACGGCCAACAGGATTAGGATGATGTAGTGCGGCGACAGCCCAAGCAGCGAGGCGCCGACCGCCGACATGACCAATCCCGCCACCGACATCAGCCGCGTCGCCCAGCGATCGGCCAGGTAGCCCAGCAGCGGTTGGATGACCCCCGAGGTGATGGTGTTCGCGGTGACGACCGCGGCGGCGAGCGTGCGCGAGAAGCCGAGTTGGTCGGCGAGCAGCGGCATCAGGATGACGACGTAGTTGCCGTAGGAGTCGTTGATCCCGTGCGCGAGCGTCATCAACCCGATGCGCGGCAGATCGATCGCCCGCCGCCCCGCCGGCGCCCCCCCGCGCGCCACCGTATCCGCCCGCATCCCGCACCCTCCGCCCGGTTCGCCGTCAGTCTATCGCATCGCGCCGCGAGCCGCCCGCCGACCGGGTTCGATCCTATGGGCGCCGTGGTAGGGGCAACCCGGTGGGTTGCCCACGTGCGTGGGAGATCACCCGCGAGCGTGTTTTTCCATCGGGCAGTTCTCCACCTCGAATGACCAGCGCCCGACAGGATCGTCTACTTTCCCCCGAGCCGGCCCAAGATTATCCCCAACTACTTTAGTAATCGTCCGCGACAGCCGACAATAAGAAGGCCCGGGAACCCGGTCATCCCGCGATGCCTGCCGGTGCGACGTGCCGGACGCCGCCGCGTCGCCGACCCTGGCTGCGCCGGCTGCCGGCGCTTTCCCAGATGTGACGGCGTGACGCTAAGGATCCGTTCATGGTTGGTCCCTCCACCCTCGCCGTACCGTCACGAGTCGGGCGGCGACCCGCGCACGGCGCGCCCACGCGATTGCGCGTGTTTGTCGGCGCGGTCGCACTGGGTTTCGTGGCGGCTTTGATGGCCGCGTGGGCGCTCGCGCGCCCGGAGATCGACGAGCATGCGCTCCAGGGCGCCGGTGGTGTCGCGCTACTGGTCGGGCTGGCGCGTATCTTTCCGCTGCGTCTGGATCCGAGGCGCAGGATGTTACTCGATACTGCGCCCTGCTTCGCGGCGGTCATTCTCCTGTCGCCCGTGCTCGGCGCCACCGCCGCCGCTCTCGGCATGTTCGCGGGTGAGGTGCGCACCCGCGCCCGCTGGGTTCAAGTGTGCTTTAACACGGCAGTCGCGGGTGTGCGGGTCGGTGCCGCCGCGCTGGTGTATCGGTCGGTCGCGGGCGTTCCATTGGGCGCGGCGGAGCCGCCGGACCTGACGCCGGTCGCGCTCGTGCTCGCGGCGGCTGTCCTGAGCCTGGTCAGCACGGCGCTGGTTGACATCGCCGCCGGCCTGACACTGCGCCAGAGTCCAGTCCGGAATTGGTGGGCGGCTCAGCGCCGCAAGCTCGGGTACGAGGGCATTCTGCTGCTGTGTGGTTTCGTCGCCGCGCTGCCCGCCCGCCTCGACCCCTGGCTGCTGTTGCTACTGATCGCACCAGCGGCGATCGTGCGCCGCGCCCTCCACGACCGCCTGCACGTCAAGAGCGAGACGCGCGAGACGCTCGAAGCGCTGGCAGAGGCGGTCGATCTCCGGCATCAACGGGCGGCGGGCCACTCGCCGCGGGTCGCGGAGCTGTCCGGCGCGCTCGCCAATCGGATGAACCTGCCGGCGGGCGAGGTGGAGTTGATCAGGAACGCCGCGCGGGTGCGCGACATCGGCGAGGTCGCGCTACCGCCCGACCTGCTGGTGCGCACGGGACCGCTCTCGGAGGATGAGCGTTCGCGGCAGCGCCAGCATAGCGTCGTGGGCGCCGTGATGGTTGCGCGCTTCACTGACTCTGCCGCCTGCGCGCCGCTGATTCGCTACCATCACGAACGCTGGGACGGCTCGCACTCACCCGACGGCATTGCCGGGGAGAGAATCCCGCTGGGCGCGCGCATCATTGCCGTCGCGGACACCTACCACGCCATGATTTCCGCGCGCCCATACCGCGAGGCCCTGACCTCCGCGCAGGCCCACGCGGAACTGACACGGGCGCGCGGCGCCCAGCTCGATCCTGCCGTTGTTGATACCCTCTTCATGATCCTCGGGTACTCCGTGGGCGGGCCAGTCGAACGCACCGCCGGAGAGACTAACCGACAGACATCAACGCTCATGCCAGACTCGGTAGACGTGCGGGGAGAATAACGCGTGAAGCAACCCAAAGCCATGCGTGGGCCGATTCCCGAGCGCGACAACGTGCTGCGCGAAGTTGAGCAGGTGCTCGCGCTCGCCCGCAGTGTGTCGCTCGGCCCAGACTTCGACGACATCATCCGCGTCGCCGTGGAAGGGGCAATCGACCACCTGGTCATCACCGCCCGCCGCCGTACCGAGCGGCTGGCCGCTCTCTCCGCGATTCAGCAGACGGTCGGGATCGGCTTCGAC
>JBBQJF010000552.1:0-2550 GCA_038325665.1 Dehalococcoidia bacterium | reverse complement strand
ACCGCTGAATGTGCGTAGCGCGGCACGAATCGTCAACGGGATTGGGCGACGGCGGTTCGGCCCCAAGCGTCGGCGCTCGCACGGGGCGGGGCCTGAAACGGGCGCGTGACCCTCGTGACCGTTCGGGGACTTGGAATGCGTCGGACGAGCGACGCGCTAGCTCCCCTCCCCTCGCCGATCCGCTCCGGCCTGCCGGGGGGTAGGCGAGAGGCAGCGTCCCCGCGGCCGTCTCGTCCCATTCAGATGGGCGAGCCGGCCGGCGGCAGGCCGCCGGGTCCGCCCAGTCCCGCGAGCCCGCCGAGGTTCTCGATGCCGCCAAGGCCGGCCAGCCCTCCTTGGGCCGCGCCCCCAAGACCCCCAAGCCCACCCATTCCCCGGTCGAACATGCCACCGCCGGGCAATGATAGCGCGGGCGGCTCCACGAGCGCCTTGATCGCTCGCGGAATCTCGATCAACAGGTCGGACGCGATCAGACCCGCCGGTCCGAGGTCGGCGCGCACGGCATCACCGGCCATCCCATGCAGGTAGACACCGCAGGCCGCTGCCTCTGCCGGGTCCATGCCTTGTGCCAGCAGCCCGGCGATCACGCCCGCGAGCACGTCGCCGGTGCCGGCCGAGGCCAGCGCCGGGTTTGCGAATGGCGATAACCACATCCGCCCGTCGGGCGCGGCGACCACCGTGTTGGCGCCCTTGAGCGTCACGACCACGCCCCACCGGACAGCCCACTCGGTCGCCGCCCGCAGGCGGTTGCCTTGAATTTGCTCGACCGATTCGCCGGTGAGCCGGGACATCTCACCGGGGTGCGGGGTCAGCACCGTCCCGCTCGGCAGACGGCCCCGCCACGCGTCCATGCCCCCCGGCGTATCAGCGAGCGCATTCAGCCCGTCCGCATCGATCACCACCCCCTCCAGGTCAGGGAGGGCGAGGTCGGGGACGAGCGCCTGCACCGCGCCGGCGGCGGCGCGACTCAGGCCGGAGCCGATCAGCAGGACGCGGTATCCGTCGAGGGCGGCGCGAATCGTGGCGGCGGCGGTTGGTGCGGCGGCGCCCGCTTCGTCATCGAGCACCAGGAAGGTCGCCTCAACGATGCGCGCGGCCACGAGCGCCTGGATGCTCCCCGGGACGGCAACCGTCACGAGTCCCGCGCCGGCGCGGTACGCCCCGGACGCCGCCAGCGTTGCCGCACCCACGTACGGCCGCGAGCCGGCAAACACCATCACTTTGCCGAAGGTGCCCTTGTTGGCATCCACGGGCCGCGAGGGCAGCCGTTTCTTTGCCCAGGCGCGGTCGAGCATCTCGATGCCCTGCCGTTCGATTGACGCGGGAATGCCGATGTCCACGACCTGCATCCGCCCCACGAGGCCGCTGCCCTGACCGACGTGGTGACCGACCTTCGCCTCGCCCAGCGCCACCGTGAGGTCGGCGGGGACGGTCAGCGGGTCGGCCCTGCCCGTATCGGCATCGACACCCGTGGGCAAATCGACCGCGATCAGGCGCGGCCGGATCGGTCGGTCGCGCGCATCACCCAACCGCCGCAAGATATCGCCAAGCGCGCCCTCGACCGGTCGCGAGGCGCCGGTACCCAGGAGAGCATCGACGATCATCTCGGCGACGGAGAGAAATTGGTCGAGCGTCTCGAAGCCGGGGTCCTGCTCGACATTGACCATGGTCACCTGCGCCTCGCGCAGCGCCGCGACATGGGGGTCATCAATCGGGCGCGGGCGCAACAAGTACACGCCCACTTCCGCGCCCCATTCGTTCAGATGACGGGCCGCTACCAGTCCGTCACCGCCGTTGTTCCCCGGCCCCGCCAAAATGAGAATGCGCCGGTCCTCGAGCGAGCCGAGCGTCATCCACACCTCCTGGGCCACGGCCAGGCCGGCATTCTCCATCAAGTGCTCGACGGGGACGCCCGCCGCTTCGGTTGCTGATTCCAGCGCCCGCATCTGCGCGGTGGTCACAAGTTTCATAGCCGCTCGCTCCGCTCTGGCCGGGGGTCGAGGGTCGATGGACCGGGGTGGGAGGCTGCCGGCGTCCCGTGTCCCATCGCTCCACCGCCGGCCGGCCGGCCTCTGACTCGTGGTGTGCTTTCGTCTTCGGGCCAGTGGACGACATGGCCGACCACCACCGCCGCGGCGTAGTCGCGCGCATGGGTGAGCGTGACATCGACATCCGTGAGGCCGATACGGCCGGCGCGAGCGGCGGCCGTGCCATGCAATAGCAGCAGCGGCTTGCCACGCCGGTTGGGCAGCACCTCGATGTCCCGCCAGGATACCCCGCGCACGCCCGTCCCCAGCGCCTTCATCGTCGCCTCTTTGGCCGCGAAGCGCGCCGCGAGTTCGGACACGCGGCCGCGGCAATGCGCGACCTCGGCCGGTGTGTACACCCGCGCCAGAAAACGCTCGGGGTGCCGCCGCAGCACGAGCGCGACACGCTCCAGCTCAACGATATCGATGCCGGTGGTGTGCTGTGTCATATGGAAGCGCAGTGTAGCACAGGACGGCCGCATCCTTCGCGGTCGCGGCCGGTGTAGGATAGACAGCAACGGGG
>JBBQJF010000551.1:0-2557 GCA_038325665.1 Dehalococcoidia bacterium | reverse complement strand
GGCGCTCTCCAGGGCGAGGCGCAGATCTTTGCGCTGAAGCCGTACCTTAAAGCCGGGCGCAAAATCCCGTTTCAGCATCCGCGGGCCGAGGTTGCTCAGTTGCCACGAGCCGGCGGCGCCCGCGCTGAGGGCCTCGATCATTCTGGCGGGATCGACATCGTTCTTGGCCGCGAACACCAGCGCCTCACAGACGGCAAGGTTGGTGAGGCTCACGGCGATCTGATTGCACAGCTTCACCGTTTGTCCGGCCCCGAGCGGGCCGCAGTGAACGATCCGCTTGCCCATCGCCTCCAGCGCCGGGCGTGCCCGCTCCAGGTCGGCCGCATCACCGCCGACCATGATCGACAGTGTGCCAGCAACCGCGCCGGTATCACCGCCGCTCACGGGCGCATCGAGCATGTGGATGCCCCGCTCGGCCAGCTTCGCGCCGATCCGCTTGGTGACCTCCGGCGAGATGGTGGACATGTCCACGACGATCGTGCCCGCGGCCGCGCCTTCGATGATGCCCTCGGGACCGAGGCAGACCGCCTCCACATCGGGCGAGTCGGTGACGTTGGTGATCACGATCATTGCGTCGCGTGCGGCCTCGGCCGGCGAGCCGGCGAGTTGCGCCCCGGCCCCGGCGACCTCGGCGCGCGGGCCGTCACTCCGGTTGTAGGCCGTGACCTCGAAGCCGGCCTTAAGCAGGTTCTTCGCCATCGGCTTGCCCATGATCCCCAGACCCACGAACCCAATGCGCATCTCTCGCCTCCCGCTAATGGTTGCCGCCAGTATACGAGACTGGAGATGGTGGAATCGTGCGCGCGGCGGTATAGCTATCAGTGGGTACCCGGCAGCTTACCCCTGCAACACGTCCTCCCGCAGGAAGATGCGACGCAGGATGGCAATCGCCCCGGCGTAGGTCGAGTCCATGCCGTGATAGGAGAGGCCGCGGGCGCCGAGGGTGCGGGCCTGGGTGTAGGGGGTGTCCGAGGCGTAGTGGAGGATGCCGAGGTCAAAGGCCGGCTTGGTCAGGTTGACGTGCTCACCCAGCGGGTGGCGGGTCGGGTGCGACGCCTCGTACACCGCCGACAGGTATGGGCCGCCCTCCATTTCCGCCACGGTGTAGGTGTCGCGGTAGTACATCTCCAGGTGGCCGCGGTTCTGCAGGAAGGTGCCCAGCACCGTCACCGCCCGCTGCCGGTCGAGCGCTGAGCCGAATACGAGGAACGGCGCAACATCCGCCGCGGTGAAGCAATTGTCAAGCCAGTAGGTGTTGCCGGTGTGCTCATCACGGATCACGTCCGACACCATCACGTCGCCCACCGAGGCGTTGAGTGTCGCCGCCTTGCCCAGCACGTACATCCCGGCGATCCGCTCCATGTCCTCGGTCAACTCGCGCAGGATGCGATAGGCGGCAAGCCCCAGCGGGTAGTCGATATTGACGATCACCGCGTCGGAACCGCGCAGCCGCTCGCCGTCTATCTGTCCCACCCGCGCGTCGAACCGCGCCGGGTCGAGAGCGCTCACCGGCAATATCTGGACGGCCACATCAAGGGCGCTGTCGGGCATGATGTAGGTGATGCCGGCCGCCCGCTCCTCGGCCTCCCGTGCGGCGCGGACGGCAGCAGGTCGCGCGGCGAAGTAGCCACGCGCGGCAAAGTAGAGGAAGTTCGCCCACGACGCGCGGCTGGCGCCGCTACGGAGCTTCGCCAGTTCGGGCAGCAGATCGGGATCGTGGGTCGCCTCCACATGGGCGATGATCTCTTGTTCATGCCGAGCGGCCACACCGGTCACGAGATTGGAGAGCGAGTGGGTGTTGGAGGAAACGAAGTAGACCGGCCGCCGGTTCATGCCGTGTTCGACGAGGTACGCGTGGACCGGCCCCCACCAGCGCCGCACGGCCCGCGCGTAGCCGACATACGTTCCGCCCACGGTTCGCAGCCACAGATCCTTCTCCTCGGACGCGACGGCGGCGAGCAACCGCTGCAACCCCTCGCCCGCGATCTCCACCACCTGCAACCAGTCGGCCTCGCTCACGTCGAGCGCCTGCCACAACGCGCGGGGGTCGGCGTGCGCGAAGTCGATGCCGCGCAGCCGCGCGTGCAACTTGTTCCACTCAATCTGGAGCGCGACCAGCGTCGGCACGAGGTCATCCACGTCGGTCTCACTCGCCACCAGCACCGCGATGCGTGTATGGCCGTCCCAGAACCAGCGCCGCCGCCGTCCACGGGCCGACACCATCCGCCAGCCACTGAGATCCTCACCCAGCGCCGCGCTGATGCCCTCGACGGACTGCCCCATGATGACGTGCCGAACGGTGGCGACCGCCGCCGGCAGCCGCTGCATGGCGTAGATCAGCGCGCCGGTGTCGGGGCGCTGCGACCCGGCGCCGCTGTGCAGGCTCGACATCATCTCGATGTGCGGCCGTTCGAGAATGCGTAGCCGCGTTTCGCCCACGCTCCGCAGAAGGGTGCGATACGTGCGCACATACAGCTCGACGCGCTCGGCCCCGGCCACCAAATCGGGCTGGCCGCTCTGCATCGACGATCCCTGGACCACGGCAAACTCCTCGCGT
>JBBQJF010000550.1:0-2579 GCA_038325665.1 Dehalococcoidia bacterium | reverse complement strand
CCTGGCCGGCGAGAGCGATCCCCGCTGCCCGATCCGCCAGATCGACAACTACATCACCCGCCTCGCACACCTGGAGAAGCCGCACGAGGTTTACCGCTACCACGCCGGACACGGCTCGCTCGTCGTCGATGAGACGATCCGCCATCACGAGGTGATGCTCGCGTTCGTCGCGCGGCACATCGGCACGAGTGAACCGGCGTGAGGCGCGGGGTCGATGCGTCCCATTCGCGAATGTCGCGGCATGTCGATGTGCTCGTAGCGTCCGTAGGGGCGACCCGGTGGCTCGCCCAGCCCCATGCTGGACGCCCGAACCCCTGCACGGACCCGTGCCATCCCCTCGCATCACCGCGCCGCGCACATCCGCCGCGTGACCTCGTACACCATCTGGCAGTTGAGGCGCAGGCCGTCGATGCTGACCCGTTCGTTGTGGCCGTGGACCGTGCGGGCGAGGTCGGGGTGGTTGAGGTTGCCGGAGAAGCCGTACGAGATCACACCGCGGTTGCGGAAGACCCGGCTGTCGGTGAAGCCCACCGTTACACCTGGCACCACCACCGCGTCCTCGACGTGATCGCGCACGACATCCTCGATCACGCCGAACAGGTCAGTCTCGAATGGATTAGTGTCGGACCACCCGGCAAAGACGCGCTCGACTTTCACCTTCGGGTCGTCGATCACACTCTCGATCTCGCGCTGGAAGTCGTCGGGGCGCACACCGGGCAGCAGCCGGCAGTCGAGTGTCGCCTCGACACGGGCCGGGATGACGTTGTGCTTGATACCGCCGCTGGTCGTGGTGGCGCTGATCGTGTTCATCAGCATGGCGCGGATCAGTGGATTCTCCCCCGCGGCGCTCTGAAGCCCCGCAACGGTTGGGTCGCCGGTGTAGATGCCGGCGCGCTTGAGCCGCGCGAAGTACTCGGTGAGCACCGGCGAGACGGTCATCTCGCGCTGCCAGTTCTGAATCTTGTACAAGGCGCGCACCAACCGGTCGAGCGCGTTGTCGTCGTGCGGCATCGAGGCGTGGCCGGGCCGGCCCTCCGCCACCAGCCGCACCCACAGCGGCCCCTTCTCCGATACCGCCACGGTGAACACGGGTCGCTCGACGCCGAACAGCTCGGTGACACCGCCGCCGCCCTCGTTGATCACATACTCGGCATCAAGCGTCTCCGGGTGGTGCTTTTCCAGCCACTCGACGCCGAACTGGCCGCCCGCCTCCTCATCGGCCATCGCGTAGAGCACGACATCGCGCGCCAGCGGCACGTTCAGCCGCTTGAGCGTGAGGAAGGTCATCAACTGGGAGACGCCCAGCCCTTTGGTGTCGAGCGCACCGCGACCCCAGACGAAGCCATCCTTCACTAGCCCGGCGAAAGGCTCCTCATCCCAGTATTCGCTCTGGACCGGCACCACGTCGGTGTGGTGCAGCAGCATGAACGGGCGGGCGCTGCCGTCGCCCTGGAGGACCGCCCGCAGCGAGACGCGGTCATCGCCGGCGTCGTACAGCTCGTACGCGATGCCCTCGCGGGTGAGAATGTCACCGAGGAACTCACACGCCGCCCGCTCCCGCCCCGGCGGGTTGGATGTATCGACTTGGATGTAGCGTGAGAGGGTATCGATTGCCTCCTCGTGGAGGGCATCCCAGTCGATCGCGGGGGTGGGTGCGGCCATCATGAAACCTCCGTGGTGGTGTGCGTGGTGATGCGCGGCGGTGGCGCGGGCGGCGGAGCCGTCCGGCGCCGGCCGGCCGCGATGGGATGTCGGAGACGGCCTGATCGTACGTCAAGAGGTGGTGTCCGCGCCCGTGTCCGCGCGCGGCCGTCCGCGCGCCGCCCGCGCTTGTGCAGCGTGCTCGCGATCGTGCGCGGCCATCGCGGCGATCAGAGAACGGGGGGTCCACTCGGGCACGCCGGTGAGCAGGCCGGGTTGGTCGAGCCGTTCGTCGGGAATCTCGGCCGCCAACAGTATCGCCTCGTCGCGCAACCGCGACCAAATCTCCATGAATCGTGACAGGGCGGCGGCCTGGTTGGGCGTCGCCGCCTCGCACAGCTTGGCGATGTACCAGCGCTCGATATCGAACAGGTGATAGGCGATCTCGCGGGCGTTCCAGCCGCCGCCGGCCGGTCGGAGTACGATCTCCGCGGCAGGCACGCGGGCCAGCGCGGCCATCGAGTCTGTCTTTCCCTCATCGAGAGGTCCGCCATCGCGTGCTATCATCGTGTGCTTGTCCGCCTCCCGCACCGCGAAGCCTACGCGAGTTCTGTCACGAATGGCAACGGCGCCGGCCCGGTGAGCGAACTCGATCCGGCCGCGCAACAAGCATTTTGGGCTATTCGAGCAGCCCGGTCCATGCCGTAAGGTGGAGTGGTATTGAATCGCTCGCGGCGCGTGACCCGGCGGGGGTGGGTACGGTGCCGGCTACCCGTTCGGCCGTGGGTAATCCCGCGGGCGCGCGCGAGGGACGGCGGGCCGAGCGAAATCCGTGGACCATTTCGAGGCGAGTCATGAGGAGCCACTGCAATGACTGACAGCGCAACCGAGAGCATGAGCGTCGGTCGCCGGCAGACGATGAGCGACTGCAAGGCGGC
>JBBQJF010000549.1:0-2586 GCA_038325665.1 Dehalococcoidia bacterium | reverse complement strand
ATCTCGCGGGCGGCGGAGTCGGGTGAGTCGGAGCCGTGGACGAGATTGCGGCCGGTTTCGAGGCCGAGGTCGCCGCGGATCGTGCCCGGAGCCGCTTGCAGAGGGTTGGTCTTGCCCATCGTCTGACGCGCCGCCTCGATCGCGTTCGTGCCCTCGAACACGGCGGCGATGATCGGGCTGGACGTGATGTAGTCAATCAAACCCTCGTAGAAGCCTTTGCCCTGATGCTCACCGTAGTGGCGTTCGGCCAGCTCGCGCGGTACCTGCATCAGCTTTAGTCCGACGATGCGCAGGCCCCGTCGCTCGAGGCGCGTGATAATCTCACCTGCCAGGGCGCGCTGCATCGCATCCGGCTTGACCAACACCAGCGTTCGTTCCATCGTCGTTCAGTTGTCCTTTCGTGAAAAAGTCTCCTACAGCGGGGATTTGCTAACCCCCCGGTGCCCTTCCCCAAGCGGGAAACGAGCGAACGGCACACCCCGTCGAGCCGGTCAGACATGCGCGAGACGGTGAATCGCGATCGCATCGGATGTCATGGGCGCCGCTGATGGACGGCGCTCGCGGCGATGCATGTGCGTCGCGGGCCGCGCGTCTGCTTGTACCGTCGCGTGTCCGCCGCGCGAGATCAAGTCCCGCGGCAATGGACGAACGGCCGGCGGCCGGCATGGCCCAACGCGGTGTGGTTGGCCGGCGGGCCGTGGCCCGATCTCCCGCGCGTGGGCGTGGTGAATGGAGCAGCGAGCGAGTGGCCCGACCGTGCATTAGGCAGGCGGCCGGTTGGCGCGGCTGACGGTGATGTTCGGCTCACGGAGGTAGATCGGTTCCAACCCGAGATGACTGTCACGGGCGCCGGCAGCGTAGCGCGGCCAGGCCAGTGCCGCCACCGTGATCGCCCGACGGGCATGGGCGGGGCCGGCGAGAAAGGCGAGATCTGAGCGCGTCTGTCGCAGATTGTCCTCCAACTCGCGGTTAAGCTCGCCGCAGAGCAAGGCGGCGCGGGGCGCATCGGCGGTGAGGGCGTCGGGTCGCGAGAGCCGGGGCGGTGCGATTTCGCCCCAGCCGCCGGCGGACTGGTAGACCGCCCAGGCATATTCGCCCCGGCCGGCGGCGTGGACCGGCACGATTGGGCCGGGATACGCGATATGGATGTACGCATCAGCCTCCAGCCGGCCCACGGCGAGCAGGCCGGCATCCAACCCGAACGCGAGCGCCATCGCCGTGCTGATCCCGACGCGCAGCCCACCATAACCGCCCGGTCCGTGGCAGACGAACACCGCGTCGATATCGGTACGGGCAGCGCCCGCCCGCGACAGCACGCTCTCGATCACCGGCAGCAACTCGGCGGCGTAGCCAGCGCGTGGCCGCCACGCCAGATCCGCGACCAGCACGCCCGCATCGGTCAGCGCGACGCCGCCCACCGGCCCCGCCGTGTCGATCGATAGTTCCACCTATCCTCCCGACGCCGGATGTTCGGAACCACCGCCGCCGGCAGCCGCCAGCGCGTCGCTCAGCAGCCTCGCCAGCGCTGACGCGCGGGGGCCGTGTGGCTCGACGCGAACACGACGTGTCTCGGGCGACGCGTGATCGATGCGCACCAACAGGTGCTCGGCCGGCAGCAGACCGTCGCCGCGCTCGGGCCACTCCACCACCAATGCGCCGTCGAGCGTGGCCCCCGGCAGGTCGAGCGCCAGCACCTCATCCGGCTGCTCCAGCCGGTACAGGTCGGCGTGGTACACCTTGATCCGGCCCTGGTACTCATTCACGAGAACGAAGGTCGGGCTGTTGACAAGATCGTCGGCGCCTGCTCCACGCGCTAACCCCTGCGTCATCGTCGTCTTGCCGGCGCCGAGGTCGCCCTGGAGCAGCACGACATCGCCGGCTTCGAGCAGCCGGCCGAGTGCCTCGCCCACCGACCGCGTGTCGTCCGGTCCCGTCGTATGGATATCGAGTGTGGTCGTGAGTCGCTCGGGCGGCATCGACTTCCCTCCGCCGTTCCATCATACCCGAGCCTACCCGAGCCGCGCCGGACCCCCCTTGCCCGACGCCCCGGCGCATCGGTACGCTCAGTCCCGTGGTGGGGAACACGGAGGACACGATGGGCCGCTGCTCCGAGAGCGAACTGGCGGCGTGGCAACGGGCGATGCAGGCCGACGCCGACGCGACGCTGACGGCGCTGCGCGCGGGCGCCGTCGCGGGACTGTCGCCGCTGCCGCAACTGGCGCCGGTGCGCGTGCGGCTCAGCGCCCGCCTGACACGCTGCGCCGGGATATATCGACCGGACGGAGACATCGCGCTCTCCACACACTACCTCGCCGATCACGGCGTGGAGCGAACGCGCGGCGTGGTGTTGCACGAGATCGCGCACCATGTCGTGCGGTCCCTGCATGGTCGGGCCGCGGCGCCACACGGGCGCGAGTTTCGGGCGGTGGCGGCGTCGCTGGGGGCTGATCTGCACGCGGAGGGATTCGCCGCCCCGCGGCTGCTGTACGTGTATCGCTGCGCCACCTGCGGCTGGGAGTGGCGTCGGGGCCGCAAGACAGTGCGCGGCCGGCGCTACTCGTGCTCGCGCTGTGCCCCGGTGTACGA
>JBBQJF010000548.1:0-2605 GCA_038325665.1 Dehalococcoidia bacterium | reverse complement strand
ATCGCGAAAGACCTCGCCGGGCCGCACTTGGGCGCTGTTCACGTTGCCGCGGTAGACCTCGCGGATGCCGAGCACCCGGTTCTTGGTGTTGAGAAGCACGACGCGCAGCGATTCTTGCTCAAGCAGACTCATCTCGGTCATCAGCAGGCCGGCAACGTCGTCGGGGCGGGTGATCTCCGGCCGGTCCTCGGGCAGAGCGGCCGATAGCCTGCGGCCGAGTTCGAGCGCGGCCTTGATCTGGCAGGCCTTCGCCTCACCCATCCCGTGCGTGTCGCACAGTTCGGCAAAGCTCACCCGCCCTAAGCCCGGCAGCCCGTTCCATTGGGTCAGCAGTCGCCCGGCCAGGGCCAGGACGTTCTCCCCGGCCACACCCACGCGCAGCAGGATGGCAAGCAGTTCCCCGTTGGAGAGAGCGTTCGGCCCGTAGTTCTTGAGCCGCTCGCGCGGACGTTCCTCCGAGGGCATCTCCCGAATCGTGGGGCGATACTCGGGCCGCGCGGACGGAGGACTGAATACGCTGGCGAGAGCGGGGGTGTCACTCATCGGTTACTCCTAAATCAGGTTGCGGGATGGTTTCGCACCGGACCGGCGTTATTCTGCCAAGTTCGAACGCCTGCGTCACGTTGTCGCGAGTCGCGGTGATGCGTGGGCACGGCGCTCGGCGCCAGGGATTATTGCCCGTGCGACGAGACGTGGCGGTCGTGAGCGGGGTCGATGATCAGCTATGCTGATGGCGCGGCGGAACAGGGCGCGCCGGTCGTGCGTGTGCGGCTCCATGGTGAGAGACGGAGCCGGAGCGGCGATCAGCGGGGCGCCGCTTGGGTAATGCCGGCGCCCACGCGGTCGCGTTTCAATTGCATGGATGAGGCGAGACGCGGTAACAGCGCCGCGCCGCTTCGTGTCCCGGCCGGGGGCGTTCAGCGGTAGCATGAGTGGCCAGCCGGTGTCCGCTCGCCATCGCGCCGCTGTTGGAGGATCGATGCCACGTAAGGTATGGCCGGGGAAGCCCTATCCGCTGGGCACAACCTGGGACGGTCAGGGTGTCAACTTCGCCCTCTACTCGGAGAATGCCACCGGTGTCGTGCTGTGCCTGTTCGACGATGAGCGCGCGGGCGTCGAGAGCGAAACCATTCGACTGCCCGAGGTCACGGCGCATGTGTGGCACGGCTACTTGCCCGGTGTCAAACCGGGCCAGATCTACGGCTATCGCGTGTATGGTCCCTATGAGCCGGAGGCAGGGCACCGCTTTAACGCGGCCAAGCTGCTGCTGGATCCGTACGCTCGCGCGATCACCAACGAAGCCGACTGGCGCGCACCATTGTTCGGGTATCGTATGGGCGATCCGGACGCTGATTTGTCGCGCGACGACCACGACAGCGCTCTCGGCGCGCCGAAGGCCGTGGTTATGAACCGGTTCTTTGACTGGGATAACGACCGGCCGCCGCGCATCCCCTGGCACCAGTCGGTGATTTACGAGTTGCACGTCAAGGGCTTTACCCAACGCCACCCCGACGTACCGCCCGAGTTGCGCGGCTCCTACGCCGGCCTCGCCCACCGGGTCGCGATCGACCATCTCAAGTCACTCGGTGTGACGGCGGTTGAGTTATTGCCGGTGCATGAGTTCGTTGACGAGAAGTTCTTGGTCGACAAGGGCCTGACGAACTATTGGGGTTACAGCAGCCTCGGCTTCTTCGCTCCGGAGGGCCGCTATAGCAGCACGGGCCGGTTGGGCGATCAGGTATCCGAGTTCAAAGCAATGGTGCGCGATTTGCATCGCGCCGGCATCGAGGTCATCCTTGATGTGGTCTACAACCACACCGGAGAGGGCAACCAACTCGGTCCCACTCTCAGCTTTCGTGGTATCGATAACAGCAGCTACTACCGTCTGCTGCCTGACGAACCGCGCTACTACATGGACTTCACTGGCACCGGCAACAGCCTCAACGTACGTCATCCCCAGGTACTGCAACTGATCATGGACAGCCTGCGCTATTGGGTGCAGGACATGCACGTCGATGGCTTTCGTTTCGACCTCGCCTCCACGCTGGCGCGCGAGTTGCACGAGGTTGACCGCCTTTCCGCATTCTTTGACATCATCCACCAGGACCCGGTGATTTCGCAGGTGAAGCTGATCGCCGAGCCGTGGGATGTGGGCGAGGGCGGCTATCAGGTCGGCAATTTCCCGGTGCTATGGACGGAGTGGAATGGTAAGTACCGCGACACCGTGCGCCGCTTCTGGAAGGGCGAGGAATGGGTCGCGGCCGAAATGGGCTACCGGCTGACCGGATCGAGCGACCTCTACCAGAGCGACGGTCGCCGTCCGTACGCGAGCATCAACTTCGTGACCGCTCACGACGGTTTTTCCCTGAACGACCTCGTCAGCTACAACGAGAAGCACAACGAGGCCAACGGCGAGGGCAATCACGACGGCCACGATGACAACCTCTCCTGGAATTGCGGCGTCGAGGGGCCGACCGAGGACCTCGAGGTCAGCGCGCTTCGCGCCCGCCAGCGGCGCAACTTCATGGCCACCATGCTGCTGTCCCAGGGTGTGCCGATGATCCTCGGCGGCGACGAGATCGGACGCACCCAGGGAGGCAACAAC
>JBBQJF010000547.1:0-2612 GCA_038325665.1 Dehalococcoidia bacterium | reverse complement strand
AAGAATAGCTGGGCATCG
Source organism: Dehalococcoidia bacterium (assembly GCA_038325665.1). Taxonomy (GTDB): domain Bacteria; phylum Chloroflexota; class Dehalococcoidia; order CAUJGQ01; family CAUJGQ01; genus CAUJGQ01. The sequence continues at coordinate 2,594 of JBBQJF010000547.1, read as the reverse complement.
CCGGCAGCCGTCATACGCCGGCTATCATACGCGGCGGATCGCTGGAGTAATAGGTCGCTGGTCGTCGCGGTCAGATACACCCGCACTTGCTCTGAGCGCACGCGCACACGACGTGGCGCCGCGGCGACTGCCGGTTCCGCTCAGTGCGGCCGGCGCTTCCCCAGCGCGTGCGCCGTGTGCAGCAATGCTCGTCGCGCCGCCTCGTTCGAATCGGGCGGCGTCTCGCTGGACCCGTGCGATCGGACAGGACGGAGCGGCCCGCCCATCCCGCTCTGTTCCGGCGGCTGGTCGCGTGACTCGCGCGAGTCCATCTTCATCTCCTCGCGCGCCTCAGCTTACGTCATCACCCGGCGAAAGTAGGCGAGCGCGTTGTCGCCGGCGATCTTGGCGATGTCCCCGTCGGCGTAGCCGCGGGCGATCAGCCCGCGAATGATGTTCGAGCCGTCGGCGGGCGACTCCAGGCCGTCGAGATAGGGCGCGGACGGGGTGTGCCCAGCGGCGGCCATGCCCATCATTTCGAGATGATAGCCGACGTGATCGCCGATTAGCGTGTCGGTGCCGATGCCGACGTGGTCGATCCCCACCAGCTTGACCATGTAATCGTAGTGGTCGAGCACGCAGTTGATATCCTGCTTTGGGTCGTCGCTGAGTGAGTTGGGCACGGCCGTGATCGCGATCAACCCACCTTTGCGGGCGCAGGCCACCAGCTCATCATCCTTGCGGGTACGCCGCGTCGGTCGCAGCGTGTACGCGGCGTTATGACTGAACAGCACCGGCGCCCGCGAGTGGTCGATCGCCTCCCGCGCGGTCGTGTACGAGGCATGGGAAAGATCAACGGCGATGCCGAGGTCGTTCATGCGGTGGATGACCTCGATGCCGAACTCGCTCAGGCCGGCGTCGGTGCGCTCGTTCAGCCCGTCGCCGATGTCGTTGCGGCGGCTATAGGTGATGCCGCCGATTCGCACGCCCAGGCCGTACAGCACATCGACACGGTTCAGATCGTGGCCAAGCGCCAGATGCTCGACCGTCGGCATGAAGCCGGTCTTACCCTGGTGCTTCGCGCTCACGATCTCATCGGCGTTCGTGACCTTCACGACGGTGTCAGCGTGCGCGCGCATGCCGGCCAGCATCATACCGATCTCATCGACCAGATCGGCGAAGGCAGTGAACGACATCTCCGGCGCTCGCGCCGCGCCGCGGAATCCGTTGGCCGTACACACCGCCGCCCAGCCGCCGTGACGCACGGCCTCGTAGCCCCAGCGATAGCGGCCGTTGGCGAGGTACTCGCGAAAATCACCGAGCCGTTCGGGCAAGACGACGGGGTGCTCGTGGAGGTCGATCATGACGACTGACTCGATCAGGCGGCGGAAGCGCTGCTCCCCCTCCTGGTCGAGCGGCACCCGCATCGAGGGGACGCGGCCGGTTTCTTGCACAAGTGGGATCGTGCGAGTTGTCATGACGTATCGCTTCTTTGGGGAGGCCCAACCCCGCGGGGAAGGGGGAGAACTCTCGTCCGCGGGTCCAGATTCAACCCCTACACCCACGCGTGCATGGCCCGCGTGTGGACCCGTGGACTCTGGGCGAACGGCGCCTCCCCTCCCTTTGCAGGGGAGGGGCCGGGGGAGAGGTGCGCCCGGTGCGCCGCGCGAAACGCTTGCATCGATGCGGTAGAATCTCACCAGCAGCCGAAGCATGTCGCCGTTCAGTGTCCTCCATCTCCCAGGAGCAGCGCTATGCAAACCGTAGCGAATCCCGCCGTTGTCGTCGAGCATCCGCTCGATCCGCTGACCGCCGAGGAGATCGTCGCCGCCGTGGAGGTTCTCCGACAGAATCAGGGACTGACGGACAGCGCCAAATTCATGCGCATCTCCCTCCACGAGCCGCCCAAGGAGCGGGTGCTGGCCGGCGACGCCGGCGCGCCGCCGGAGCGCGAGGCATTCGTGATCGTACGCGATACCACCGGGCGCATGACGTACGAGGCCGTGGTGTCAGTGACGGCGGGCGCCGTGCGCGCGTGGCGGGCGGCGCCGGGGGTGCAGCCGGCGATCGTCTTCGACGAGTTCTTCGCCTGTGAGAACGCGATCCGCGCCAACCCCGACTGGCAGGCGGCGATGCGCACGCGCGGCGTGACCGACTTCGCCCTCGCCATGATCGACCCGTGGTCGGCCGGCTACTACGGCCCCGAGGATGACCCCCGGCGGCGGCTGGTGCGCGCCCTCACATGGATACGCTCCGACCCGGATGACAATGGCTACGCCCGCCCGATCGAGGGGCTGGTCACGCTGTTCGACCTCGACCGGATGGAGGTCGCGCGCATCGAGGACCACGGCGTCGTGCCGTTGCCGCCGAGCGCCGGCAACTACTCGGCCGCGACTGTCACCGATCCCGGCAACTCGCCCCGCTTCGACCGCGTGGCGGACCCGCTCAAACGTATCGATATCACCCAGCCGGAAGGCGCCAGCTTCACGGTGCGCGGCCGTGCGGTGAACTGGCACAAGTGGCAGCTACGGGTCGGTTTTACCCCGCGCGAGGGGTTGGTGCTGCATACCGTGTCCTATGTGGATGGCGGGCGCGAGCGGCCGGTGCTGTACCGC
>JBBQJF010000546.1:0-2615 GCA_038325665.1 Dehalococcoidia bacterium | reverse complement strand
CCCTGGTACTCGACGTAACCCCGCTCCAGTCCGGTCAGGATCATGTCGGCGTATTCGATGAACCGACCGCGCGACTCGTTCATGTCGGCGCGGAAGCCGTCGTACTCGACCCGACCCAGCCCGCGGCCGATGCCGAGGATCATGCGCCCGCCGGAGAGGTTGTCGAGCATGGACACCTCTTCGGCCACCCGCACCGGGTCGTGCCAGGGCAGCACGATCACCATCGAGCCGAGCTTGACCCGATTGGTCTTGCCGGCCATATAGGCAAGGAATTGGGTCACATCCGGGCACATGGTGTAGTCGGTGAAGTGATGCTCGACCGACCACACGGAGTCAAAGCCCAGCGGCTCCGCCAGTTCGGCGAGGCGCAGTTCCTGAGTGTAGACTTCGAGGTCAGTTCGCTCGTTCTCCGGGTTCTGGAAGACCGGCGCGTAGCCAACGTGCATAGCTGGACCTGCCTCCTTTGGGATTGGGTGATGGGCGATGGGTGTTGGAGGGACGGCCGCGTCCGCGATCCCCGGTTATGACCATCAGCTACCGCGCACCCCCTCACACAATCGCCGTTGTCACCGTCCACTGATTGCCGGGGCATCCGGCTGTTGAACGCTCTGCATCGGAGTATACTCTGACAGCCGCTGATGAGCAGGTCGCGCACGGTGTGCCGTATCGCTTGCCCGCGTCCCGCCGCCCACGCGGCCACCGTCGCGGTATGTATACGCTCCGTTAGCCATCGCCAGGGAATGACGGTGGGGCGGTCCCCCAACACCCGGCCTCGCGGGAGTTGCACATGAAGTTCGGGATTCACCTGCCCAATCTCAGTTCGCTCGGTGGCCGTGAGCCAACGGTGCGGATCGCCCGACACGCCGAGGCGGCCGGCTTTGACTCGCTATGGACCAGCGATCATGTGATCCTGCCCGAGCGGGTCGAGTCGCGCTATCCGTACAGCGCGTCCGGCGTCTTTCCGATGGGAGGCGAGGCCAACGTCGTCGATCCGTTCATCGCGCTGGCGGTCGCGGCCGGCTGTACCGAACAGATCGCGCTCGGGATCACCGTGCTCGTGCTGCCGATGCGTAATCCACTGGTAACGGCCAAGATGATCGCCAGCCTGGAAATGCTGGCTGATCGCGAGGTGATCCTCGCCGCCGGGGCTGGCTGGCTGCGGGAGGAGTTCGAGGCGCTGAACCTGCCCTATTTTGAGCAGCGCGGCAAGGTCACGGACGAGTGGATCCGGATCATGCGCGCCTGCTGGCAGGAGAAGATGCCCAGCTTCGCGGGCGAGCACTACCGGTTCGCGCCGGTCCATTTCGAGCCGCGGCCGTCACGGCGCATCCCAATCTGGGTCGGTGGACACAGTCCGGCGGCGTTGCGGCGGGCGGGGCGGCTGGGAGACGGCTGGCACCCGGCGCGGATGCGGCCGGATGAGATCGCCCCGGCGATCGCGACGGTCAAACAGCACGCCAAGGCGGCCGGCCGCGACCCTGACAGCCTGAAGTTCTCGATGGGATGTGTGCTCGACGTGCTCGACGACAATGAGCCGGGGGTCCGGCCGCCGAATCGCGACCTGATCGGCACGGCGGCCGGGATTGCCGCCTTCGTGCAGGAGTTGGAGGCGCTCGGCATCTCGCACCTGGCGCTCGACTTCCGCGCGGGCATACCGCTCGACGCGATGCTGGCGACGATCGATACGTTCAATAAGCGCGTGCGGCCGCTGCTGTAGGCGCGCGCTGGTGCGCCACCGCCGCTCACCGGCGCAATCCGGCGGTGGTGCCGGCCCACTGGCCGCCGTCCACCACCAGCGCGTGGCCATTGACGAAGCTGGCATCCTCGGAGGCGAGGTAGAGCACGGCGCGGCCGATCTCCTCCGGCTCGGCCATTCTGGCGATCGGTATGTCGTTGAACGTGCCCTGCCGCCGTTCGGCGACCTGTTCGTCGGTCAGACCGGGCGGACGCACCATCGGCGTGTCCACGCCGCCGGGACAGACACAGTTCACGCGGATGTTGTGTGGGGCCAGCTCGATCGCCAGTGACTTGGTCAGCATCACCACGCCACCCTTGGAGGCGACGTAGGCGGCGTGATAGGCGCGGGCACGCAGTCCGGCGAGCGAGGCGGTGTTGACGATCGCGCCGCCGCCTGCCTTGACCAGCTCGGGGATGGCGTACTTGCAGCCCAGCCACACGCCCTTGAGGTTGATGTCCAGCACCTGATCCCACAGTTCCTCGCTCAGCTCGTCCGACGGCCGGGCGCGGGGAAAGATGCCCGCGTTGTTGTGAAGGATATCGAGCCGGCCGTACGCGGACACTGCGGCCGCGATCATCGCCTCGACCTCGGCGGCGCGCGAGACATCCGCCTGCACGAGGGTCGCCTCGCCGCCGCGCTGCTTGATCCGAGAGACGGTCTCCTGCCCGTCCTCGGGCTTGTAGTCCGCCACGACTACCTTCGCCCCCTCATCCGCGAACAGCAGGGCCGTGGCGCGGCCGATGCCCGATCCGGCGCCCGTGATCAGCGCGACTTTGCCGTCGAATCGCATGGTGTGGCTCCTTTCAGTTACCTACCCCCCGGCCCCCTTCCCCCCGGCACGCCGGGACAGGCTGCACGGGAAGGGGGTGTCACCTAA
>JBBQJF010000545.1:0-2640 GCA_038325665.1 Dehalococcoidia bacterium | reverse complement strand
GACCCGCGCCGGCGCGCGGCTATCTTCTCGGACCGGCGCTCCCGCGTGTCCAGGTGACGGGGCGTTCGGTCCGAGGGAGGGCGCATGGTCGCGGATCGCCCCGATGACACGCGGCGGGGCGCCGCCGCACGCGGATGCGACTGAACCCTCCAGGCCCAATGTGCTCCAACCGGCGGACGAGCGTTCGGACACCGCACACCCGGCGGGCGCCGTGATGACGCGGCCATCGGCAGTCACGTCGCCCAGGTCCAGGTCAACGGTCCGACCGTCTCGTGGGAGTGCACGCGTGTGGAGCGGTGGTCGCGGAGACACACCTCACCCGCGGTGGCGTAATATGAATCTGGGCGCGCCGGTGCGGGTTCTTCCCTACGCCTTGCGGCCTACCCTGGCAAGACCGGGGGGCAGGGCGAGGGTTAGGCTTTCAAGGGAGCGACCATGCCCTTCACGTCTCTGCTGATCGCCAATCGTGGCGAGATTGCCATCCGCATCGCCCGCGCCGCGGCCGACCTCGGCCTGCGTGCAGTGGCCGTGTACTCCGAGGACGACGCCCACAGCCTCCACCTCCGCATGGCCGGCGACGCCTATGCCCTGCCCGGCGCCGGCCCACCGGCGTACCTCGACGCGGAGGCGCTGATCGCCGCGGCGGTCGCGACCGGTTGCGACGCGATCCATCCCGGATACGGCTTCCTGGCCGAACGCGCCGGCTTCGCACGCCGCTGCGCCGGTGCCGGACTCACTTTTGTCGGCCCGCGCGTGGACCAGCTCGAGTTGTTCGGCGACAAGGCCCGCGCCCGCGTTGCCGCCGCCGCCGCGGGCGTACCGGTCCTCCGGGGGCTAGACCACGCCGTCTCGCTGGAGGAGGCCAACGCGTTCTTCGCGGCGTTGGGGCCGGGCGGCGCGATGATGATCAAGGCCGTCGCCGGCGGCGGTGGCCGTGGCGCCCGCGCCGTCACGGCCGCCGCCGCGATCGAGGCCGCCTACCGGCGGTGCAAGTCAGAGGCCAAGGCCGCCTTCGGCCGGGAGGATGTCTACGTCGAGGAGTTCCTGCCCCGCGCCCGCCACATCGAGGTCCAGGTGCTCGGCGATCACACCGGTGCTATCGCCCATCTCGGCGAGCGCGAGTGCAGCATCCAGCGCCGGTTCCAGAAGGTCATCGAGGTGGCCCCGGCGCCGGGCCTGGCTGACGACCTCCGCACACGGATCATCGATGCGGCCGTCGGATTCGCGACGCGCGTGGGCTACCGCAACCTCGGCACATTCGAGTTCCTCGTCGATGTCACCGGGCAGGCGGATGCGCGGCCGTTCGTGTTCATCGAGGCGAACGCGCGCCTTCAGGTCGAGCATACCGTGACCGAGCAGGTGACGGGCGTTGACCTGGTGCAGACACAAATCCGGCTGGCCGAGGGCGCTACCCTCGCGGAGCTGGGCCTCGACTCGGTGGAGATCGCGCGGCCGCGCGGCTACGCGATCCAGGCGCGGGTGAACATGGAGACGATCGGCGCCGACGGCTCCGTGCGCCCCGGCGGCGGTCTCCTCACCGCCTATGAAGCTCCGAGCGGACCCGGTGTGCGCACCGATGGCTTCGGGTACGCGGGCTACCGCACCAGCAGCGCCTTCGACTCGCTGCTCGCCAAGGTCATCGGTCACGCGCCGTCCCCGAACATCGCCGCCGCGATCAGCCGCACCGCCCGCGCGCTCGGTGAGTTCCGGCTCGACGGCGTCGGCGCCAACATCCCCTTTCTGCAGAACATCCTGGCCCACCCGGACTTCGCCGCCGGTCGCGTGCATACCCGCTGGGTCGATGACCACATGGTCGAACTCGCGGCGGTCGGTCCCGAGCGGCGACCACGGTTTGTTGAGGGCGGTCCCCCGAGCGCGGGTGAGGGGGGCCGTTCGGCCGGCGAGGAGGTGGCGCGTCCGGGCGCGGGTGAGACGGCGCGTCCCAGCGACGGGGCGCGGGACCGGGGTTTTGCCGGCGCCCGCGTCACCAGCCGCGACCCGCTCGCGCTCTTCGCGCACGACGCCCGGGTGAAGGGCGCGCGGGCGTCACTCACCGACGCGGCAGCGCAATCTGAGCGGACCGGACCCGATGGCTCCTTCGGCCTCCGGGCGCCGATCCAGGGCACGATTGTCTCCATCGACGTTGTCGCCGGCGATCAGGTGCGGAAGGGTCAGCAGGTCGCGGTCGTCGAGGCGATGAAGATGGAGCACGTCATTGTCGCGGACCGTGGCGGCATCGTCCGCGAGGTCACGATGTCCGCCGGTGACGTTGTTCGCGAGGGCTACCCGATCGTGTTCATCGAGGAGGCCGACATCGCGGGCGGTATGCCGACCGCCGAGGTGGACCTCGACCTTGACCACATCCGCCCGGACTTGCAGGAGACTCTCGACCGGCATGCCGTCACACGCGACGAGAACCGGCGGGAGGCGGTCGCGAAACGCCACGCACGCGGCTATCGCATGCCCCGCGAGAATATCGCGCAATTAGTCGATCCCGGCTCGTTCAAAGAGTATTGGCCCTTGGTCGTCGCGCGGCAGCATCAGCGTCACGACATGGAGACGTTACGCAAAGACACCCCGGCCGACGGCCTTGTCGCGGGAACATGTTCGATAAATGGAGATATCTTTGACGACGCGCGG
>JBBQJF010000544.1:0-2644 GCA_038325665.1 Dehalococcoidia bacterium | reverse complement strand
GGCTGGTGTGGGTGCTCGACCCCTACAGCCGTACCGCCGCCGTCCACCGCCCTGACCGCGAGGTGATCGAGCTGGGCGAGGACGGGACCCTCGACGGCGAGGATGTGATTCCCGGCTTCCGCGCCGCCCTCGCCGACCTCTGGGTCTAAGCGGCGCGTACCGCCGCCACGGAGGAACGCCGTGCCCGCGTCGCCCTGTAGGGGTGACCCGGTGGGTCGCCCGCGTCCGCGTGATGGGCACGCGCGTTGACACCCAATCTCCGGTTGGTTATCGTCTGAACACCTCGCGGATAGGTGAAAGTCCGAACACGGGCTTTGGCCTTCCACAAACGAACGAGACTTTACCGGATGTCCCGCGACCAGATCCGGCCTCCAAAGACGAGCGGGCGGACCAACATGAGTCCACGCCGCCCTGAATCCAGGTGGGAGACGATGAGCACGAACATCAGCGGCAAGGCCGCGATCGCCGGTCTCGGCATCACCGAGATGACCCGTCAGTACACCAAGCCCGCGCCGGCCCTTGCCGTCGAGGCGATCCGGCTGGCATTGGACGACGCCGGTCTCCAAAAGGATGACCTCGACGGGCTGTTGATCAACGCCGGGATCTCCGGCCTCGATCCGACCAACCCCAGCAGCCTCGGCCTCGGCCTCCAGGTCACCAGCGGACTGCGGAATCTGCGCCTGGTCAACCACATGAACGCGGCCGGCTCGACGGCGGCGCAGATGGTGCATTACGCCTCGCTCGCGATCAACGCGGGCATGGCGAACGCGGTCGCCTGTGTGTTCGCCGATACGCCGCTCACGCCGGGTCAGACGGCGGGCGGCTCCTATGGCCGCATCCGGTCACTCTCCGGTATGGCCGGCCTGGGGCCGGCCTACGGATTCTTCGGCGCGAACACCGGCTATGCCCTCGCCGCACGGCGGCACATGGCGCTGTACGGCACCACCCAAGACCAGCTCGGCGCGGTCGCCGTCTCCACCCGCAAGTGGGCGACGATGAACCCGCGGGCGATGCAGCGCGCGCCGATGACGATGGAGGACTACCACAACTCCCGCTGGATCGTCGAACCGCTGCACATCCTCGACTGTACGCTGGTATCCAACGGCGCGGTGGCGGTGATCGTGACCTCGGCCGAGCGGGCGCGCGACCTGAAGCAACCGCCGGTCTATGTGCGCGGCATGGGTCAGGGCCACCCCGGTAATCCCCGCCGCGCCGGCTTCGAGAACGAGGTCAACACCGGTGCGGTGCTGGCCAAGGAGACGGCCTTCCGCATGGCCGGCATCACCACCGACGATGTGGACCTGTGCGAGCTGTACGACTGCTACACCTACACGACGATGGTGACGCTCGAGGACTACGGCTTCTGCAAGAAGGGCGAGGGCGGCGCGTTCGTCGAAGACGGCAAACTCGGCCCCGGCGGCGCGCTGCCGACCAACACCGGCGGCGGAGAGTTGTCCGGCTATTATATGTGGGGCATGACGCCGCTGTCGGAGGGCGTGATCCAGGCGCGCGGCCAGGGCGGCGAACGTCAGGTGCCCAAGCACGACACCGTGCTCGTCAGTTGCCAGGGCGGTGTGCTCGATTACCACGCCTGCCTGATCCTTGGGGGATAGCGGCCCCGCCGCGGTGATCTACCCCCTTGGACGCTCTCCCATCGCCGACAAAGGATGATTCCCATGACGACGACCGCATCACCCAATCCCCAATCTCCCGCCCCCGACCCCCAACCCAAGCCGGTGCCGCAGCCAGACGAGGCGTCGCTGCCGTTCTTCGAGGGCGCGCGACGCGGGGAGCTGATGATCCAGCGCTGCACCGCGTGTCAGGCGTATTTAGCGCCCGGCAGCCATGTGTGTACCGAGTGCATGAGCAGCGCCATCGAGTGGGCGCGGGCCTCGGGCCGGGGGACACTGCACACCTTCGGCATCATGCACCAGCGCTACCACCCCGGCTTTGCCGATGTATTGCCGTACAACATCGCGGTGGTGGAGCTGGCCGAAGGTCCCCGCATCAACACCAATATCGTCGGCATCCCAAACGACCGGCTGCGCGTGAATATGCCGGTTGAGGTCACGTTCGAGCAGGTGGACGAGGAGGTGACGTTGCCGAAGTTCCGCCCGGTTGAGGGCTGAGCGCGCGGGGCTGAACGATACCGAACTGAACGACGTCAGCCTGGCCCCCATCGGTCATCCTTTCCCGGTGGAGGGGGAAGTCTCAACGATGAATCGCGACATGGGAGCAGCGCCGGCCGCGACACGCCGGAGGATACCGCGGCGACGTGCGCTCCGCGTCGCCGCATATGGCAGCGCGGGGCTGGGCACGGCTTTCGCCCTCGCGTGCAGCAGCGGCAGCACCAAGGATGAGCCGGCACAAGGCAGTGGCGTGCGGTCCACCGCGGCAGCGGGCGCGGCGGTGGCCGCCGAGACGCCCAAGCGCGGCGGGACCATCCGCCAGGGATGGACGCGCACATACAACGACGTGTACGACCCACATACCTCGCTGTCACAGGCGGGGTTCATCTTCTCACTGCTCGGCAATCTGGCGACTCGGATGAGCGCCGACGGCACGGCGGTCGGCGGAGAACTGGTCGAGAAGTGGGAGATCCCCGGCGACGGCACGGAGATCATGCTTAAAGTCCGCCCGGGCG
>JBBQJF010000543.1:0-2651 GCA_038325665.1 Dehalococcoidia bacterium | reverse complement strand
GGCGTCATGTCTTCACCTCATCCCTGCGTTCAGGCTCATCGTCACCCACGAGCGCGTGAACGACATCGGGATCCGCGCCTCAGAATTCCCCCCCTTCCCTGCAAGGGAAGGGGACCGGGGGTGTAGGTTGGCCGGCAGGGTAGGTCGGCCGGGGGCTAGGGTCTTCTCGGGAGTTGCTCAATGCGATGTGCAGGCAAGACAGCGCTGGTCACCGGCGCGCAGCAGGGTATCGGCCGGGCGACGGCGATCCAGTTGGCGCACGAGGGCGCGGGCATCGCGCTCAACTTCCTTGACGACCACGACGCCGCTGAGGCCGCCGCCGGTGCGATCCGCGCGGCAGGACAGCGATGTGCCACCATTCAGGGTGATGTCTCACGCTCGGCCGATGTCCAACGAATGCTGGCCGAGGCCGAGCGCGAGCTTGGCATGGTCGATATCCTCGTGAACAACGCCGGGGTCTTTCCGCGCTCCCCGATGCTCGACCTGACCGAGGCGGAGTGGGACCATGTGCTGGATGTGAACCTAAAGGGCGCGTTCTTGTGCGCGCAAGCATTCGCAGGGCGTCTGGTCGAGCGCGGGCTGCCAGGGGCGATCATCAACGTCTCGTCGGTGGCGGGCTACCGCGGCGCGGCGCTCGGGGTCCACTACTCGGCCAGTAAGGCCGGCATCGTGGGGCTGACACGCGCGATGGCGCTGGCCCTGGCGTCACACGGCATCCGCGTGAACGCGATCGCCCCCGGCCTGACCGACACGGCGCAGCCGCGGTACGGCTCCACCGAGGACGAGATCGAGGAGATGTCGCGTCACGTACCGCTCGGCCGCATGGCCCAACCGGGAGACATCGCCGGTGTGGCGGTGTTTCTCGCCTCCGACGACGCCCGCCACATCACCGGCCAGGTGATCCACGTCAACGGCGGCGCCTACGCGGGATAGGCGCCTGACCTGGGTCGTGTACGGGGACGCCAAGGACGCCAAGGGGACGCGGGGCGCGCGGAGTGGAACTGGACCGCGGCGCATCGACAGAGTGGTAGTCCTCACCCATCGTGGACGGTGATGAAGAACGGTCTGTATCACCAAAGGGGGACTTACCACGATGAACGCAAGTGATCCGCCGCCATCGATGGTTCTGCTCCGCCTTATGACCGGCAGCTGGATCACCCATATCATCGCACTCACCGCACGGATGGGGATCGCCGACCTGTTGGCGCGGGAACCACAAACGAGTGACGACCTGGCCCGTGCAACCGGGATGCGCGCCTCTTCGCTGTATCGAGTGCTTCGTGCCCTCGCCAGCGTCGGTATCTTCCGCGAGGACGCGGACGGACGCTTCCATCTCACCCCGCTCGCCGAGCCGCTGCGCGGGGACGCACCCGGGTCGCTGCGCGCGTTCGCGATCATGTTGGGGCAGGAGTGGCACTGGCGGGCGTGGGGCGACCTGCCGCACAGCGTGCAGACGGGCCAGTCTGCGTTTGAACACCTGTACGGCATGACGGGCTTCGAGTACTGGGCGCAGCATCCGGAGGCGGGGGCGATCTTCGACGAGGCGATGACCAGCCGCAGCAGCGAGGAGAACGCCGCGGTCGTCGCGTCGTACGACTTCTCCAACATCGGCACGCTGGTGGACGTGGGCGGCGGGCAAGGCTCCTTCCTCGCCGCGATCCTACAGGCGAACCCGGGGATGCGGGGGATGCTCGTCGAGCGTCTCGAGGTGACACCGGGGGCGAGACAGTATCTCGACATGGCCGGGCTGCAGGGGCGGTGCGACGTGATCGCCGGGGACTTCTTCACGTCGGTCCCGGATGGGGGCGACACATACATCCTCAAGAAGGTCATCCACGACTGGGATGACGAGCGTGCGGTGGCGATCCTCAAGAACTGCCACCGCGCCATGCCCGAGCAGGGTCGGCTGCTCGTAGTGGAGTTGGTCGTCCCGCCGGGGAACGATCCCTCCTTCGCCAAGCTGCTTGATGTGCTGATGCTCGTGTGGACCCCGGGCGGCAAGGAACGGACTGAGGCTGAGTATGGCGCGCTGCTGGCCGCGGCTGGGTTCAAGCTGACGCATATCACGCCGACGCGCTCGCCGGTGAGCGTGCTCGAAGGGGTGCGGCGGTAGGACGAGGCGCCGCGGTAGATGGAGCGTCCGTGCAGCGAGCGGGTAGTGCCGGCGACGCCAGGATAAGGCGCGTCTCCGGTGCAAGCGGGCGCGATAGTGTGCCGCAGGCGTGTCCGGGCGCATGAGTTCGGCCCCCCGGTCGGAAAGTCAGTCGAGCGTCCGTTCGACTGCTCAGCACTGGGGCAGGGATGGGAGCGGGTGCGGTGCACTTCTTCATCAACCTGCTACGCCCGCACGGCCTCAAGAATGCTGTGGGGCGAGGCGGTGGGAAGGACCCGCACCAGCCGCGGGTCCGCGGCCCCGCACACCTGGTCGAACTCGGCCCCCGTGCGTATCCCCGCCCTCACCTCCCGCTGCACGAGCATCAGGGCGTCGAAGTCTTTGCTCACGCTCAGGGTCGCGCCTTGCCCACCCCCGACATCGACAACGGTGTGGGCGGTTGAGAAATCGTAGGCGGCGACCAGGGCCGCGTTGTGCAGGCCCGATTGGCGGGTCATCCAGCCATTGAATCTGGCACTCAGATCCGGATGCCGCGGGA
>JBBQJF010000542.1:0-2677 GCA_038325665.1 Dehalococcoidia bacterium | reverse complement strand
CGCCTTTTGCCGCCCACTCAGGTCTGTTAGCATCGCTCACCTCAACCGTATACGGTGCAACCTTCTCACACCTTGACGTGAACGTCAATATGCAGGGTCCGGTTGCCGGCAGCGCCGGAGCCATCGCCGCACCAACCGAGCCAAGGGCAACCGTATAAGAGCGATGCCGGCGCGCCCTCCCAGCGCGCCGGCCAACCGGCGTTCACAAGCCCTCCCGCCGACGCCCTGAACACGTCTGCTTTGGCAGTCGTGTGCCGCCTTCCGGCGAGTTACGCCGCCACCCATCACTCGACCCCGCGACCGGCTCGCGGGCGCTCACGCCATCTTGAACTTCCAGGCACAGATTGCCGTGGCGACGATGCCCCAGACTGCCAGACCGATGATGTCGGCCCGCACCGCGGTGAAGCCCGCGCTGAGGTTGGCCACCTTTTGCACCGCGTCGGTCAGGAAGGTGAGCGGCAGCATATCGGTGAAGCGATTAAGCCAGCCGGGCAGGCCGCTGCGATCGAGGAATGCGCCCGAGAACAGCAAACTCGGCATCAGCACGAGCAGGAACATCGGTGGGATGTCGTCCTCACTCTTCGCCCATGAGACGATCAGCAGACCGAGCGAAATGAAGACCAGCGCACCCAGCAGCGCCAGACCAAACATCCCCCATACGTTGCCGGTCAGCCGCGCGCCGAACAGATAGACGCCCGCCGCCCAGGTCACGACCGTCGCGAGCGCAGCCAGTACCAGCCGGCTTACGATCACGCCGCCGACGAATGCGCCGGTGGGCAGCGGCGTGGCGCGCACGCGACGCAACACCCCGCGCTCCTTGTAGCGTGCCAGCGCGAACGTTACCGAGTTGAGGCTGACGGTCATGCCGTTGAACGCGATCATGCCGGGCAGCAACCGGTCAAGATAGGGACGCACCTCTCCGTTCGGCAACGTCACCTTGAAGTTGAATGTGTTCAGAATCAGCAGCAGGATCAACGGCTGACCGAGGGTGAAGGCGAGGGCGGTGGGCTCGCGATAGATGCTCTTGATTTGATTGTCAACCGTCGCGACGAATCCGCGCCAAACAGCGCCGCCGGAGCGGACTGAGGCGCGCGGCAAGTCAGGGGCAGTTGCCGTGGTCATGGATTGTTCCTCTCGTGAGACTACCTAACCCCCCGACCCCCTTCCCGTGCAGGGAAGGGGGAGCGAGTGTTCATGTGCCGGTGGAAACCGCCGGTCATGGCCGGCTCTCGTGTAATGATGTCGCGGTCGATGCGCGGCGCCGTCTGCTACCGTAAGCGAGCCAAACGACGGTCGCCATGCGTATGCGCGCCGTTCATCGCTTGAAGCAACGCGGCGAGCGAGACCGTATCGCTGGCACACCGCATCATACGCTCGGTGTCAGGCCCTGCGCCGCCTACCCGCGGGCTTGGCGTCCGCGGTCGCCTGGTCTTCGAAGCCGTGACCAGTGAGGTTGATGAAGACATCCTCGAGCGACGCCTCACGGGCGATCACTTCACGGCGAAAGCCCGTGGCGAGAAGCTGGTCGATCAATGCCGCGGGCGTGTCAATCGCGGCGATCCGACCGGCGTCCATGATCGCCACTCGATCGCACAGTACCTCGGCCTCTTCCATGTAGTGGGTGGAGAGCAGCACCGTGTGACCGCTGTCGCGCAACGACCGGATCAGCTCCCACAATTGACGGCGGGCGGTGGGATCGAGCCCCGTCGAGGGCTCGTCGAGCAGCACCAACGGCGGGTTGTTGACCAGCGCCGCCGCCAGCGCGAAGCGCTGCTTCTGACCGCCTGAGAGCTGCTTCAACTTCCAGCCGGCGCGCTCGTGCAGGTCAACGTAGCGCAGCAGCGCAAGCGGGTCCGGTCGCGCGCCGTAGCAGGCGCCGAGATAACCGAGCTGCTCGGCGAGGGTCAGATGCTCGAAGAAATCCGACTCTTGGAGCTGGATGCCGATCAGTGTGCGCGCGGCGGCCGTGTCCCGGCCGATGTCCCGGCCGAAGATGCTGACCGTACCCGACGTCGCCCGGCGCAGGCCGGTGACGATCTCAATCGTCGTCGTCTTGCCCGCACCGTTCGGGCCGAGCAACCCGAAGATCTCACCGCGCTGCACCTCGAATCCGATGCCGCGCACGGCTTCGTAGTCGCCGTACGTCTTGTGCAATTCCCGCACCGCGAGCGCGGGCGCCGCGCCGGGAACCACGATCGGACCGCTGGTGGATGTGGCAGAACGAAGCAGCGATGTGGTGGTCATAGCGTGCCCATTGCCTTTCTGAATTGGAAGACTCCCAACCCTGCCCCAGCATCGACCGACCGGCGGGAAGGCGCCCCTTCCGGTCGAGGCCCAGTGTGGGCCGCCCGACCGACGCACGGGGACGGCAGGTTGGAGCCGGCCACCTCTAGTCAGCCGCCACGCTCACGGCTTCTTCCGTACGCCGTCCCTCGACATCGAGGCGCGGCAGCAGCCGGTCAAGCCAGCGGGGCAGCCACCAGTTGGCGTCGCCGAGTAGCTCCATCGTCGCCGGCACGAGGATCAGGCGGACGATGGTGGCATCGACAAAGATCGCGGTGGCGAGGCCGATGCCGAACTCCTTGATCACCCGGTTCGGTCCAAGCACGAAGCTGAGAAAGACGACGACCATGATCGCCGCCGCGGCGGTGATCACACGGGCGGTGACGGCGAGTCC
>JBBQJF010000541.1:0-2697 GCA_038325665.1 Dehalococcoidia bacterium | reverse complement strand
GGTGATGCCGGCGTTAAGGCTGGCGCCGGTGCGCTGGAAGCCGAGGGCGCGCGAGGTCGCGCGCACCAGCTCGGCGGTGGCGAGCGGCCCACCCGCGTGCAGCACCGCCAGCAACGTGGCAGACATCTCCTCCGGCGCGATCTGCTCGACAGCGCGCGGACCCGCCAGCCGCGGCGCCACCTCCTCTAATCCCTTGGGCCAGTAGAATCGGCCGCGCCGCACGACATCCCCGGCGCGCGTCGCCTCACGCAGCGCCCGATCAACCACCCGCCGCACCTCGCCGCCGGCGCGCTCGATGCTGTACAGCTTCGCCATGCGGTAGTACAGCAGATCGGCATGGATCGGCCCCTCGATCTGCACGATCGCGACGATATCCCGCGCCACCAGCCGGTCACTGAGCGCGTACAGATCACTACTCGGCCGTGCCCCCGTGATCTCATACTGCTCATACGGCCGCAATGACAGGCTCGTCATTCTCACTACTCCCGCTCACCCCTTCACCGGCCCAAGCTCTACCCAACCCCACGAATTCGTGTCCCACGCGCTGTGACCCTTGCCCTATGACCTATGACCTATGCCCTATTCCCCCGGATACGCTGCTCGCGCCTCCGCGATCAGCCGCCAGGCGGTGGCGCGGCCATCCCAGCCATGGATCTCGGTCGCGCGCTCCTCCAGCACTTTGTAGGTGCGAAAGAAGGTCTCGATCTCACGCTGCCAGTGGTCGCTGACGTGATGTAGATGGGCGACGTGGTTGAAGCGTGGGTCGGCCGCCGGTACGGCGATGATCTTGTCGTCCAACCCTTTGTCGTCGCGCATCCGCAGCACGCCGATCGGCCGGGCGAGCACATGACAGCCGGGAAACGTTGGTTCCTCGACCAGCACCAGGATATCGAGCGGGTCGCCGTCGTCGGCGTGCGTATCGGGGATGAAGCCATAGTCGGTGGGATAGTGGACGGAGGAATACAGCACCCGGTCGAGGCGGATGACGCCTGTCCGCTTGTCCAGTTCGTACTTGTTGCGGCTGCCGCGCGGGATCTCGATCACGGCATCGACGGTGTCTTGGTCGTTTGATCCATCCATCATTGACGGTGTGTCTCCTCGGTTGAATGCCGCGCACGCCTGGGCCGCGCACTTGAGATGTATGGTACGGGGTCCGGCGCGGCGGAGGCGTTCCGCGCGCATTCTGCAAAGTATGAGATGAGGCGTACCCCGCTGGACCTCGGCAGCCGGACCATCATCACCCCGGATATACCCCCGATGTACGCCTCTCGTGGGATACATGGACCTATCATCGCCCGCTAATCTTCATTGTGTAAGGCGGCAGCACTGGTCGCCACGGAGATAGGCAGGCCCGGCTGCCGTCGAATCCGGGCATCGCGACAGGAGGAGAACGACCGTGGGTATTATCGCGTGGATCATCCTGGGACTCATCGCGGGCGCACTGGCAAAAGCAATCATGCCAGGCAACGACCCGGGTGGCATCATCGTCACCATCATCATCGGCATCGTTGGCGCATTTATCGGTGGGTTCCTGTGGAACATCCTGACGGGTGGCGGGGTCAGCGGCCTGAATATCGGCAGCATCTTGATTTCCATTCTTGGCGCTATCATCCTGCTCGCCGGGTATCGGGCGGTGGCCGGGCGTCGGGGTACTGTCTAAGGGCAGACCGAATCACAACTGGCCGTGATTCTGCAGCCGTGCCGAATCGAGGGGGTCCCATCATGGGACCCCTTTTTATCGTCCGGCGCCTCGCGTTTGACCACCGTCCCGGCCCGCCGGTAGCATGACGCCGACTCCCGCGCGTGTCAGTGATAGGAGGCACGGCTCATGCAACGTTCCTCGCGCCACCGGTGGACGTTCGCCCTGTTCGCCCTCGTTCTCGCGCTGCCGGTCCTGCTGGGCGGCTCGCGGTCGGTATCACCCGCCCTGGCCGCGCCCCAAAAGCCGGCGACACCCCCGGCCGTTGCCTCGACCCTCTGCGCCGCTATCAGCCGCGACGTGGTCGCGCGTGACCCGGCGTTCGAGTCGTTGCCCGGCGCGTCGGCGTCGTGGGGCGCGTACGAGGGCGGGGTCTACCGGATCGAAGTGCCCGACCGCTGGAACGGCGGCCTGGTGATGTACGCGCACGGCTACCGGGGCGAGGGGCCGGAGATCTTCGCGGGAGACCCACCGATTCGCCAGCACCTGATCGACAACGGCTATGCCTGGGCCGCGTCGAGCTACCGGGTCAACGGCTACCGACCCGACTGCGGCATGCTCGACACGCTACTGCTGCGTGAATTGTTCGCGGCGCAAGTCGGCATCCCACGATGGTCCGTGATAAACGGTCAATCGATGGGCGGGCACGTCGCGATGGCGGCGCTGGAGCTGCGCCCCGAGGTGTTCCAGGGCGCGCTGCCCGAGTGCGGCGCGCTGACCGGCATCGGCGTGCTCGATTACCTCGCGGCGTACACATCCGCGGCGGAGTATCTCTCGGGGGTGCCGCTGCTCCATGCGCGCGATGTCGAGACATTTGCCCGGCTGGTGACAAGCGAGTGGCTGCCGGCGATGGGCCGTCCCGGCGCGTTCACCGAGAAGGGCCGGCAGTTCGACAGCGTGGTCACGAATCTGATGGGCGGCAACCTGCCGCTGCGTGAGCAGGGCCTCGCGGCCCGGTACACCGACAACTTGTTACCAGGCGTGCCTCCCGTGCTGGC
>JBBQJF010000540.1:0-2702 GCA_038325665.1 Dehalococcoidia bacterium | reverse complement strand
CCTCAGCGCCCGCCTCACCGACCGACCGCTGCGACCGCTCTTTCCCAAGGGCTTCCGCAACGAGGTCCAGGTGATCATCACGGTGCTGGCGGCTGACCAGGAGAACGACCCCTCCACCCTTGGCACGATCGCCGCGTCGGCCGCGCTGTCGATGTCGGATATCCCGTTCGAGGGTCCGGTCAGCTCGGTGCGGATCGGCTACACGCGCGGCCAGTACGTGATCAACCCGACCTTCGCCCAGCGCGAGGACAGCGAGCTTGACCTTGTGGTCGCCAGCACGCGCGACGCGGTGGTGATGGTCGAGGCCGGCGCCTCCGAGCTGTCCGAGGAGATCATACTGGGCGCGATCATGGAGGGGCACCGCGCCAACCAGGACGTGATCACCCTCCAGACCGAGCTAATGCAGGCGGCCGGCCGTGCGAAGATGCCGTGGCCGCCGGTCAAGGCCGCCCCGGCCGTGACCGCCACCGCACTTCCGGACGGCGAGGCCGCCACCGCACTTCCGGACGGCGAGGCCGCCACCGCATCTCCGGACGGCGAGGCCGCCATCGAGGCGAACGCCGGCGAGCCGGTAGCTGCCTCCTCGGACAGTGGCGCGGCCGCCGGTGGGGAAGTCGATCAGGCCGTGGCCGAGGCGATGGCCGGCAAGCTCGACGACCTACTCGCGGTGGCGAAGGACGAGCGCTCGGAGTTGCTCTTCGATCGCCGCCAGGAACTGGTTGAGAAGTTGGGCGACCGGTTCCGCCCGGCCGAACTGGCGGGCGCGCTCGATGCTCTGATGAAGAAGACAGTGCGCGCCGCCATCCTCAGCAATGGCCGGCGCCCGGACGGGCGAGCGACCACCGAGGTGCGGCCGATCAGTTGCGAGGTGGGTCTGCTGCCGCGCGTTCACGGCTCGGGGCTGTTCACCCGCGGTCAGACGCAGGTGATGACCGTCGTGACGCTCGGCGCACAGTCGATGGTGCAGAAGCTCGACACGCTCTCGCCCGAGGACACCAAGCGCTACATGCACCACTACAACTTCCCGCCGTTCTCGGTGGGCGAGGTGCGGCGTGTGGGGTCGCCCGGCCGGCGCGAGATCGGACATGGCGCGCTCGGTGAGCGGGCGCTGGAGCCGGTGATCCCGTCGGTCGAGGAGTTTCCGTACACGCTGCGGCTGGTGTCGGAGACGCTGTCCTCCAACGGTTCCAGCTCGATGGCGGGCGCCTGCGGCAGCACGCTGGCGCTGATGGACGCGGGCGTGCCGATCAAGGCGCCGGTGGCGGGTGTGGCGATGGGCCTGATCATGGGCGATGACGGCAAGTTCGTCGTGCTCACCGACATCGCCGGCCTGGAAGACTCTTTTGGTGACATGGACTTTAAAGTCGCCGGAACGCGCGCCGGTATCACCGCGATCCAGATGGACATCAAAATCAAGGGCCTGAGCGAGGACGTGCTGCGTACTGCCTTGGCCCAAGCCCACGACGGCCGTCTGCACATACTCGACAAGATGCAGGAAGTGATCGCCGCGCCGCGCACTGAAATGTCGCCGTTCGCGCCGCGCATGTACCGCATCCAAATCCCGGTGGACAAGATTGGCGCGGTGATCGGCCCGGGTGGGCGTGTGATTCGCGGCATCATTGATGAGACCGGCGCCAGCATCGACATCCAGGACGACGGCTCGATCTTTGTCGGCTCGCCGAACGAGGAGGGGGCGCGGAAGGCGATCGCGATCATCGAGGGCATGACCAAAGAGATCGAGCGTGGTCAGGTCTTCACCGGTAAGGTTGTACGCATCCTGCCGTTCGGGGCCTTCGTCGAGCTTCTGCCGGGCAAGGACGGCTTGGTCCACATCTCCGAGCTGGCGCTGCACCGTGTCAATGCGGTCGAGGACGAGGTTAAGGTCGGCGATGAGGTCACGGTGATGGTCACCGAGGTCGATAACCTCGGCCGTATCAACCTCTCGCGCCGTGCCTTGATGGAGGGCGCCGACGGCGACCGCCCGGAGGGCGAAGACGAGGGTGCTGGCGCGGGCGGCGGCTCTCGCCCCGGCGGCTTCGGTGACCGCGGCGGCGATCGCGGCGGCCGGGGTGGCTTCGGCGGTCGTGGTCCCGGTGGCGGTCCTGGTGGTCCTGGCGGACCTGGTGGTCCTGGCGGACCTGGTGGTCCGCCGCGCGGCGGTCCTCGCCCCGGCGGACCTGGTGGCAACGGCGGCCGGGGCGGCTACGGCGGTGGCGGCGGTGGCGGCGACCGTGGCCCGCGACCCAGCGGCGGCGGCTACGGTGGCGACCGCGGCCCGCGACCGGAGAGCGCTCCTCCCCCCGCGGGCGGGTTTGGTGGTCCCCGGCGTGAAGGCCCCAGCGGCCCGCCGCCCCCGGCCCCGAAACCACCGTTTGGTGGACCGCGCCGGTAACGCGGTCACGGCGTGATGCGATCACTGGCCCGGTGAAGGCTTCGGCCTCACCGGGCCTTACGCGTCCCCTCAAACGGCGGCCACGAGGCAGCGATGGACTACAAGGCGTTCCTCCGTCCGGGCGCGGGCGCGGCCGATATCTCCCCGCTGCTGAGGGACGGTCGCGCCTTTCACCAATGCATCGAGGACCTCGCCGCTCCCTTCCGATTGGCCGCTATCGACAAGGTTGCCTGCATCGAGGGGCGCGGGTTCTTGTTCGGCGCGTCCGTGGCGTACGCGCTGAGTGTTGGGGTCGTGCCCGTGCGCCATC
>JBBQJF010000539.1:0-2708 GCA_038325665.1 Dehalococcoidia bacterium | reverse complement strand
CTATTCAACGTCGCGGTTCGTGTCGGGAAGAACCGCTGCTTCACCGTCAGTATGCCAAGCAATAGGCGCCACAGCGATAGCACGACGTATGTATTCTGGTCCGGCCGGGGGTAGTACTCTCATGGCACCGCCGGTTGAGCTTTCACAGTACTGATCGCGTCACGGACTCTCGATGACGGCCTTGCCGATTGGCTCAATGGACGCGCCGTCCACGTTCCGGGCCGGGGTCCGCGTCAGTCTGCCGCGACGTTCGGGTACCGACTGACTAACGGAGATGTTGCGGACTATGCCGCGCCGGTGGCGTAGCGCTCCCGCGGCTTGACCAACGCCACGCCCCCGGCCGGCCCTCTCTTTGGTGACCGCACAGCCAGTAGCCATTGTTGTCGTCACCGACATTGTCGGCCTGCCAGAAGTCAATTAGAGCACCGGCGAAGGGCCGGCTTCCCGTCGTCACCACGGAACCCGAAATGGCGAGCCGTGTCCCCACCGTATCGTCCTACTCCAGCGACGTTCGCTCGGGAGAGTTGGGAGTAAAGTACGGGCCTTCTGCCTGCTCCGGCGTGACGTCGTCGTCATCGACGCATTCCGGGGTCGGCGGCAAAACCCGCGCTCGCGCGGGTGTTCGCAGAAATGCACGAAGATACCGACCTGTGCGAGCTGCTCGATGCGGTGCGAATTGTCGCTCAGGGCGATGCGCTACTCACTCCTGGTATGACGCGGCGGTTGATAGCGGTTGATAGCCGAGTTCGCACGGAGGCCGGAGCCGGCTCGATTCGTGCCGAGCGATCTCGCGGTCCTGACCGAGCGCGAGCGGGAAGTGCTCGGTCTGGTCGCGCGTGGCATGAGCAACGACGAGATCGCCCGGGAACTGGTTGTCAGTCCGGCCACGGCGAAAACGCATGTCAGCCGGGTGATGGGCAAGCTGGACGCGCGGGATCGCGCCCAACTGGTGGTCATCGCCTACGAAACAGGTCTGGTTGAAGCCGGGTTTGGTCACTGACGGACGAGACTGGCTCAGAGGGCAAGTGCGAGGGCGGAACCGGGATGGAGCCGCGATGCTTCTACCCGCGGGTCCCCGCCCCAAGCGGTCGGGCGCCCCTACGCGTGCCCTAGCCAAGCGGCTTCCCTCCCGTGACGCCCAGCACCTCACCGTTGACGTAGCGGGATTCGTCCGAAGCCAGGAGCACGAACGCGGGAGCCAGCTCTGCCGGCTGGGCGGGCCGCTCCATCGGCGAGTCTTTGCCGAACTTCGCGTTCTTTTCTGCCGTAAACGATTGCACGACGAGCGGCGTCCAGACCGGACCAGGCGCGACGCAGTTTGCGCGGATACCGCGCTCGATCAGCGACTGGGCCAGTCCCTTGCTGAAGGTGACGATCGCGCCCTTGGTGGTGGCGTCGTCGAGGATGTTCGCGCTGGGCAAATAGGCCTGAATCGACGCGGCATTGATGATCGCGCCGCCGGACTGCGGGTGCGGCAAGGCGTGTCGCACCAGATGAAACATGGCGATGATGTTGGTGCGGAAGGCTCGTTCGACCCGCTCGGCGCCGAGTTCTTCGAACGTCTCGACCGACTCGCCTTGATGGGCGGCGTTATTGACAGGGATGTCGATGCGGCCAAAGCGCCGCGCGGTCTGCTCGACCAGCGCGCGACAGTGGGCCTCGTCGGTGATATCGCCGGCGATGGTCAGCGCCGCACGGCCTGACGCCTCTACCGCGCGTTTGGCCACCTCGGCGTCCTGGTGCTCGTTCAGGTAGGAGATCGCGACATCGGCTCCCTCGCGGGCGAAGGCGAGCGCGACCGCCCGGCCGATGCCGCTGTCGCCGCCGGTGATCAGCGCGACCCGCCCACTCAAGCGACCGAAGCCCTTGTACGACTCTGCGCCGAAGTCCGGCTGGGGGTCCATCGCGGCCTCGGAGCCGCGATGAGACTGCTTTTGCGCGGCGAAGGGTGGTTTCGGCTCCGCCTCCCGAGGGGCAGCCGATACGTGCTGGGTCATCGTGCATCCTTTCTCCCGTGCGTGCGGAACTGTCGAAACGGCGGGGCTGGCGCATCGTTGCGATCCGAGCGGGCACGCGACCGGCGGTGTGCTCGCGGAGCATGGCGAGTGTTGACCGCCCGGATGCGGTTCGGCGGGATCATGATCACACCCGCGCGGGTAAGTGATCGGACTCGCCGGTGTCTGACGAACCAGTCACCACGGCCCGCATCGCGAACCACCAGGTCACGCGTTGCCGCCGCGGGGGAACGGTCGTACGGGCACGAACCGGTACACATACGTGTGGCAGGCGGCGACGGTGACGAAGCCGCGTGCGACGTATGCGCTCGCACCGCTTGTCGCCCGGACGGGTACTGACACCGCGACCCCTCAAGATATCCAGGATCCATACGATGATAGATAGGGAGTGCACCGGATGTTCGGGCCGCACGACCGCTCATTCTGTGCGTCGAGGTTGCCTCATGCCCTACACTATGGTCGACGGCGTCGACGTCCATTACGAGGTTCAGGGCAGAGGCGCTCCGCTGTTGTTGCTGATGGGGCTGGGCGCGGCGGGCGACATGTGGGGTCCCGAGTTCCTTGCCGCACTCGCGGCGCACTTCCAATTGATCATCCCCGATAACCGCGGCACCGGCGCCACCGCCCGTGGGAGTGGCGCGTCCAGCATCGACCGGCTCGCTGCCGACGCCATGCATGTGCTCGACGCCGAAG
>JBBQJF010000538.1:0-2724 GCA_038325665.1 Dehalococcoidia bacterium | reverse complement strand
GTTCCCCGCTCCCCGCTCCCCGCTCCCCGCTTCGCCTCGTGAGGTTGCTTAGTCGCTCGTGCGTTTGCCTGGCTGGATCAGCCCGCACTCGTAGGCGAGCACCACCGCTTGCACACGGTCGCGTAGCTCCAGCTTGCCCAGCACGCGCGCCACATGCGTCTTCACGGTGGTCTCACTCACGACGAATGTCTCCGCGATCTCCGCGTTGGACAGACCGCGCGCCATCAGCTCCAGCACCTCACGCTCGCGCACCGTCAACTCCGCGATGCCGCGCGGCAACGCGCGGGCCGGTTGACGGCGCACAAACGCCTCAATCAGCCGGCGCGTTACCGACGGCGCCAGGAGCGTTTCACCGGACGCGACCGCCCGGATGCCCGCGACGAGCCGCTCCGGCGGCACGTCCTTGAGCAGGAAACCGCTCGCTCCCGCGCGCAACGCCTCGTACACGTACTCATCCATGTCGAAGGTGGTCAGCATCAGCACCTTCGCCGCGGTGTCCCCCGCGAGGATCCGGCGGGTGGCCGCGATGCCATCGAGGTTCGGCATGCGCACGTCCATCAACACCACGTCCGGTCGGTGCAATTGCACGGCGGCTACCGCCTCGAGCCCGTCGGCCGCATCGCCCACGACCTCCAGGTCCGGCTCGGCCTCCAGAATCATGCGGAACCCCGCGCGCACCAGCGCCTGGTCATCGACCACCAGGACGCGAATGGCGCTCACGACCGCACCGGCAGGCGCGCCCGCAACCGGTAGCCGCCCCCGGCACGCGGTCCGGCCTCGAACTCGCCGCCATAAATCGACACGCGCTCACGCATGCCGACCAGCCCGTGCCCACCGTCGTGCACGGCGGCCGCGCCCGTGCCGTCGTCGCACACCTGTATTTCGATGGCATCCACCTCATACCTCAACCGCACCTCCGTGCGGCGCGCGTTGCTGTGCTTGCGCGCGTTCGTGAGTCCCTCCTGCACCAGCCGGTAGGCGGTCAGGTCGACACCCGGCGGCAATGGCATCGGGTCCCCCTCCACACGCAATTCAACGGCCAGCCCCAACTCTCGGGTCCGCGTCACGAGCGTCGCCACCTGGTCCAGCCCCGGCCGTGGCTCAAGCCCCGGCGCGTCCTCCGCCAGCCGCAGTATACCCACGAGCCGGCGCATTTCCGCCAGCGCCTCGCGTCCGGTCTGCTCCACCGTCAGCAGCGCGTCGCGCTCCTTAATCTGATCCGGCCGCAGCAGGCGCCGCACGGCCGACGCCTGAATGGTCATGACACTCACGCTGTGGCCGAGGATGTCGTGCAGCTCGCGGGCGATACGCGCCCGCTCGTTGGCAATCGCCGCCCGCGTCGCCTCTTCGCGGTCACCCGCCAGGCGCGCCGCGTGCAGCTCTGCCGCTTCGGCACGCGCGCCCCGCTGCTGCATCGCCAGTCCCCCAAACCACGGCATGGCAAAGATCACCGGTAGGAAGACCCGATTCACGGCAGCCATGCCGGGGGCGTTGTAGACGACGATCGCCGCGCCGCCGGCGACAACCAGCAGACCGAGCCGCGACCGCGTCGCGTCCGGCAGGTTGCCCAGGAGGAAAGACGCCACCAAGCCCGCGGCGAACGCGGCCTGGCTGAACACCGCGAGGCGGCCGTCCACGAACGACAACGCGGCGGCCAGCGCCCACACGGATGCCGGCGCCGCGAACGCCCACCGCCGGCGCGCGAGGAGCGGAAGCACCATCAGCCCCACCGCCGGGGCGGCAAGCCAGGGGCCGGTATGGGGCGCGTTCGGCGCGTCCCGGCGAAGTGCTACCTCGAGCGCGGCGAAGAGCGCGGCAATCGCGGCGGCCGCCTCCAGCCAGTAGCCACGGACAAGCGCTGAGAGCTGTCGCATACGCGGAGCGTACGCCATGCTGCCCAGATTCGGCGTCATCCTCGAGAGCGACACGCGAATCATCCCGGAAGACGAGCGGGAATCCGGCTCGGTGCCGACGCGACGCCCACCCGCGATCGGCGACAGTTTCGACATCACACATGCTCCGGAGGAACGCACCATGCAGCAGTTTCGCCCGCGTCATACCGTCGCCCCGCGGCGGCTGTTCGCCCTTGCCCTGATCGCCGCCATTACCATCGGCCTCGGGTATCTTCGTTTTGCACCAGGATCAGGACCGCTCACCGTTCCCCCCGCCGCCCGCGCCGGGGACCTGGCTTTGCGGCCCTGCACCTATTCGGCCGAAGCGAGAGTCTACGCCGCCGATTGCGGAACCCTGGTCGTCCCGGAAAACCGCGCGGACCCGGCGTCCCGCCTCATCGCGCTGCCGGTCACGCGTATCAAGGCGCTCTCCCCCAATCCTGGCGAGCCGGTCTTCCGCCTCGAGGGCGGCCCCGGCAAATCGAATATGGACTTTCCTCGAGCCGGTCGCGTCGTGAGCGACCGCGATGTGGTACTCGTCGGCTACCGCGGGGTCGATGGCTCCGTGCGCCTTGATTGTCCGGAGGTCACCTCCGCGATCAAGCACGGCGGCGATCTGCTCGGCTCCACCGCGCTGGAACAGAAGGCCGGAGCATTCGCCGCCTGCGCTGCCCGACTCCAGCGCGAGGGCGTCGACCTCGCCGGCTACTCTATTCCCCAGCGCGTCGACGACCTTGAAGCGGCCCGCGTGGCGCTCGGCTATGACCGCATCAACCTCATGAGCGAGAGTGCCGGGACGCGCTATGCACTAGTCTACGCGTGGCGCTACCCG
>JBBQJF010000537.1:0-2739 GCA_038325665.1 Dehalococcoidia bacterium | reverse complement strand
TGGACCGTTCGAGCCCGAGATTGGGCAACGGTACAACCCGGCCAAGCTGCTGCTCGATCCCTATGCCCGCGCCGTGGCGAACGAGCCCAATTGGTCCGCGCCACTGTTCAGTTACGACTTCGGCAACGAAAACGAAGACCTGAGCCTCGATCGTCGCGACAGCGCCGCCGGGGCGCCCAAAGGTGTCGTGCTTGACCGGTTCTTTGACTGGGACAGCGACCGGCCGCCCCGTGTGCCCTGGCACAAATCGGTGATTTATGAGACGCACGTGCGCGGTTTTACGATGCGTCACCCGGACGTGCCGCCGGAGCTGCGTGGCACGTACGCCGGCCTTGCCTATCCAATCGTGGTCGAGTACTTTCGCTCGCTTGGCGTCACCGCCATCGAACTGCTGCCGGTGCACGAATTCATCGACGACAACTTCCTGGTCGAGCGCGGGCTCGCGAACTACTGGGGCTATAACTCGCTCAACTACTTTGCGCCGGAAGGACGCTACAGCAGCAGCGGCCGTAACGGCGATCAGGTGGCCGAGTTCAAGGCGATGGTACGTGACCTGCATCGCGCCGGCATCGAGGTCATCCTTGATGTGGTCTACAACCACACCGGCGAGGGCAACCAACTTGGTCCCACCCTCAGCTTTCGTGGTATCGACAACAGCAGCTACTACCGTCTGCTGCCTGACGAACCGCGCTACTACATGGACTATACCGGCACCGGCAACAGCCTCAACGTACGTCATCCCCAGGTACTGCAACTGATCATGGACAGCCTGCGCTATTGGGTGCAAGAGATGCACGTCGATGGCTTTCGCTTCGACCTCGCCTCCACGCTGGCGCGCGAGTTGCACGAGGTTGACCGCCTCTCCGCTTTCTTTGACATCATCCACCAGGACCCGGTGATTTCGCAGGTGAAGCTGATCGCCGAGCCGTGGGATGTGGGCGAGGGCGGCTATCAGGTCGGCAATTTCCCGGTGCTATGGACGGAGTGGAATGGAAAGTACCGCGACACCGTGCGCCGCTTCTGGAAGGGCGAGGAATGGGTCGCGGCCGAAATGGGCTACCGTCTGACCGGATCGAGCGACCTCTACCAGAGCGACGGCCGCCGTCCGTACGCGAGTATCAACTTCGTGACCGCGCACGACGGTTTCACTCTGAGCGACCTCGTCACCTACAACGCGAAGCACAACGAGGCCAACGGCGAGGGCAACCACGACGGCCACGATGACAACCTCTCCTGGAATTGCGGCGTCGAGGGGCCGACCGAGGACCTCGAGGTCAGCGCGCTTCGCGCCCGCCAGCGGCGCAACTTTATGGCCACCATGCTGCTGTCCCAGGGCGTGCCGATGATCCTCGGCGGCGACGAGATCGGACGCACCCAGAGCGGCAACAACAACGCCTACTGTCAGGATAACGAGACGAGCTGGCTCAATTGGGATCTGAGCGTCGATGATAAGGATCTGCTGGAGTTCACGCGCCGCCTTATTGGCCTACGTCTGGACCATCCCGTGCTGCACCGACGAAAGTTCTTCCAGGGGCGGCGCATCCGCGGCTCGGACGTGAAGGACGCGACCTGGTTTCGCGCCGACGGCCGCGAGATGACCGATGACGACTGGTCGTCGGCCACGCTGCGTTCGCTCGGCATGAGGCTCAGCGGCGAGGCGCTGGACGAGATGGACGAGCGCGGTGAGCGGCTGACCGATGACACCATGCTTATCTTGCTCAACGCCGACCGCGAGCCGGTGCCATTCGTCCTGCCCGCATCCCCCCGCGGCGTCTGTTGGGACGTGCAAGTGGACACGAACCGTCCCGAGGTGCAACCGGGTCAGGTCGTGATAACGGCCGGTACGCCCCTCGAGATGGCGCCGCGATCGGTGGTGCTGCTCAAGCGGCTTGAACCGCGGGAGTGACGAGCGGCCGGCCCACGTTGACCTCTTGTATCACTGCCGTCGCCATTGCCGGCACGGCCACTTTCGGTGCCGCATCACCCGTGCTACACCAGCGCCCCCGACGCCGCGACCTCGGCGATCTCGCCGTCGGTCATACCGAGGATGTCGCGTAGCACCTCGACGGAGTGCTCGCCAAGGCAGGGGGCGGCGAAGCGCGGGCCGCTGTCGTAGCCGCCGATGCGGTAGGGGTGGCCGTCATACGGAATCTCGCCCATCTCGGGATGCACGAGCCGGCGAAAGAACCGTCGGTGCTCCATCTGCGGGTCAGTCAGCAGATCGCTCGACCGCTGCACCGCGCCGGCGGGAACACCCGCGTCTTGTAAGCGAGCCATCACCGCGTGCGGCTCTCGCGTCCGGGTCCATTCGGTGATGCGCGCGTCGATCAGCTCGCGGTGCGCGAGCCGGCCGGCGGCGGTGTCGAGCGCAGGGTCGGCCGCCCACGCGGGATCGCCGAGGACGCGACGCAGCGCCCGCCACTGCTCATCGGTTTCCACGGCGATCGCGCACCACTGGTCGTCGCCTGCTCGCGGAGCGCCGTCCGACGCCGAGCGCGCCATACACGGGTAGACGTTGTGCGGCGTGTCGATGGGAGAATCGTTGCCCATCCTCAGTGGAGTCGTGCCGTTGACCTGATGGTCGAGCAGTTCCGGCGCGACGAAGTACAGCGCCGATTCCATCTGCGACTGCTCGATGTACTGGCCCTCACCCGTGCGCCGCCGGTGGTCGAGGGCTGCCAATATCGCGCTGACGAGGAACTTGGGCGCGATCGTGTCAGTGTAGGCCGCGTAGGGGCC
>JBBQJF010000536.1:0-2740 GCA_038325665.1 Dehalococcoidia bacterium | reverse complement strand
CGACCTCGCTGTCGCCACCAACGCCGGTCAGATCAAAACCGGCGCTCCCGCCCGAAGCGAGCGCGTCGCCAAGTATAATCGCCTCCTGAGGATCGCGGAGGAGTTGGGGGACACCGCGATCTACGCCGGTCCCGAGGCGTTTTACAATATCACGAGGCGATAGCCGTACCCGTGACCAGCAAGGGGCAAAGATGATGTCAGAGCTGCCGGTGAGCGAGGCGGAGAGACGGCGACGGGTTCCCGGCATCGAATTTGCCGGTGAGCCAGGCAGCCGGTACGCCCGCATCGCGGGCACCGGCATTAAGGTTTGGCTGTTGATGCACGCCTACTGTGTCTCAGGAGAGAATCTGCAACACCTGCGCGAGGCGTATCCACACCTGACCGAGGAACAGATCCAGGCCGGTTTGGCGTATAGCGCGGAGTTCCCCGCGGAGATCGAGGCGCGCATCGCGCTGAATAACGCGTTTGACATCGAGCAATTTTGGCGCGAGAACGCGTGGTCACGACCGCCGTGGCGATGACACGTCCCCGCGTGCGCCCCTCACACCCGAGAGAACGAGCATGAGCACTGCCGGATCCGGTCGGAAGGTCGCCGACGACATGGAGCAGCTACTGTCCGCCGGGCGGCAGGGGCGCTGCTTCGTGACGCAGGACTACCATGTCTTCGCACGGCTGACCCAGCTCTTTTTCGCCCGCGCCCTGCCCCACGCCGGCGTGTTGTTCATCTCACCGGCGCTCGCGGCCCAGGACGCGGCGTCGGTCGCCGAGGCGCTCGCCCGCTACGCGCGGGACCACGACGACGGTCTTCCGCCGTACACGCTAGACTGGGTTGAACCTCTGCCCAGCGAGTGAACGGCGCTGGCCGTTCCCGCGGTCGCGACCACCGGGCCTGCTTCTCATTGAGAACGGCCTCGCACCCACGGCGGCCACCGCCGCGTCACCGGCACGGCGACGCCGTCCCAACCACGACCGTGAGGCATCGATGACCGACACACCCACGCAGCGCGTCGCCCCGGTCATAGTCCCCGAGTCGTGGGAGTTACCCGGCAAGCCCGTGGGCGCGGGCACGGCCCTTCAGGACGCCTATCGCCAGACCGGCTTTGGGCTGGGTTCCGAGCTGCGGCTGCTGCACGAGGGCATGAATCTGCAACTCGATGTGGTCAGGGATTCGCATCCGTCGCGGTACCGCACACACGCGCTGGCAGCGTCGCTGATGCCGTGGTCGCGCGCCTTCCTCGGCATCTCTGATGCGACGATGCTGGTGACACGCGGCTCGTACACTGATATCCCCGGCATCGTACGTACCGCCTGCGAGTACATCGCCGCCGCCACCCAACTGCGGCAGGAGGAGCTACCGGCGTTTCTGGAATGGCTCGGTCCGGCGCTACGGCCGGACGAAGAGCACAAGGCGCTCGATGTCGGCATGGGCCAGTTCTTCGCCGGCTCGACGATCGCGGCGGACCCACGCATCGGCGAGATCTACCGCGCCGCCAGCGAGCTTTCGCGCCCGCACATCGGCGCCGGTCTGTTGCTGACCGCCTCTGAGTCAAACGCCACCCGGCTTGCGGTCACGTTCGGCGACCAGACATTTCATTTTGGGTGGGCGCAACTGCTGCTCGGCTGGCTGCTCGCTCTTTGCGAGTGGGCGCTGCGGCTCGCGATAGCCGACGGCGCGGAGACATTCAACGTCACCGATGAACGGCGCTCCACCTTCGAGGATTGGAGCGCACGCGTGAACGACGCCCTCGCCCTCGTCAGCCGTTGCACGATTGAGCCTGTCACCACCGGCGGCGACCAACGCTGGCTGCTCCATAACTTCCGCCGCCAATCTACCGGCGCACCACGCAAGTTCCTGTTGTAGTTGCCGCCGGACGTGACCGCTCCCGGCCTACCGCTCGGCGCTGATCGTGCGTTACCCCACCGCCTAGTCCAACTATGCCCGACAGACGGCATCCGGAGCATTGGCGATGCTGCAGCTGGAAGATCCCGCCGCGTGTGTGCCGCCTGGCGCGCCGGCGCCGGGTCTGCCGGGAGGTGGATGATGGTGCAGGGAAAAGTCAGGGAAACACATCAGGACGCCGCCACGTCGTTCGCGGAGCCACCCTCCGACTATCCCACGGATGAACCCTTCGGCGAGCGTGCCAGCCCGCCGGAGACCGGCCGGAAATTGCGCCGTGGCCGCGATGACCATGTAGTCGCGGGCGTGTGCAGCGGCCTGGGCGCGTATCTCGGCATCGACCCCGTGCTCTTGCGCATCGCCTTCGTCGTGCTGGCGATTGGAGGTGGGTCCGGCGTCCTGCTCTACATCCTCGGCTGGGTCCTGATCCCCGAGGCGGCGGAGGGCGAGCGGCTTGGTCTGGCACGGCCCGCGGACCGCGTGACCGGCGCCGTGATCGTGGGCGGCGCGTTGATCCTGCTTGGCGCGATGCTGGTGATGCGGCGCGTTTTGCCCTGGTTTGACGACCGGATCATCTGGCCGCTGGTGTTGATCGGTATCGGTCTGCTGGTGGCCCAGCGGGGGATGAAGCGATGAGTACTCTACCTCTCATGACGTTGATAGGACTCGGCGCGGCCCTGATCGCTGGCGCGAGAGCACGCTAGGCCGGCGAGCGCGGGGGCTAGGGGCGCCGTCAGAGAAGCCGGTTCAATCCCGTGAGCGGGGGGGCCCGGCGGGGGGCCCCGCCCCCCGGTGTGGGGGACGCCCCCGCCGGCCCCCCCACCCCCTAACAAATGGCGCCCC
>JBBQJF010000535.1:0-2759 GCA_038325665.1 Dehalococcoidia bacterium | reverse complement strand
AATGCCGTCGGAGGTCGTGTTCCTGCCTTTGGCGATCGTCTTCAACCCTTCGACGGCCCCGTCCAACCCTTCTTTTGCTCCATCCAAGCCTTCGACGATCCCATCCGACCCTTCGACGGTCGTCACCGAGCCTTCGATGTTCGCCGCAGCCCCTTCCACGATGGCGGTAGACACTTCGACGACGACAGAGGAATGTCTGACAACGGGCGTAAACCCTTCGACGGCGGCCGCACGCCATTTGACCCGAGGACGTGCGCCGCATTGCCTATGATCGTGCGTTCTGGTAGCCTACCCGAAAGGAACTCCAAGATGATCCGTACCATCGCCGCTGCTTTCGTCGCACTCGCGTCGGTCGGTTCGCTGGCAATGCTTCAGCCAGGATCGCCGGCCACGGATACTCCGGTCACGAAGGCTACTCTTGAAGAAGTCAAGGAGGTTCCTGCCGAGGGATCGCTGAGCGGATACGTCGCGACGCAGTCGCTCGTCATCGCCGAAGCCTTCTGCATCGAGGGCTACGCCGAGCTTGCCGTGTTCAAGCTGTCCCAGTCCGCGATCCTGTCCTCCGACGTGGTCGGGGGCGCCGGCCAGTTCGGCGACTTGGCATGGACCACGTTGCATGTTGACGAATACGACCGCGCCGCCCTCGATCCATCGCATCCATACAGCGCCTTCATCACACAACGGGACGCGGTCGTCGCGCTGGTGATCGGTGAGCTAAAGGGAACGTGCGGTGCTTCTGCGTGCATCTCGCTTGCCTTCGATGTTGACGCGGAGGACGGGTCTCGCATGCACTACCTCATCCCGCTCGTCAGAGCGCCGCGCGTCGTTTACGAGACGGCGTTGGCAGTCTCCGGACGTTCCGGGATTGCCCTGCGCGCGATAGCGACGGACCCTTGCAGCGGTGGCTTGCCGTGCGACGACACCTACCGGCAGTTGCTCAAGGACTCGACGCCGCCGATTTCCTGGAGAAACGTCACGTGCTTCGTCGGGTGCGTGCCGCTGCTGTCCGGAACGAAGCCGCTTTACGTCGCGTGCAACGGTATTATCAGTGGCGCGGTAGTGATTGACGCGACACGATACGCAAACGAGTTCGAAGCGGCAAAGCAGAACGCGAAAGCGAGCTACTGCGCATGCCTCCAGTATCAACTGCAGCATTGCCCGAACATGGCGGAACCCGAGAACCCGACGGTCGGGGGCTGCCCATGAGCGGCGAATCTCCTCGATCTGCGCGATGGGGGACTCGAGATCTCCTGATCGCCAGTGTTACGCTCTCGTGGGCGCTGACCATCGCGACCTTGGCCGCCGTGCAATGGTTGCCGGGACCATGGCGATTGAGGTTCATCCACGCCGACACCATCACTGTTGGTGGCGGCCCTGCTCAAGGGACAATCGTCCTCTCGGCGCAGCGTGAGTTGGACGGCATGGTCATGGCCACGTTCACGGGTGCAGGAGGCGGCGATTCGCTGTCCCTTTCGGTTGGGCCCAAAGGCATTCCCGCCATCACGATGGACTCGGCGTCTGGCAAACCCGTGCTTGTGGTCCAACTCACGCCGAGCGGCCAGCCTCTCATCCGCCTGATGGATGCAACCTCTGGTAAGTTGGTTTGGTCTATTACGCTTGACGCCAACGGCCAGCCGGTTATCGAGCCTCGCTAGGCGACCGCTGGCGTAGTTGTAACCCGAGGAGTTGCCGGCGGCGACGTTGAACGGCATGTTCAGGCAGCGAGCGATCTCGTTTAGGATCTCGCGCTTGAACTCGCCAAACGTGGTGGTCGGCTGCTCGGCGTGGACCTGCCCGAGCTTCCATCCGCCTGGGAGCACGGTGGCCATGCGCTGCTCGAGCTCGACCTCGTCCATCGGCTCCAGCGGATCCGCCTCGCCGTTGGCAGGACTGTCGGTGTAGATGACGGCCGCCAAGTTGGCGGCGGTCTCGGCGGCCGCAATGGTGGCGAGCGTGTACCGGCGGAGCTGCGCGAACAGCGGCAGCGCCGGCGTGATGTCAGAAATGCTGCGGAGTTGGCCCGGGCGGTCGGCGCGAAAGTAATGCACCACCGAAGAAGCGGCGGACGTGTCGTACGCCGTGAGGTCGTCGTCGTGTCCCGCCCCCATTTCCTGTACCACTCTCTATGAGAGTCGATGGTTGAGGATAGGGGTGATGAGGTACGCCGCTGGACTGCCCGGAGAGAGCGGCGCAGCCTGGGCCGGAGGGCTGGCCAGCGGCGTCGGCGGCACCTCGGGCTGCACGGTGTTCAGCGTTGCCGCGTAGACCGCTGGCGACACGTAGCCCAGCGACGAGTGCGGCCGCCGGCGGTTGTACTCGTTGCGCCACGTCGCCGCCAGCGCCCTGGCCTCACGCACGTCGGCGAACACCTCGGCATTGAGCAGTTCATCACGCAGCCGCGAGTGGAAGCTCTCGGCGAAGCCGTTCTCCCACGGGCTGCCCGGCGCGATGTACAGCATCTGCATCCCCGTGATCTCTGCCAATCGCGTGATCGCTTTGGCGATGAACTCGCTGCGGGTGTGCGCGGGCACGCCTCGGATCATGAACGCTTCGATCAACAGGTTCACCACGCCCACGCTGGTCATGCCGCGCTCGACTTCCAGTAGCACGCACTCGTGTGTGAACTCATCGACCACGCTCAGCCACTTCAGCGGCCGGTCCTGATCGTCGCGATCATGGATGAAGTCCACGCACCAGACGTGATTGATGTGCGCGGCACGTACTCGCATGATGCCATTCTTGGAGTGGCCCAGGCAACG
>JBBQJF010000534.1:0-2760 GCA_038325665.1 Dehalococcoidia bacterium | reverse complement strand
CCATGACATCGACTGCCGAGAATCGCCGCGGCGAGGATGCCGTCGAGGAACGCATCGCCTGGCTGCCCATCGCCGAGGAGGCGTCGCTCGACGACGATGTGCGTGCCCTCTTCGGGAAGGCGCGCGAGCGATTGGGCTTCGTGCCCAACGTCTTCCGCGTTTATGCCTCCCGTCCGGAGCACTTCCGCAAGTGGCGCGCCCATTTCACGGAGGTGACGGTCGGTGAGTCGGAGCTGACCACGGCCGAGCGCGAGATGATCTCGGTGGTGGTGTCGGCCGAGAACCACTGTCTCTACTGCCTCACCGCGCACGGCGCCGGACTGCGTGGGTTGCTGGGCGATCAGGTGCTGGGCGACCGTATTACGCTCGACTACCGCCGCGCCGGTCTCGATGAGCGCACCACCGCGATGCTCGACTACGCCGTTAAGGTGACGCGCACCCCGGTCGAGTGCAGCGAAGCGGATATCGCGCGGCTGCGCGCCGCTGGCTTCTCTGACGAGGGCATTTTTGACATCGCGGAGACCGCGGCCATGTACAACTTCACCAACCGCATTGCCTCCGCGACCGGCATGCTGCCCAACCGCGAGTATCATGGGATGAACAGGTAATGGGTGATGGGTGTTAGGTGTTGGGTCATAGGGTACGGTACTGAGAGGTGTGCCTCTCCCGTTCCCCAACACCTAACACTCATCACCTATCACCCGCGCCGGAGGTGCATATGTCTGGTGATGATGTTCAACAGTTTTTCGAGCACATGGGAGCGGTGGTGCTGTATTCGGCGGTGTCGGTCGTGATCGTGATGCTCGTGTTCGAGCTGTTGAACCGGCGATACAACCTCATGCACGAGGTCTTTGAGGAAAATAGCACGGCCGCGGGGATCTTCGCGGGCAGCTTCGTGATCGGCATCTTTTACGCGGTCACGCAGATCGTACTGAGCTGATGGGACGTGAGGGCGCTCCACGCACCGTCCAGGCTCGGCCCGCTCCGGCGCAACGCACCTATGTCTGGGCAGTGGATGCGGTGGCTCGGGGCGTGCTACCTCGCACGCCTGCCCCTCTCGTCCGTGCCGGGGCAGGCGTGCGAGGGCAGGGCAGTGCGGGTGGGCACACCTCCGTGAGTCCAGCGTTTCATCACGCATTCGTGGGCCTGAAGCTGAACGCGCCGATGGCAGTCGTCGCCCCCTTCGTTCGCGAGGAACGGGGCGAGTGAGGTATCTCTCAGCGAGGCATCTCTGCCGCCGCGGAGCGCCGTCATGCCAGGAAGGCGGGGCCGTCCCCCCAACACCCAACATCCAACACCCAACATCCAGTTCCCAGGGAGGCCCCCGCCCGCATGGAACGACTATGGACACCGTGGAGGATGCAGTTCGTGACCACCGCCGACTCGGCCACCGGCTGTTTCCTGTGCGACACGCCGCGCGATGACCGCGACGCCGACCATCTGATCGTGCTGCGGGGCGAGCGCGCCTACGCGATCCTCAACCTCTATCCGTACAACACCGCGCACACGCTCGTCACGCCGTACGCGCACGGCGGCGACTTCGGCGTACTCGATCCTGCAATCGCCGCCGAGATGTCGGCGATCACGCAGCGAATCATCCGCGCCATTACCGCCGAGTACCGGCCGGAGGGCTTCAACGTCGGCATGAATCTCGGTCGGGTGGCCGGCGCGGGCGTGCCTGATCACCTCCACACCCATATCGTCCCGCGCTGGGGCGGCGACACCAACTTCATGGCGATCACCGCCGAGACGAAGGTGCTCCCGGAGACGCTCGACCAGACCTATCAGCGGGTGCGGGCCGGGCTGGCAGCCGGTGGGTGATGGCACGGCGATGGCGGCATGCCTCATGTAGAGCCTGGCGACCCGTTCGGTCGCGAGCGGACTCGTCCACCGGGATGCGGCATGGGACGCGGGCGACCTGCCAAGTCGCCCCCACGACAGCTCCCGGCGATGCTCGGATAGGGGCCACCCCGTGGGACACCGGCGTTCCCCGCATCACCCAACGACCGGTCCGACAAGGCAATCGTTCATCACAAGGCGGCTGTCGACCGCCCGGTGGTCGGTGTAATGCGTGATGACCTCGTGGCGGCGTATCTCGCGGCGGGCGCCGGTCGCGGCGCCACTATTGTGGTGCTTGGCGCGACCAGTGAGGCGCTTCGTCTCGCTCTGGTCGAGAGCACGGGCGCTACCGGCCTGGTGATCGTGTGTGAACCCGACCCCGAACCCGCCGCAAATCGCCGTGTCGCCCGCGTCCGCGCCGCTCCCACGTCGGCGCCGATCGCCTCACACATCGCCGACCTGGTGTTGCTCACGATGTTGACGGCGGCTGACCTGGACGCGATAACGGACGAAGCGCGCCGGCTGCTGGCCCCGCGTGGCGACCTGCGCGCCGCCATTCCCGCCGCGACCGCCGACGCGGATGCGCTCGTTCCTTCAGTGACACGGGCGCTCACGGCCGCGTCCTTCCGCACGATCGAGATATCGGAGATCGCCGGCGCGGGAGTCCTCGGCATTCGTGCGCGCGGGCCGTGATCATCGCGGCGCCCTGGCCGTCCATGAGAACACCGCGCTCACGAGCAGTGTGCGCGTGCGAGGTGCAGTACGGTGGACACGAACACGGCGGACGTATTGAGACAACTCAACGAGGAAAATGCGGCGGTCGTCCAGAAGGTCCGCGAGGCGAATGCCGATGTACGCGACCGGCTCGGCGCGCTCGAATTCTCGGCGGTCTACGATGTGGAAGAAGACACCCTCCTCGTC
>JBBQJF010000533.1:0-2761 GCA_038325665.1 Dehalococcoidia bacterium | reverse complement strand
GCGCTGCGCAATGCGGTGATCGCGCTGCTGCGGGCGACCGGCGCGACCAACATGGCTGCGGCCGTGCGTGACCTCGCGTGGCAGAACAGTGCCCTCGCGCTCCTCGGCCTGGACACCCCATGACAATCGAAAGGCCCTTGGCATGAGCGCCGCCCCTGCCCGTTCCCCTCAGGTTGACCCCCGCTGTCGCCGATGATCGAAAAGACGGACCGTGCAATTCAGAGCGTCATCACATGAACCAGTGCATTCGGTTGTTCATCCTGCTCGTCGCGCCGCTGATGTTGGCCGCGGCCTGTAACCGTGCCCCGGCCGTACAACGTGTGCTCACGGACGATGACCTACGTGTCATGACGCTCACGGTGAACGACTTGCCACCCGGATTCCGGCTCGCCGAGGAATGGTTGAGCGATAATCAGGCGTACGCCGAGCGACTCACCAACCCCGAGCAAGCGCGCGCCGTTCTCGACGGGTGGGGGCGCGCGGCCGGATTCAGCAGCCTGTTCGCGCTTGCCGGTGCGCCCGACCGACCCCGCCAACCATCGATGATCGCCGTATCCTCCGAGCGCTTCGCGGACGCCGACCATGCGCGACAGGCATTCGCGGAACAAGAAAACCTACGCGAGTATGCCCAGCGGCCGTTCTACGCTCGGTCGCCGTACAAGGCGCCAGCGCTCGGCCGCCAGTCGGCCGCCGATCGGATGTTTACCACCGATGAGAGCGGCGCCGGTCTGGTGGTTTATGCGGTCACGCTTCGTAACGGTCCCATCGTTGCCACTGTCAGCACCTCCGCTCGCCTCGACAAGGACGACAAGGGCGCTCACGCCATCCGGCTCGCCCGTCTCGTCGCCGAGCGGATCGACGGGCAACTGAAGTAAGCGACACGAACCAGCGGCCGGCGCGGTTCCGCCGTGCGCCGGCTCGCCGCGCCCCGATCGGATGCGTGGGGTCGTCTACCGACCCGCTGCTCAGAGGAGTGGCAACGCGCGACGACCCCGACCGCCCCAGGGCATCCCGCCTTGCCCTACACTCATCCCGGTGATAGCGTCGGCGGGTCAGTCCCGCCATGGTGGAGAGTCCGCTCTCCCGACCGGAGCCGGCCCGGAATCGCGGACGTTATCCGGTCGCGGCGCACGTCTCATGAGCGGCCGGCGGGGTTGTGGCGCATCAGTCGAAGGATCAGTGATGCCAGGACCGTTGCACGATATTCGGGTGCTCGATCTGTCGCGGGTGCTGGCGGGGCCGTACGCGGCCATGACGCTGGGCGACCTCGGCGCCGAGGTGATCAAGATCGAGCAGCCGGGCGAGGGCGATGAGACTCGCGCCTGGGGGCCACCGTGGGCCGGTGGCGAGAGCGCCTATTTCCTCTCGGTGAATCGCAACAAGCGCGGCATTACCCTGAACCTCAAGACCGAGGGTGGGCGGCGGGTACTGCTCGATCTGGTGCGCGAGAGTGACATCCTGATCGAGAACTTCAAGCACGGCACACTCGATCGCATGGACCTCGCCGACGCCACGCTGTGGGAGGCTAATCCCGGCCTGATCCACGCCTCGATCACCGGGTTCGGAACGACCGGCCCGTACGCCGAGTACGCTGGCTATGACTTCGTGATTCAGGGCATGGCCGGGATCATGTCGATCACGGGCGACGCTGGTGGCGAGCCGATGAAGGTCGGCGTCGCGATCGTCGACGTGACCGCCGGTTTGTTTACCGTTAACGGCGTGCTGGCCGCTCTCCACGCCCGCCGCGAGACCGGTCGCGGCCAGCGGGTGGATGTGTCGCTGCTCGAGTCGGCGCTGGCATGGCTGGCGAACGTCGGTCAGAACTACCTCGTCAGCGGCCAGCCGCCGGCGCGCTTCGGCAACGCTCACCCGAACATCGTGCCCTACCAAGCATTTCGCGCGAAGGACCGGATGCTGGCGCTGGCCGTGGCCAACCAGCGCCAGTTCCGCCGGTTCTGTGAGGTGGCCGGCCGCCCCGACCTGGCCGGCGACCCGCGCTTCGCCACGAATCAGGACCGGCTCGCGCACCGCGAGGAGTTGGTCGCGGAGGTGCAGTCGCTGATCGTGCGACGCACGGCGGAGGAGTGGCTGCGGCTGCTGAACGACAACGGCATCCCTGCCGGCCCGATTAACACTCTGCCGGAGACGTTTGCCGACCCGCAGGTGCAAGCGCTGGGCGTAATCCATACGCTACCCCACCCAACGGCCGGCGAGGTCAAGGTCATTGGCCCGCCATTCCATCTCTCCGAGACGCCCGCCGCCCCCCGCTCGGCACCGCCGCTGCTGGGCGAGCACACCGAGGCGGTGTTGCGCGACCTGCTCCGACTCGGCGATGACGACATCGCCACGCTGCGGGCGGACGGGGCGATCTGAACCATCGCCAATCCCGGCACGCGGTCGCCCTGTCGCGATGCTCCAGAGTGGGTCGGGTCCGCGCGCCTTGAAATACTCGCACCCGACCCCATCCCGCGGCCGTCGGTGGTCAGCCCTTTCACTGCTGACAGTGCGTTGGCGGGTTGGATTGCTACTATTCTCGGGCGCGGCGTACCGGGCGTCGTCGCGGGGAATCACGCGAATACGGGAGGTCCCCATGCTTGTCATCCGTTGTGTCTGCGGCCAGTCCCTCGAAGGCCGCGACGAGAATGATCTCGTTCGGTCGGCGCGCGCCCATACTGATGCCGCGCACGGCGATCTCGGACTGACCGATAGCCAGATACGCGATTTCGTGGCGGCGGCGTTGCGGGCGTCGCCCGAGACGGCC
>JBBQJF010000532.1:0-2761 GCA_038325665.1 Dehalococcoidia bacterium | reverse complement strand
CGAGCTGGTGCAGCTCCACCGCGAGGTTGAGGGTGTGGACGAGGCCGAGCGCGCGGTGCCGCTGACAGTGCTGCGGCGGGCGATCTTCGCCGCGTATCGCGCCACGGTCGAGGAGGGGGCCGGAGACGAGGGCATCCGCCTCCTCCAGGACGCGGGCCATGCCGCGCCCGCCGCGCGGACGTAGCGACGACATGGGGGCATCCGGCATCTGCTCCACCCGAGCGTATCGCGTGAGGATGCGGCCGCCGGTGGTCCGACGATGATTCTCGACGCGTCGGCAGACCTGGCTGAGTCACCGCAGTTCGAGAGTGGGCGCCTGGCCATGGCCGCGTCCGCCGCAACCGCCGAGGGCGCGGCTTCATCCGAGAGGGATGACGCGCCCTCGGCGGTGTCGTGTGTAACCCGCCGCCACGATCGTGCCGCGTCTGCCGCTTGCCACCGCGACGCCTCCTCGATATCCTCCCGTCGATGAATGACGAGCGGCCGGTCGCGATCGTGGTACCCATGGATGAGGAGTTCGCCCCGTATCGAGAGCTGCTCGCGGACATGCGACGGCTGGACGGCGCCGAACCGTGGGAGATGTACCAGGCGCGGGCCGGCGGGCGGCGGGTGGTGCTGATCCTCTCCGATTGCGGTCCGGCGAACGCCGCCGCGGCGACCGAGGCAGTGATCGCGCGGTACCAGCCGGCGGCGGTGTTGCACGGCGGCTCGGCGGGCGCGCACAACCCCGACCTCCTGCCCGGCGATATCGTACTGGGCGCGCGATACGTCGTCCACACCACCGCTGCCGACCGGGCCGCGCGGCAGGCCCGCGGCATCAATCCAAAGCTGATCCGGTTTCGACGCGACGGCGCGCGGCTGCATCTCGGCCATATCGCGGCCGACCCGGCGCTGCTCGCCCGCGCCGGGGTAATCGCGGCACGCGAGGCAGCGGGGTTTGGCCCGTGGACCGCCGCCGGCTGGCCGGCCGGCACACCGCGCCGGCCGGCGCGGACCATCACCGGCGTGATCGCCTCGGCCGATCTGTGGACGGTCGAACCGGCGGAGTTGCGCGACCTGCGCGAACACTACGGCGCCGAGTGCGAGGATATGGAGAGCGCCTTTGCCGGCCAGGTGTGCGCGCTGCACCGGCTGCCGTTCCTGGCCGCGCGCGCCATCTCCAACAACGACGCGGCATGCGGCCTGGCCCCGGCCGAGGTTGGCCCCGCGCTGGCCGCCGCTGGAGCGCGGGCGGCGCGAATCATCGCGGCGCTGGCGGGCGAGATTGGTGGGTGACACCGGGGACCCCGGTCGGTCTGTCCACCGGCGACCCAGCCGGAAGTTGCTGATGCGCTTATGCCAACCAATGCCTCTCACGGCCAACCGCGTTTACGAGAGTGGTGTCCGCGCGACATCGTGGCGTTCCGCTACCTGCCGCGCTCGGAGGGTGGCGAGCCGTTCCGGCGTCCGAATCGGGATGATGTGGATGGGCAGTCCCTGATCGAGTTGGAGGTCTACAAGGCGGTCAAGTACCAGGTCCGTCACCTCATCCGGGTCGTCCACATCCACTACCGCGCGCAGATACCAGCCGTCCGGGTCGTCCCCCCGGAACACAGAGAATTGCGTCCCGGGGTAGCCCGCGGCGATCATGCCTTGCAGTTCCGCGAGGGCGTCGCGGCTGGGCGCCGGGATAGTCATGTGTTTCTTCATGCAGATCCATCTCCTCTCATCAGCACCGTGGTCACGAAGCCGCGGGCACGGCGGACCGCACGTTCAGCTTGGGTCCGACTCACCACGTCTATCTCGTAATCAGCTATGTGGCGCAGGTCAATCAGCCGCGGGAGCACCGTCCGTAGCTCCGAGGGATATTGCTTGCGGCGGCGAATTAACTCACCCGCGAACTGAGCCTGGACAACATTATGTCCCCAGAACATATCCGCGCCGGGCAGCCGCACGCCTGCCTGGAGCAGGGCGACGATGGCCGCCTGGAAACTAGCATAGTAGCAGCGGCTGACAGACGTATTATAGCGGCTGTTGGCAAGCTCACTCTCCGCGGCGGCGAGATTCTCATAGGCCTTTAGCTGGAACGTTTCGATTGCACGCTCGTTTGTCATGATGGACTTCATTACACCATGACGTATGTGGCCGCCGCCACCGCACATCATTAACCCGAATCCGCGAGTCCAGGTTCAAAACGGAACCTGTCAACGAATATGAGACACATCGTCGCGGAGGCTAAAGGACCATAGGCACCTCCTGGTCATGCGGGATGGGGCGGTTGATCCAGACGGCAGTGGGCAGTAGGGGCGGG
The DNA here is from genome assembly GCA_038325665.1 of Dehalococcoidia bacterium. GTDB lineage: Bacteria > Chloroflexota > Dehalococcoidia > CAUJGQ01 > CAUJGQ01 > CAUJGQ01. Next base: position 471 of record JBBQJF010000532.1, on the reverse strand, counting down.
TGCGGGGCGCCATGCACGAACCGCTCGGGATGCTGGGCATACGCCGCCTGCAGCGTCTGGTGGCGGTGGACACGGACGACCGCTGCTGCTCCGGTATGCACCTGCGCTGGCGTGTGCAAGCCGATCCCTTGATGATGATGCGCGGTGTTGTACCAGGTGAAGAACTGCTGGCCGAACGTCCGCGCGTCCTCCAGCGAGCCAAACTGCCGCGGGAACGTCGGGTGATACTTCATCGTCCCCGCCTGGCTTTCGGAGAACGGATTATCGTTCGACACGTGGGGGCGGGAATGACTTTGCGTGATGCCCAATGAGCCCCACAGCAGTGCCACCGACTGCGCCACCATCGGGCTGCCCCGGTCGGCGTGCAGCGTCAGCGTGTCCGGCGCCACCCCGTGCTTGGCCGCCGTCTCGGCAATGAACCGCCGCGCCAGGTCGGCGTTCTCGCGGGTCGCCACCAGCCAGCCCGGCACG
>JBBQJF010000531.1:0-2777 GCA_038325665.1 Dehalococcoidia bacterium | reverse complement strand
GCGGTCGAGCAGACGTTGCGCTCACGGCGCTACAAGGTCGAGCGCGTTGACGAACGCGACGGCGCCGTCTACTTGTTCGCCGACCGCTACTCGTGGGCGCAGCTCGCCACCTTTGCCAGTCACTTGAGCCTGATCCTGTTCATGGCCGGCGGCATCGTCTCCAAGCTGATTGGATTTAGCACGTTCTTCCAGGTCGGCGAGGGTATGACCGCGCCGGTGTTCCCGGTGCTGCACACCGATCAAATGCAGGTGCAGAACCTCAAGTCGGTCGAGGGCAGGGACGCCACCGGACGGATCATCGACTATCACACCGACCTCGTGATCTACCGCGAAGGCCGTGCAATCTGCCGCGGCAAGACCACCGTGAACGACCCGCTGCCCTGCGCCGGGTATCGCTTCCATCAGGCGACCTACACCGGTGACGGAGCGTCGCTACGCGTGCGCGACCTGAACACTGGCGCCGTGGTCTACCACGAGGCGCCGATCCTCTCCCGCCAGCCGGCCGCGCCCAGCCCACGGGTGGTCGTGCGCGACTCTACCGGCGGCGTGCTGTTCGACGAATTCCTGGTGATGGCGCCGCTCGACGACCGCAAGAGCGTCGCCTGGATACCCGTCGCGGGCATGAGCCGGCCGCTACTGGCCACCGTCTACCGCGCCTCTGACATCGAACCGTGGCGGCTCAGCATGGTGTATCTGCGTGACCGCGCGAACCCCGAGGACAAGGACTTCCAGGTCACGCTGGCCGAGGGCGAGACGCGACCCGCGGCCAACCTGCATGTCAGTTTTAGCGGACTACGCGGCCTCCCCCAGCTTATCGTGCAAGGCATTCCCGGCATCGAGCCAGTGGCGCTGTTGCAGCTTGCGGAGGAACCCAACGGCGCCAGCCTGCTCGACCTCCAGAACCCGACCGGCCGCGAGGGCGACGCGGCGCGACTGCCGCTGCGACTGAATGAGCCGGTGGTCGCTGGCGCGTACGAGTACACATACGAAGGCCCACGCGCGTACACCGGTGTATTGGTGAAGCGCGACCCCGGTTCATGGCTCATTTGGGTCGCGACCACCCTGCTGATCGGCGGGTTGGCGGTCACGTTCTGGGTACCGCGTCGCCGCCTGTGGGCGAAGGTCACGCCCGAGCGCGCCATTCTCGCCGGACTCGCCGAACGCACCGCCAATCTCGGTGACGAGCTGCAAAAATTGCTCGATGAGGCAAGCGGCGCGAAGGATGGGAACGAGCGGGAACGCGAATCGGTTGCGAATAGATGAACCCGTTAATGCGGCTGGACCGCTTGCCGCAGCCGTGCCTCATGGCCGACACTGTGGCAAATCGGGGTGCGCTCCCGCCGGCCGGCCCCACGATCCGCGTGAGACGGGAATCTGCCGGCTGGGCAGCTTGGTGCTCAAGACACAACGAAGGACATATCTGTGCTTCCGTCGCTCTCGATCGAGATCTACATCGACCCGACGATCGCCGAGATCGGGCGCTTCCTGTTGACATGGCATGGTCTGTTCACGGCGGTAGCGATCGCTACTGCCGTGTTCGTCGCGGCGATGTTCGCCAAACGTCGCGGCATCCTCGAGGACGATGTCTACAGCATCGCGCTGTGGGCGATCCCCGGCGGCATTGTCGGTGCGCGGCTGCTGTTCGTCGTCGAGAACCTGGACGTGTTTCGCGGCAATTGGCGCGACGTGATCTCGGTCAACGAGGGTGGTATCTCGGTATATGGCGGCCTGATCGGCGGCGCGCTGGCGGGCTGGGCCTACACCTGGTGGCGGCGGCTGCAGATGCGCATCATCTCCGACGCCGCCGCGTTCGGCATGATCATGGCTCAGGCGATTGGGCGGATGGGCGACTTCGTCAACGGCGAGCATGTAGCGAAGGCTACCAGCTTGCCCTGGGGATTCTGTTATACCCATCCCGAGACGCTCCAAACACCGATTTGTGGACCAGGCGCCGCCGCCGGCGCCCCGGTTCATCCCGTCGCCGGCGGATACGAGCCGCTGCTGCTGATCGGCATGTTCTTCGGGCTGGTTTACCTGCGCCGGGTCGTGGCGCGGGACGGCGTGCTGTTCTGGCTGTATGTCCTTGGCTATTCCGTCATCCGCTTCCTGCTCAGCTTCCTGCGCGTCAACGAATCGGAGAAAGGCGCACTGGCGGTGCCGCAGTGGATCGCGCTGGGGCTGGCGGTCGTGGCGGTCGCGATGCTGCTGTACATCCGCCGCCTGCCCGAGAAAAGTCCCATGCCCAAGCCGCGCCCGCGCCCGCCCGCCCGCCGGCGCCCTACCAAGGCGGCGCGGCCGAGGGCGAGGTAGCACGGCCCAGTGCATGATCAGGCGACCTGTTCGGTTCTAACTGGATGGGTTTGCCGGCACATTGGGCGGGACAGGGGCGACCCACCGGATCACCATGCGGGTCAGAGGCTTGTTCGCTGTTGGTGCGCCGTGCTCCGGGCGTCTGCCGCGGAGGACGAGCCGGTTCGGCGGTTGGTGACGGGAGGGGACCCCCTCGGCGGCCGAGAGGGTCCCTTTTCGGTGTGATTGGTCGCGGGTGGGCGACTGGCGCTCGTGCAAGCGACGCGCTCACCCCTCGGCAAAGGCGCGGCACTTGATTGCCCGGACGAGGTCGTCGTTGCCCTCGCGCAACATGCGGGTGAGGAGAAGGTTGTCGTCACCGGTATCGGCGAGTAACCGCTCGGACCGGTCCAGCACGGCCTGCTCGACCCGGTAGCCGGGGAAGAGGTTGTGGAAGAAGGCCGAGGCGTATTCTTTGGTGTGCCCCT
>JBBQJF010000530.1:0-2796 GCA_038325665.1 Dehalococcoidia bacterium | reverse complement strand
GTCGGTCAAGGCCGCGAAATGCTCTAACAGCGACGGACTCGTCGGACTCGCCATGGGGGTACCTCCTATCACCAGTATTGGATGGTCCCAGCGTACACGCCTTGTGGATTATCCGAACAACGTGCGTTGGCCCTGCCCACGACCACCAGTTACGGCAATACCCTCATCGCAGGCGTATACTATGAGACGAGTAGCGATTGACGGGGGATGTGTCCGTGGCGCGTGACTTGCCGTCAGAGCGGTCGAAGGCCCCAGACTTCGAGCACTGGGAGTCGCCCGAGACCCATATCCGCTGGGAACGGGGACTGGCGATCGTCGCCGGGATGATCGGCGTCGTGTTCACGTTCTTCTTCCTGGTCTCCGTTCTACCCCTGTCTCCGGACAATGACACCGAGGAAGTGCGCGGCCTTCAGCCGACCGTCGTGGTGGGCGGACCGGCCGTTCAGCCGCGGGCAACCGCGTCGCCGGTCGCGACCGCGACGGCACAGCCGCCACCACCGTCCGAGCAGCGGGTGAGCGCCACCTCGCGCGCATTCCCGAATGTCCGTCGCGGTCCCACGCTCGACGCCGCGATCATCACAAACCTCCAGCAAGGTCAGCGGGTCGACGTGGTCGGTCGCAGCGCGGATAACCTGTGGCTACAGATCCTCAACCCCGCGAACTCCCGCGAACGGCTGTGGGTGTCAGCGGACATGCTCGATGTCACCGGCGACGCCCGGTCCTTGCCGGTGGCGCGACCAGAATAGCGGTGGGCGCGGAATCTGGCCGCGTCCTTGCCATCGTGGAGAACCCGCGCCGGCCTCTTTACACGCGGTCCCGTCCCCCTTCGTCCCCGCCTTGCATTCGTCTCGCGCAGCCGCGAGCATCATTGGTAGGATCTGGCTGGCGTCTCACGCCCCGTGTTCCCGAGGATGCCACCGAGGATAAGAGTTGGGGTCTTGTCCTCGACCCCCACCACCCAACACCCATATACCCACCTTCAAGGGAGCAGCCGTATGAGTACACACCAGATCGCGCACGCTGCCGGCGCCGTGGCGTCGGGCGCCGGCTGGGAGGAGGCGCTCGATGGGGCGCTCACGGCGACCGGTGAGTCAGTGCAGGGCGCCGACCTCGTGTTGGTCTTTGCCTCGGCCGCGTTTGCGCCGGACTTCGAGGATATTCTCGGTCGCGTGCGCGAACTCACGGCCGCGGGCGTGATCGCCGGGTGCTCTGGTCAGGGGGTGATCGGGACCGGTCGGGAGATCGAGGACCGGCCGGCGGTGGCGGTGCTCGGTGTCACCATGCCCGGCGGGGTGGTACGCGCGGCCCATGTCACGCGGGAACGCGTGGAAGCCTGCGCCACCGCCGGGGACTGGCACGCGCTCACCGGCCTAACGCCCGACCAGGCGCATGCCTGGCTGATTCTCGCCGACCCGTTCCGAACCGACATTGATGCGCTGCTGGCCGGCCTCGCGCTCGCTTATCCAGGCGCGCCTCTCATCGGCGGCATGGCCTCGGGCGACCCACGGGTGCAGCGCACCCATGTGTTCTTGGGCGAGCGTGCCTTTGACCAGGGCGCCGTGCTGATCGCCATCGGCGGCGCGTACACTATTCGCACGGTCGTCGCCCAGGGTGCGGCCCCGATCGGGGAGACGTGGACGATCACCGGCGCCGAGCAAAACTGGATCACGAGCATCGGCGGCCGTCCGCCGATGGAGGTGCTGACCGAGACCTTCCAGGCGCTCAGCCCGGAGATGCAGGAGCGTGCGCGGACCAACCTGCTCGTGGGCCTCGCCATCGACGAGTATCGAACCGAATTCAGGCGCGGCGATTTCCTCATCCGAAACCTGCTCGGCAGTCAACGCGACAGCGGCGCGCTCGCGGTTGGTGACGTTCCCCGCATCGGGCAGACGGTGCAGTTCCAGGTACGCGACGCGCGGGCGGCGGATGACGACCTACACGAGTTACTTGCCGATGCGCGCCGGGACCTCGGCGGCGTGGCGCCGCTGGCGGCGTTGCTGTGTTCGTGCAACGGCCGCGGCGTCGGGCTGTTCGGCGCGCCAGACCACGATGCGCGTGCGGTCGCCGGCGATCTGGGGCCGGTGCCGTTGGCCGGCTTCTTCTGCAACGGCGAAATCGGCCCCGTGGGCGGCCGTACCTATGTGCACGGGTTCACCGCGAGTATCGGGTTGATCGTGCCGGTCGCGGAGTGAGGTGGCGCGTTCACGGCCGGGCACACGGGTGCGCGGCCCGCGCGCCCGCGAAACGGGGACCAGGGCGACCCACCGGGTCGCCCCACGAGTAAACACGGATTGGCCCGGTAGGAGCGCTCCGATGCGCGTTACCCGAACGGGTAGTCGATGAACGCATGACCCCATTAACGGAACGGAGTGATCATGGCGGCACGCTGTGAGTTCTGTACGGAGCGCCCGCGACAAGAGGTCGCCGTGCTTAAGTGGCGCGGCGACGAACGCGACCGCATCACCATCCCCTTATGCATGAAGCATCACTCCCGCATCGCCAAGACGGGGCCGCGCGGCTGGGACCACGAGGGATTCAAGTGGAAGGTCGGCTGGTGGTAAGTGATGAGGTTGCACGATGGCGGGTTTCAACGAGGCGCCGTGGCGGCTCCGTTTCCGAGCGCCGCGGGTGACGTTGCCCTCGTGGGCGCGCGACGCGCCCGAGCGGCTGCTGTATGCCTCGAATGCCGGTGGTAAGTGGGAGCTACATGCCTGGGACCGTGTGGCCGGGACCCATCGGCAGGTCACCGACCGGCCCGAGGGCACGATGCAGGGCCGGCTCGACCCCGCTGGCGAG
>JBBQJF010000529.1:0-2822 GCA_038325665.1 Dehalococcoidia bacterium | reverse complement strand
GACTTCTCTTGACCCATGTTCCGCGCTTGGGCATGCTACGGTCGCGCCCTTAAAATGGGCGGCCGGCAACCGCCGGGTTGTCGCGGCGGCCGGGCGCGGCCACCACGCGTGTCAACACGATGTCCCCGTGAGGCGGGGGTCGGGAGGAGTGTCGTATGGGTAATCGACTCGAAGGAAAGGTCGCGATCGTCACCGGTGGCGGCCGTGGTATCGGCCGCGGAGTCTCTCATCTGCTCGCCGAGGAAGGTTGCCGCGTCGTCGTCGCCGACTATGGTGTGGCGGTCGATGGCAGCCAGCCCAGCAGCGGGCCGGCCGAAGAGGTCGCCCAGGAGATTAAGGCCAAGGGCGGCGAGGCAGTCGCCAACGCCGGCGATGTCTCCACCATGGATGGTGGGGAGAGCATGGTCAAGCAGGCGCTTGATACGTTTGGGCGACTTGACATTCTGATTAACATCGCCGGTATCCTGCGCGACCGCATGGTGTTCAACATGACCGAGGAGGAATGGGACGCGGTGATCGCTGTCCACCTCAAGGGTCAGTTCGCCACGATCAAGCCGGCCGCCGTCGTGATGCGCCAGCAGCGTTCCGGCCGGATCATCAACTACTCCTCGATTTCCGGTTTGCGCGGCAATCCGGGCCAGGCAAATTATGGGGCTGCCAAGGCAGGCGTTGCCGGACTGTCGCGGGTGGTGGCGCGCGATCTCGGTCGCTACGGTGTGACGTGCAATGTCATCTCCCCCGGCGCGTCCACCCGCATGACCGCCACCGTACCGGCCCAGGCGAGCCAGCTCCGTGCCCGCGCGGCCGGTGGTCAGGCCCAACCGACGCCTCCGCCCGCCGCCGTCAGCAGCGTGCCGTCGCTGCGCGAACCCGAGTACGTCGCGCCGATGACGGTGTTCCTCGCAACCGACGCCGCCTGGAACATCAACGGCAAGGTGTTCTATGTCTCCGGCGGAACCGTCTCACTGGCGTACGAGGAGGTGCCGTTCCGCACCATCTGGAAGCCCGGTACCTGGACGCTGGACGAACTCGACCAGCAAGTGCCGCAGCTCATGCAGGATGTGATCAATCCGGCGCCGCCGCCGCCCGATCTCAATCTCCCGGGTCGGCCGGTCGCTGCCGCGCAGCCAGCTAGCTGACCGCCGCGGCCGCATCGAGGCCCTCCCCCCCGCGGGGGAGGGCCGTCGAGCTCTGGCTACCGTGCGCATGGGAAACCGCGGGTGTCGATGGCGCGTGTCGCGTCCGTTGCCTGGCGAATGCTGGACGCAACCTCGTCGGCGGTGAGCGCGAACGCCTGGTCCGGCTCGCTCACTGACCCGGCGAAAATGACACCGATGAACCGTCCATCCGCGTCCACCAGCGGACCGCCCGAGTTTCCCGGCCGGACCTCGGCCGTGATCACCCAGATGTCGCGCTCGATGATGCGTTGATTGAAGATATCGCGCCCCCGCGCGTTCAACCGGCCCTCCACCACCGCCGGGCTGATCCGCAGCGGACCGCCGCCGGGATACCCGATCGCCGCGCCTCGGTCGCCGCGCTCGCCCTCGCCGGCTGCTAAGGGCGCCACGCCGAGGCCGGGTGCACGCACGACCGCCAGATCGCGGGCCGGGTCGAAATGCACGACCGCGGCCGCCGCCGTGCGTCCGTCGCCGGTCGTGATGGTGGTGCGGTTTGTGCCCGTGACGACATGAGCGTTGGTGACGAACACGTCGGGAGCGACGGCGAAACCGCTGCCCGTCGAGATGCCGCCGCATCCCCGGCCCTCGACGCGCACCGCTGCTGCCGCCGCGGCTTGCACGGCGGACGGCACGCCGGTTGGCCGAGCGGAAGCGGCCCCCGATGGCAGGCGCGGTTCGAGTCCAACGAACGTGGGCGGCAGAATGTGACCGGCGAGAATCTGTTGCAGTCTCGCGACGAATGGCGGTGGTTCGGGCGTCGCGGCGTCCATTCGCGTGATGATGCGCGACTGTTGAATCGCTCGTGCCAGCTCGGGGATGGGGCCGCGGGCGAATGTGAACGCCAGCAGCCAAATCGCTATTACCGTGACAAGGGCGGAGAGGACGGCGCCGCCGGCGCTGTCGAGCGCGCCGAGCACGGGTATCCGAAGCAGCCAGCGACGCAGTGGGCCGCCCACCCAAAAGCCGACGCTGCCCCCGACACTCGTCGCGACGACGATGACGAATAGCGCCACCACCTGACGCGCGAGCGGATCGACGACACCGACGCGGTCGACGACGAACGGCGCGTAGCGCGCGCCGGCAATGAAGCCGGCCAGCGCCCCGACGTAGCGGGCGAGCGATAGCCAGAAACCGCGCCGGTACCCACCCACCAGGCTCGCCAGGAGTACGCCAATGATCAGGATGTCAATCAGATTCACGGAGGAGGCACCATCGTCGCGACGCGAGCGCGGCGGCACGTCCCGTCGCGAGATCGCGCATCTCTTCAACCATACACCAGCCGGCGGCGACCCGGTGCGTGCGCTCCTGAGCGGTTCGCCGGGCGCCATTCCGAAGCCGGATTGTTTAGACAGAGACCAGAAATGAGATATGCAGAACACGAACTGCTGGCCCGGCGGTCACCTTCTGTCCATGAACGCCCTCAAGTCGCCCGCGATTAAAACGATACTCAATGTGGATTAGTCGCAGGAGTATCACCATGCCAAATCGACGATTCATGTGGATGGCAGTTCTCACCGCCGCCCTCACCATCGTTCTCGCGGGTCGTGCTGTCACCGGGACCGGTTCAATCGATAAGGTCGCCGCCGCTGGATTCACCACCAGCGCGACCGCGGCGCCGGCGATGGCCGTCGCCGGCGCCGCTGT
>JBBQJF010000528.1:0-2829 GCA_038325665.1 Dehalococcoidia bacterium | reverse complement strand
GATTGTCGACTGATCGAGCAGGCTCATGCAGTCCCACAGCACGTTGCCGGCCGGCGTCCGCACCAGCAACGCGCGCTGCCCGATGGCGAAGGCGGGCGTCGTGCCGATGCTGATGAGGCCCGGCTCCTCCTCGCGGATCTCGTTGCGAAAGCCGCCCGCGATCATTTGCTCGCGGGTGGTCCACCGCTGACCACCCCAGCCGACGTACTGCCGCTCGTCCTCGCAGATCGGGCAACGCGCGGGCGGTAGTTCACTGGGGGAGAACTGGACGCCACAGGTCACACAAATATAGGCGGGCATACTATCTTCCTGGGTGTTGGGTGTTGGGTGTTGGGCAACCCCGCCGCCGGTCACATCCAGGCAAACTCGTTCACGGCGTGCATACGCTTGGCCTTTGCCCATGCCTCATCGAGCTGGTCGGGCGACAGCCGCATGCCCTCGACCGGTGTGGCCGCGTCGTCGGGATAGTCACGCGAGCCGTACCGCACGGTGTAGTTCCAGCCCTGCTGGTCATTGCGACCGCGGACATCGTGGATAGAGGTGGCGGGGTTCTCAGTCAACATTGCGAACATGAGAGTTACCACCTGCTGGACATCTTGCTCGGCGTCGGTCGAGTGTATCTGTGCCATGACTCTCAACGTCCTCCCCGGCGCCCTCGCGGTGGCGCGGCCCCCGCCTGACGCCTGTCCCCGATGATTCGCGGACGAGGCTGAACCCGGCCGGTCCTGGGCGGAATCCCGCGTACGCGCCATCCGGCCGTCACCGCACGGCTTCAAGCACACGCTGAACCGCGTCCTCGGTCAGCGGCCCGCGCTCCGCCCACTGGATCGCCTGTTCCAACTGCTCCAGATCGGAGAATCCCACCAGCGCCGTCGAGATTCCGGGCTTCGCCAGGGCGAATCGCAGCGCGAGTTCGGGCGGGCCATTGAGGTCAAGCGCACCCGCTAGCGACGCAATGGCGCGCGCCCGTTCGCGATCGCGGTCGTACTCGCCGCCGGACGCGAGCGGGGAGGCGGGGTCGCCGGCGTTCGCGTGGCGCTCGGGCGCGACCGCCACCGCTCCCGCCGCCATCACCCGGATCGCGATCACGCCCAACCCCGCGTTGGCGGCGACATCGATCAGACCCTCGAAGTCCTGCCCACCGCCGCTCACATCCGCGAAGCCGGCGCTGGGATTGAGCGCGTTGAAATAACTCTGCACCGTCGCGAAGCCGCCGCCTCGGGCGACGCCGGCCAGCGCCGAGGCTTGGCCCAGACCGGTAAAGCCGGCATGTCGCACCAGCCCATCGGCCACAAGCCGCTTCATGCCGCCGGCCACGCGGTCCACCTGCTCGATGTTCAGCGTCCGACCGTCGTCTCCCCCGGCGGCGATCGGGTTGTGGAGTTGGAGCAGGTCCACGCTGTCGCGTCCGAGCCGGCGTAGGCTCGCCTCGCAGGAGCGGCGGAGCGCGGCGGCCGAGTCGTCAAGATCAGCAGGGCCGAGCCGCACCTTCGTGCCCACGACCACGCGCTCCCACGCCCCTAACTCCCGCAGCGCCCGGCCGAGGTTCTCCTCCGAGCGGCCGTCGCCATACAGTGGCGCGGTGTCGAAATAGGTAATGCCCGCCTCCAGCGCGAGGGCCACGGCGCGTGTCTGCTCCGCGGCTTCGCCCCGCACCATGAGTCCGCCAATGCTGCCGCAGCCGAAGCCGAGCGCCGGCACGGTCAGTCCCGTCGCCCCGAGTTTGCGCTGTTCCATACCCGTCTCCCAGTCCGGCTGCCCGTCATGATACGGCCATGGTCCCACCACTGTCATGCGCGGAGGACAGGTCGGGCGGTGTACCGTGACGGTGCGCGAGTTGTGAGCGCTGTGGCACAATGATTTCCAACTCGTGCGGCGTCAGGCGACCCCTTCGCCCCCGCGCGGACACGTCCACCGTGAGAGCGATTGAGGCGTGGGCGACCCATCAAAAGAGGCGGCGTCCCCCAACACCCATCACTCAACACCCATCACCTATTTTCGAGGGAGGCTCACCTCATGACCACACCGCTCATCGATTCGACCACGACCGCGACCGCCGAGAACGCGGGCGCTCTCACTCCCGAGACGGTCGCCGGCTTCCAGTCAGACTTTGACACCGTGCCGGCGCACCGGCTGGCCCAGAACGCGGTGACACAGGTCTCGGCCGACGATGTTGCTCTCAATCGTGGCATCGTGACCAGCATCGATCATACCTTCAGCCACCTGCTCGATGATTGGGCCGTGACGAATCAGAAAAGCTCGGGGCGCTGCTGGATGTTTGCCGGGCTGAACTTGTTTCGGGTCGGCGCGATGAAGCGCATGAACCTGAAGGAATTCGAGTTCAGCCAGAACTACACGCTGTTTTGGGACAAGTTTGAGCGGGCGAACTACTTCCTCGAGGCGATCATCGAGACATCCGGCCAGGCACTGGATGACCGCACGGTGGCGTTTCTGCTTGACCGGCCGCTCGACGACGGTGGGCAGTGGAACATGTTCATCAACATCGTGACAAAGCACGGATTGGTGCCGAAGGCGTTCATGCCCGAGACGGAGAGTTCGTCGAACACTCGTCGCATGAACAGCATGCTGCTCGCCAAGCTGCGCGAGGGCGCCCGCGCGCTGCGATCGATGCGTGCTGCCGGCGCCTCGACGGCCGGCCTTCGCGCGGCGAAGGATGAGACGCTTAAAGTCGTCCACCGCATACTGTGCATCCACCTCGGCACACCGCCGGCCCGATTCCACTGGCAATGGAACGACAAGGATCGCGGCTTCCACCGCGACGGTGAGATGACACCGCGACAGTTCGCGGAAAAGTACGTCGATCTGCCG
>JBBQJF010000527.1:0-2833 GCA_038325665.1 Dehalococcoidia bacterium | reverse complement strand
CTCGTCCATGGGCGTATCCTCGCTGGGTGTTTGGTCTTTGGGCACGGGGGAGCGGGGTGCGGGGCGCGGGCGGGGGTGGGTGAGACGATCGACGACGGATTCTCGCGCACCATGGGCGGAACGGGGCGAGGCGTGGGATGGCACGACGAGGGCGGGCGCGGCGTCAGCGGTCTTGGAGGGCGGCGACGCCGGGAAGGGTTTTGCCCTCGAGGAATTCGAGGGATGCGCCGCCGCCGGTGGAGACGTGGGTGATGCGGCCGGCCACCCCCGCCTGCTCCACGGCTTGGGCCGTCTCGCCGCCGCCGATGACGGTGGTCGCGTCGAGGTCCGCCACCGCGCGGGCGAGGTCGAGCGTGCCGGCGGCGAACGCCGGAAACTCGAACACACCCATCGGGCCATTCCACACCACCGTGCGGCACTCTGTCAGGGCGGACGTGTAACTCTGAATAGTGCGCGGGCCGATATCGAGGACCTGCCAACCGGCGGGCACGTCCTCGGTCGCGAGGTCGATGGTGCGTCGTTCGGCATCGGCGGCGAATCGGTCAGCGATCACCGCGTCCACCGGCAACTCCAGCCGGGGGCGTCCGCTGCCGGTGCGGGCGAGCACCTCACGGGCGGTATCAAGCTGGTCATCCTCGACCAGTGAATCGCCGACCGCCCGACCACGCGCCTTGAGGAACGTGTTCGCCATGCCGCCGCCGATCAGCAGCAGATCAACCTTGTCGAGCAGATGGCGCAGCACATCGATCTTGCCGGAGATCTTGGCCCCGCCGATGATCGCCGCGAACGGCCGCTCCGGATTGCCGACGGCACTGCCAAGGTACTCCAGCTCCTTCTCCATGAGCAGGCCGGCCACCGCGGGCAGGATATGGGCAACGCCCTCGGTGGAGGCGTGCGCCCGGTGGGCCGTGCCGAAGGCGTCGTTGACATAGAGGTCGGCCAGCGCCGCCAGGCGGCGGGCGAATTCCGGGTCGTTCGCCTCCTCCTCGGCGTGGAAGCGGAGGTTCTCGAGCACCAGGACGTCGCCGGGTTGCAACGCCGCGACGGCCCGCTCGGCCTCGGGACCAACACAGTCACGCGCGGAGGCTACCGGCGCGCCGAGCAGGTCCGCCAAGCGCTCGGCCACCGGGCGCATCCGTAGCCGCTCGACGATCTTGCCGTCCGGCCGGCCGAGATGCGAGCAGAGGATGAGCTTAGCGCCCTGGCCGCGCAAACGCTGGATCGTGGGCAGCGCGGCGCGAATGCGACTGTCGTCAGCGACCGCGCCCGTCTCCTTATCGAGTGGGACGTTGAAATCGACACGCATCAGCACGCGCTTGCCGGCCGCGTCGATATCGCGCACGGTCTTCTTGTTAATCATCGCTGGTGTCACCTCGGAGTGTCGTCAGGTTCCATGTTCGCACGGTACGCGCGGATGGTCGAGCCGCACCCGCGCCGGTCGGCGCCCCGTGGCGTGTTGCGGACGATTGGTGCGCCGGTTCGCTGCCGCGGCTCGGGCGGATGGCGCCGCGTCCTCCGGCGCAACATCGTGGGAGGCGGTCCGCGCCGGCGCGGGGTCGGTCACGCATCCAGCGCGCTCGTCGGTCGAACCCAACCATGGGCGGGCGGGCCGCGCTTGACATGTCATGCCGGTTCGCGGGCGGGCGTCAGGCGCCCGCGGCGTCCGGCCGCCACAAGCTGGCGGCGGATACCCGAGACATGTACTTGTGCGTAGCCACGTTCACTCGTAGCGTGGAGGGTGAAAAACGATGAAGGTGAGGCGCTCAAGAATGCGCTCCGTGCGTTCGCTCACTCTCCTCCTGCTGGCGCCGCTCGCGACCGTGGCACTGCTCGTCGCCTGCGAATCCGACGATAACCGCATCGGTCGGACGGAATTCGGTCCTGGCGTGACCGTCACCCAGCCGGCGTTCAACCCCATCAGCAGTGCGACGCCGGCCCGCTCCGGCACCTCGACCACCACCGCGACACCGGCGGTGGCCGCCACCGGCGCCGCGGCAGCCAGCGGGTCGGGTCGCGACGTGACCATCGTCGCCCGGGACAACTCGTATGATGTCCAGCAGATCACCGTCCGCACACAGGAAGCCGTACGGATGACCTTTCGCAACGAGGGGTCGGCGCGGCACAGTTGGCATCTGCGCGCCGTGACCGACGCCTCCGGCAACGAGCCGCGCACCGAGACTATCGACGGCGGTCAGACCGCCCGTCTAACATTCACCATCGGCCAGCCGGGCACGTTCACCTATTCATGCGATGTGCACGGCGAGCAGATGTCGGGGCGACTGATCGTGCAGTAATGGGCGCTTCGACGCTTCCACATCGCCGGCGCGGGCGACCCGGTGGGCATTCGCCCCATCCTCGTGGATGGAGTGGCGAGCGCTCGGCACCCACCGGTCGCCTGATCACGGGCTTGCTACCCGAAGCCCATAACCCCTTGGCGATTTTGAACAACGCCCGATACAGGATGAGGTGGCGGGAGCGCATGGGAGTCGAACCCACCCGGGACGGCGCAGGCCGCCCCGCAACGGTTTTGAAGACCGCGAGGACCACCGGGCCCCTTCCGCTCCCCCGAAGTACCGTGGTCAGCCCCCCGCACGGCTCGGTCCCCGTTCGGGCTGACGCTCGACGGCGACACGCGCGAGACGGCGTGTGACGGCTGACCGGGCCGGGTTACGTCCCGACCTCGCGTATCATAGCGGTCAGCGAGGGGGGGATGCCAGCACGCCCGCGAGCGGTGGAAAGTGGATGGCCGATGTACGTGGATCGCCCTCGGGTCGGCGTCAGCGCCTGGGCGCTTCCGCTCTCCGCCGCGACTTTCTTCGCGGTCTGCGGCATG
>JBBQJF010000526.1:0-2840 GCA_038325665.1 Dehalococcoidia bacterium | reverse complement strand
GGGCCGGATCGAAGCCGCGGCCGTTGTCGCTGATCGTCAGACGCACGCCATCCGAACCGGTGCGAAGCGCTACCACGATCTCCGTCGCCGCGGCGTGGCGACGGACGTTGGCCACCGCCTCCTGGACGATCCGGAACAGTTCGCCTTCCATGAGTAGCGGGATGGAGCGGTCGCTGTCCGCGCGGGTTTGGACGCGGATACCGGTTTCGGAGGTGAAGGCACGACCCAGCGCGGCGAGCGCCTCGGCCAGGGGCCTGCCGTCGAGCGGCGAGGCGCGCAGGTCGAGCACGGCGCGGCGCGCCTCCTCTATGCTCTCATGCGTCATCTCCAGGGCGCGCGTCAGCCGCCGCCGCGCTAATTCCGGTCGCGCCTCGAGCTGGCGCAGCGCCCCCTCGATATGCAACCCGATCGCCGTGAGGTCTTGCGCCAGCGTATCGTGAATCTCCCGCGCGATGCGGGCGCGTTCCTCGACCCGGACCAGGCGTGTGCCCTCTTCCGCCAAGCGGGCGCGCTCGATCGCGCCGCCAACCTGATGCGCGACAGCGGCGAGCAGGCGCGACTCATCCGCGGTGAGCGCCCGGCGTGTGGGCGCGGCGATATTCATGATGCCCAGCGGCCGGCCCTGGAATGAGAGAGGAATACTGACGTGAGCGCGCAGCCCCGCGGTGCCGGCCAGATCTTGGGCCTCAACGGCTGGCTCGAGGCGGCTGCACTTCAGCACCTCGATGTTCGCGGGTGTAAGGTCGCCGGAACGGAACAGCCGGATGCAAGTGCAGGATGAACCGGTCATGCGTACCGGTTCTCTCAAATAGGGCGGCAGGTCGCGCACACCGGCCGTGTAGAATTGCCCCGTCCGCGGATCGAGCAGCCAGACCCAACCGGCGTCGAGCCCGAGCAGTTCGGCAACGAGGTGGAGCGTGCGCTCCAACGCCGCGCGGACGTCCGCCGTCCCGATCAGTGCCTCGCCGATCGCGGCCAGTAACCGCGGGTCGCGTCCCGCCGCCGGCTCTGTTACTCGTGCGATCTGCTTCGTCACGGCGCCCATTATCCTCCGGTCGTCGTGCAGCCATGCCGCGCGCCGGTTTTGTCATGGTACCCGCTTACGGCCGGCGATGACGTGGCGTGCTGCCTGGATCGCGTGAGCTGCCGACGGCCAGCATGCGTGTTGCCTCTTGACCACCGCCTGGCTACGATGCGGCGACGACTGGCAGGGGGAAGCAGGTATGGACGGACCGCTCACGGGGGTGCGGGTGCTGGAGGTGGCGAACTGGCTGGCGGCGCCGGCCGGCGCCGCGCTGCTGGCAGACATGGGCGCCGCCGTCATCAAGGTCGAGCCGCCCGGTGGTGACGCCTGGCGTGGCTTCCAACTCGGTGCGGTCGGCTATCCGGGTGACTTTGCCGGTAACTACGTGTTCGAGGCCGACAACCGGGGCAAGCGCGGCGTCACCCTTAACCTCGAACACCCGGCGGGACGAGCAGTCCTCGCGCGGTTGGCAGCACGAGCCGACGTGCTGATCAGCAACCTGACCCCACGGCGGGCGGAGCGCTACGGCGTGACCCATGCGGCGTTAAGCGTGGACAATCCGCGGCTGATATTCGCCAACTTCACCGGCTACGGCGCCGAGGGGCCGGAGCGCGAGCGGCTCGGCTTCGACTATGCCGGTTTCTGGGCGCGGTCGGGCATGATGGGCCTGATTGGTCCCGAGGGAGGCGAGCCGCCGCTCCAACGGCCGGGAATGGGCGATCACTCCACGGCGCTCGCCATCACCTGCGGCATCCTCGGCGCGCTGTACGAGCGCGAGCGGAGCGGGAAGGGTCAGGAAGTCCAGTTCTCGCTGCTGCACACCGGGTTGTGGGTGCTGTCCACGGACGTGCAGGCGGCTCTGGTCGCCGGCGCCGACCCGGTGCGGCACGACCGAACCGCGCCGCCGAACCCGATCTGGAATACCTATCGGTGCGGCGATGGCCGCTGGCTGATGCTGGTCATGCCGCAGCCCGACCCCTACTGGCCGCGCGTCTGCGCCGCGATCGAGCGGCTGGAACTCACCGCCGACCCGCGCTTTGACTCGCTCGACGCTCGCCGCCGGTACAACCGGGAACTCGTGAGCATCTTCGAGTCGGTGTTCGCCTCGGCCTCTCGTGACGCGTGGGGCGCGCGGCTCGACGCCCATGGAGTGATCTGGGCGCCGGTGGCGGCGATGACCGACGTGATCGCGGACTCGCAGGCGCGCGCTAACGGCTATTTCACCACGATCGACCACCCCAACCTTGGCCCCTTCGAGACGGTCGAGGGGCCGTTCCGCTTCAGCCGAAGCGAAGTCACGGCGCGCGGCCCGGCTCCCGAACTCGGTCAGCACACCGAGGAGGTGTTGCTGGAACTCGGCTATTCGTGGGAGGAGATGGCCGCGCTACGCGACGCCGCGGCAATCTGACCGATCACACCGAAATGCTTGCTGCCTCGCGCAGCGATGATGCGATCAACTCGTAGTCGTCGCGCGGCACCAGATGGAGGTTCCCCTGAAACGCGAGAGTCCAGTTCTCCACCGGCCATTTGCGGGTGTAGGTCATGCGCTGGGCGAGCGGTTGCGCGTCGATGTAGTGCGCCTCGTCCGGTATGATCTCCGGCTGGATGCGGACGCGGTAGGGGTAATCCTCGCCCGGTTTCTTCGGGTTGGACCAGACAGGCGCATGGTCCTCGAACATCTCCGAGGTGACGCGGGCGGTGCCGGCGAATTGCTTGCGGCCGGTGAGGTAGAAGATCAGCCGGTCGCCTGGCCGGATGCCGCCCGCCATCTTGCGACGCGTGCTCTTGACTCCGTGCATGGTGAAGCCGAGGTCGC
>JBBQJF010000525.1:0-2848 GCA_038325665.1 Dehalococcoidia bacterium | reverse complement strand
ATCCCCAATGCGCGTCTACGCGTGTTGGCGCGCGGCGGTCACGCGATGGTGGTCGAGTACCCGGAGGATACGGTTCACGCGATCCGCGCATTCCTGATGGAGGAGTAGGCGGAGGAGTAGGTGTGATCGCGGTACGGTGCGCGCACTTTCCACGCCGGTCGAGCGCACTGTCCGACGACGGTTTCCGTTCCCAGTAGACACGTCCGTTGGGACGTGTCTACTGGGCGGCGGGCGACCCATCGGGTCGCACCTACGACGACAGGAACTCCTCCACCACCTTGATGAACACGTCCTCGCGCTCGACCATCGGCAGGTGGCCGGCGCCGTCGATGTGCAGCACCCGCGCATTGGGGATCAGCCGGCCGAACTCGTCGGCATAGGCGGACGGGATCAGGCCGTCGCGGGCGCCGTGAATGACCAAGGTGGGGGCCTGAATGTATGGCAGGCGCCCGCGCAGGCCGCGATCCGGAATCGGCCACATGAACTTGGTTGCCGTCGCCAGATTCTTCGCCCGCTCCAGCACGGTGGCGGTGGGGTTATTCGGGTCGGGCGTAAAGATCGACGGCTCAACTGCTGCACCGGCGGCGGCCCACTTCGCGCTCGTGAGCTCCTTCTCGCTGAGCACGAACGGGTCGGGCATGCCCACATCGTCCAGCCACAGCCCGTAGGCGTCGATCAGGACCAGCCGGCGCGTCAGATGCGGGCAGAGCGCCGCGAATTCGGCGGCGAACATTCCGCCCAAGCTGTGCCCGATCACATCGATCTGATCGACACCCCACGACTCCACGAGCTGTCGATGGTAGAGCGTCAGGCCGAGGATGCCATCGATTGTCTCGAAGCCGGTGGACTCGCCGTAGCCGGGCAACTCCGGCGCATAGACGTGGTGGTTCCGCGCCAAACGCTGGAGGAACGGGGCCGCCCCGGGATGATGCTCCAGACCGTGCAAGTACAGCAGGGGAGGTCCATCGCCCCCCGACCAGACCCGCACCTGGCATCCGCCGACCGTCTCTAGTTTCACGCCGATCATCCTCCGTCACCGCCCGTCGCGACAGCCGCCGGCATGGGAGCAGTCGCGGCAACACGCTCCTGGCTGGCCCGCGGCGTCCAGTGATCGGGCATGTCCGCCCAGATGTCGCGCAGGTACGGGGCGACCTCCCGACCGAACAACTCGGTGTTCTTGTGCGCGATCTCCTCGGGCAGGTTGCCCATGTGCAGCGTTGGGATCAACTGGCCCACGCGCAGGGAGGTGGCAAGCTCGCGGATCCGCTGGCGCACGCGTTGGGGCGTGCCGGCGATGATGAAGCCCTTCTCGTCGTACTCCCAGAAGCTCAGTTCGCCCTTACCCGCGCGGACGCGGTCCTCGTTGGTCAGTCCGCGCCCGCCGCCGCGCTCCATGGCCGATTTCATCGACTCCAGCGTCTGGTAGCCGGGAGGCGCCGCGAAGCCCGGCGCGACCGGATTGTGCGTGTAGAAGTACTGGACCGCCTCGTAGTAGTCGCGCTCGGCCTGCTCGTCGGTCTCGGCGACGCAGCAGATCTGGGTGAAGGCCATCCGGTTCGGGTTGGTGTCGCCGCCGCGCGAGTCCACGTAGTCCCAGAAGCCATCGACAATCGGCTTTGCCGCCCGCAGGCCGGAGAACGATAGGTGGCCGTAGCAGTAGTTCTCGTCGATCACCAGATCCCACGTCTCGACGCTGCCGCTGCCCGGCACCCAGATCGGCGGCGGTTGTTGGACGGGGCGCGGCCACGGATTGACGTAACGCAGCTTGGTGTATTTCCCGTTGAAGGCAAACGCCTCCGGCTCCTGCCACGCGCGCACGATCAACTTACGCGCCTCGTGGAAGCGCTCACGCAGTTCGATCGGCGGCGTGCCGTAGGAGAACACTGAGTCCATCGGTGTGCCGAAGACGAAGCCGGCGATCAGACGGCCGTCGGAGAGACAGTCGAGATACGCCATCTCCTCGGCGACGCGCGTGGGCGGGTTGTACAGCGCCAGGCTGTCACCGATCACGAGGATCGCGGCGTTCTTGGTGTTGCTCGCGAGGGTCGCGGCCAGCAAATTGGGCGAGGGGGTCATCGCGAAGGCCGTCTGATGATGTTCATTGACCGCCAGACCGTCGAAACCGACCTGGTCGGCGTGCTCCATCAGCCGGATGAACATGCGATAGGTCTCGCCCACCTTGCGCGGGTCCATCAGGCGCGGTGGCGGATCAACCCAGGCGCTGTGGTACTGTCGCGGGAAGTCGGCCGGTAAATGCGGGTACGTGACTTCGGCAAACCAGTGAAACTTCACGGCGGTCTCCCTTGAGAATACCTAACCCCCGACCTAACCCCCCGGCCCTCTTCCCTGCAAGGGAAGGGGGAGGAACGGTTTTCGTGGGCCGGTGGCGACCCGGCGGGGCACGCGTGACTCCCGTGCATCGGTCACGCGCATTCTACCCGAGTCCGGGCACTGAGCCGAAACCGGCCGCCGCGCATCACCGCGCCCGTGTCGTGGAGCGCGATTATGCGCGGCGTCGTTGCAGGGCGACGACCGGAATCCGGCGGGTCGTGCGCGTCTCGTACTCGCCGAACGCCGGGCGCAGGTTCGCCTGCTCGGCATACAAACGGTCCCGTTCGTCACCGGTCACGACGGTGGCGGTGACGGGGATGATCTCGGTTCCGACCTCGACGGTGGTGTCGGGGTGCGCGACCAGGTTGTGATACCACGCGGGATGGCTTGGGGCGCCGCCCTTCGAGGCGAAAATGATGAAGCGGTCGCCGTCGGGCAGATAGACCAGGGGCGTCGTGCGGCGGGCGCCGCTTTTCGCGCCAGTGGTGGTGAGCAGCAGCATCGGCGCCCCGGCGAA
>JBBQJF010000524.1:0-2853 GCA_038325665.1 Dehalococcoidia bacterium | reverse complement strand
TCGTATCCGCTGCTGAGGAAGTATTTCACCTGCTCGGTGCCGCCGCTCAGCGACATGTTGTGCTGCTGCGTGCGTCCGGTCTTGAAGAGCGGCGTGCCCCGGGCGTCCTCCTGCTCCACCGCGCTCCAGCGCTGCAGCTGCAGGGTGACCGGGTTCCTGTTGATGTTGTACCCGATTCTCTCCTGCGCATCGTTGTACCAGTTGGTGCCGGCGCGCGTGTCGAGTGTGAACGTGGTTCGCCCGGCGCGGCCGCGCTTCGTGATGATCTGGATGACGCCGTTGTTGGCCTCGGTGCCGTACAGCGTCGCCGCCGCCGGACCCTTGATGACTTCGATGCTCTCGATGTCGTCGGGATTGATGTCATTCAGGCGGGAGACCACGGCCGAGCCAAAGAATTGTGTGTTGGGACCGGTCGAGATGTCGTTGGCCATGCGCACGCCGTCTATGTAGACGAGCGGCTGGTCGCTGAGCGAGAGGCTTGAGGCGCCGCGGATGCGGAAGCGCGGGCTGCTGCCGATCGCGCCGCTGCCGCCTACCATCACGACGCCGGGTGCGCGGCCGTTAATGAGGCTCGCGGTGTTCGGCACGGGGGCAGCCTGCTGTACGGCGACCGCGTCCACCACTGTGACGGAGTGGCCGAGGGCGCGCCGCTCCACTGGCGCCGCCGTGCCGCTGACCACCACCTGGTCCAGCAAGCGCGGCGCGTCGACGAGGGCGATCCGCACATCGGTGCGGCCGATGGCCACGCTCTCGCTGAGCGCTCGGTAGCCCACGCGGCGCACGATGAGCGTGACTTGCGTGCCGGGAAGGCTGGTCAACCGGAACTGGCCGCCTGCGTTGGTGGTCGTCCCCACCGCGCGGCCCTCGACGCCGACCTGAACGTCGGCGAGCGGCCGTTGGGTGCGCGCGTCGATGACGACGCCGGCCACCACGCCGCCGGTCTGCGCGGAGAGTGGACGCGCCGGCGCGGTGAAGAGGGTTCCGGCGGCCGCGATGAGGGCGGCGCGGCGCCATGGAGCGCGCCGAGCGCTGGCGAAGGTAGGACGGTGGACGGATTTCACGCGATCACCAAACATGCGTCGCCTCTGTGCCGGGGGGAGTGGCCCTGTCGGGCGGGGGACGTCGTGCGCGATTCAGCTTGCCCTGCTGGTGCAAGGGCGGGGTCCTACATTATGTTCTCCTCCATGTTCACTTATTGGGATACGCAATTGGATGCTATTTTATACTTCGTACGCCGGAGTCCGCAAGGGCCGAGGCGGCGCGCCGCTTCGCTCATCTTGGTGGCAATGGCCACAACCGCCGCCTGCGCCCCGGCGGTCATCAGTCCCAGCCCGGCGGTCATGCGAGCCGTCGCTACCGCGGAAATCACCCCCGCCATCCGGGACTCGTTGCGCACCGCCATCCGGCGCCTCGTCGATTCGGCCGGTCTGCCGTCTTTGACCGTCGGAATTGCGGTCGGTGGGCGAACTGTCTGGGCCGAGGGCTTTGGATATGCGGACCTCGCGCAACGCATTCCGGTCACTCCCGACACGCGATACTCATTGGCGTCGATCAGCAAACCGATCACCGCCACCGCCATCATGCGCCTGGTGGAGCAGGGGCGTGTTGCGCTCGATGCGCCAGCGAACCAGTACCTCAGGTCCGGCCGTATCACGGGTCTCGCCGGCAGCGCCGATTCGGCGACCGTCGGACGGCTTCTCAGCCACACCGCCGGCATTCCGCTGCATTATCGCTTCTACTATGCAGACGGCACTGGCCGCATGGGCGAGCCTGATGTCGCTGGTACCATCGACCGCTACGGCGTGGTGATGTTCCCGCCCGGCACCGTCTACACCTACTCCAACCTCGGCTACGGCATCCTCGGTGAAATCGTCGGCGCGGTCTCGGGCACATCGTACGAGGAATACGTGCGCGACCACGTGTTTGCGCCGCTCGGGATGACGCGCACGACAGTGAGCACCGGGGCCGGGCTGGAGAACAGCGCGGTGCGCTACGACGCGGACCGCCGACCGGTGCCGTTCTACGACTTCGATCACCGCGCCGCTTCGGCTGTGTACTCGACAGCGAACGACCTGCTGCGCTTTGCCGAGTTCCACTTGGACGCGCGCCGCGACGGTGCGGCCGATCTCCTCTCGGCCGCCGGCGTCCGGCGCATGCAGCAGGCGGCCACCCCCCCCGGCGCCACGCTAAGCGGCTACGGGCTCGGGTGGTTCGTCGACGACGACAACGGTGTGCGGCGCGTGCGACACAGCGGCGGCATGCCGGGGGTAAGCACGGTGCTCGCGATCTATCCGGATGCGGGCGTCGCACTGGTTGTGCTGGCGAACCAATCCTCGCCGCTGCCCGGACGTCTCGCCGCCGACCTTGCCGCGGCGGTGATGCCGGATTTGGCGGCCGAGCGGGCGCGTCGCGGGGCCAGGCTCACGAGCGCGCAGGCCACGCCGCTAACTGCTCCGCCCGCGTCATTTGCGACCCCATCCGTGGCGCGCGGTACCTGGCGCGGCTCCGTACGGCTGTACGACAAGATCGTGCCGATGGTCCTTTGGGTGGGCGCGTCGGACATGCGAGCGCGCTTCGGCGAGGCGCCCGCGCTCTGGACGCTGGTGAACGATGCAAGCTTCGCAAACGGGCTGCTCAGCGGCCGATTCGTCGGCACTGTGCCCACTGATGACGCGCGCCGGGCGCCGCACATCGTCACGATGCTGCTGCGGTTGCACGAAGGAACGCTGCGCGGATGGCTTGCGGCGCAGGTCACCGGGCCGACGAACGACTTCTCCCTCTCGTCGTATGCGAATCTCGCGAAGGACCCGGTCGGAGGCGCGCCATGACGGGTTCGGTGCGCCCTCCGCGCCG
>JBBQJF010000523.1:0-2864 GCA_038325665.1 Dehalococcoidia bacterium | reverse complement strand
CGGTTCTTAACCGGGTCGATGTGGGAGAGGCCGATCAGATAACAGACGATCGAGCCAACCGATGAGCCGCGCCCGCGACCGGCCGGCTGCCAGTCGCGCGGGCGTGACGGATCGCGGCTGTAGACCTCGTCCGCGACCGTGCGCGCGAGTCGCAGTAGATCGCGATAGTGCAGGAAGAAGCCGGCGAGCCGGTGTAACCGGATCAGGCGCAATTCCTCGGTGAGGCGGCGGCGCGCCTCCTCGCGCAGCGCCGGTTCGAGCGGCCCGTAGCGGATCGCCAGCTCCGCGTGACAGATGCGGGCGAGAAAGTCATCCGGCGGCTCACCGGTTTCGGTCGGGTAGTCGGGGAAGGCGTAGTCGAGGTCGGTGGCGAGGTTGAAGCTGCACCGCTCGGCGATACGCGCCGTGGTCTGCACCGCGCCCGGGTAGTCGCGGAATAGCGCCGCGATCTCCGCGTGCGACTTCAGATAAAACTCGGAATTGGGCCGTCGCTCGCGGTGGGAGCCGTCGAGCGTGGTGCGGTGACGGATGGCGACGAGCACATCCTGCAGGCGGTGACGTTCGCGCACATGGTAATGCACATTACCGGTGGCGACCGTCGCCAGCCCCAGTTTCCGCGCCAGCCCGGCGAGCAGGGCGTTGCGCGCCGTGTCACCGTGGACCAGATTTTGCTGAAGCTCGACATAAAAGGCGCCCTTCTCGGCAAGATCGCGGTAGCGGCGCAGCGCTGCCTCGGCGCCGGCCGGGTCGTCCACGGCGGCGCGGGCAGCGGCCTCACCCCGGCGGCAACCGGAGAGCACGATCAATCCCTCGGCGTGCGCGGCCAGCAGCGCCGGATCGAGGCGGGGCGGGCGGGCCTCGTTTCGCGAATCGGCGGCGCGTGGTCGCGGGGTGTCGCGCCCATCTGTCAGAGCACTATCGTTCGGGAGGCGGCCGGCCGGCGCCTGTCTGTCGTCGTCCGTCCCTCTGCCATGTTCCGCCCATGCGCGGCCGGCGGCGTGGGCGGCGGTCAGCAGCCGGCAGAGGTTGGCGTAGCCGCGACGGGTGGCGGCGAGCACCGTCAGGTGATGGCCATCGGTCAGGGTCAGCTCGGCGCCGGTGATCGGCCGCAACTCCCAGGCGCGCGCCGCTTGCGCGAACTCCATCGCGCCGTACAGACCGTCGTGGTCGGTGAGCGCCAGCGCGGTATAGCCCAGCTCGCGGGCGCGCAACACCAACTCATCCGGCATCGATGCCCCCTCGCGCAACGAGAAGGCGCTGTGGCAGTGCAGCTCGACGTACTCACTCATCGGCATCCAGCCGGTAATGTGGTTGCGCCGGCCAGCACGGTAACGTGTGAGACACTAGAAACCATATTCATGGTAGGCAGTATGCAGAACATGTGTTCCATAAGGCAACAAAGACATGGCACTGACGTAAGCGTTCAGGGGATAGCCGTCAGCGTTCAGCGACCGCGCGGTCACGGTCCGCGACCACGGCGCGGGTGTGGGCGCGGATAGCGCGTGAACCTGACGGTGAACTGGCGGGCTAATCGCCGTGTACTGATGGCTGAACGCTGACGCGCCGAAATCGTGTAGACGCACCCGGCCAAAGCCGGCAATACAAACGAGGTTGAAACAATGGTTCCCGCGTTAGGCGCGCGGCAGGCAATGCGCGCCCAGCGCCAGCGACGGAGCGCGTGATATGCGAGCGGTGCGATATGGGTCAGGTCGTGCGATTAGGCTGTCGTGTCGAGCGCTGGCGAGCATGGCGCGGGGCCGGGTCAATCGCATGGGGATCGGTCGAGGAACCGGCCGCGAGGTGCTCAGCGCCTCTGCCGTAGCGATAGCCCTGCGCGTACCAGCGGCCGGTGAGCAGATCCTCGAAAAGCGTAAACAGGCGATCGTCGATTAGCGTCACCACACGGTAGAGGCGGGAGATCGGCGTCCGCCACCATTCATCATCAATACGCCAGCGGTCGGCGACCTCCATCACGGCGATGCGACGACCACGCCACATGACGAACACTGGCTCGCCCTCCGAGTCTGTCTCGACCGTGATCGGGATTGGCATGTTGACCGGCCGCAGGTCGGGTCGCGGCGTGCTCTCCCCATCTCGTGCCGGCGATGTCGTCACGCGCTGCTCTGCAGATCGTTCATCGACCTGTGGTGGTGTATCTGTCATCTGTCGTACTCCGCCAGCGCGTTGCGCCGCTCGGGAATGCGCGACCACGGCTCGATCTCCACCAGCCGGAACACGGGCGCGGCCCCGAGGCTCGCTCGCAGGCGGCTAATCGCCTCGTCGAGTTGGGCCACGCGGCGGCCGTGGGTCGTGAACATGCGTTCTTGGCGTCCGCGCTCGCCGCACAGGTCATGCAGGGTGATGGTCAGGGTGACGGCCGCTGCCGGCAGATCGAGCGCCTCCAGACGGGTGCGCACGGCGAACAGGGCGGTGTCTGGGTCGGCGGTAGCGTCCTGGAAGGTGATCATCCGCTCCCAGGCGCGGCCATCCTCTAGGGTGATGCGGATGTGCAGGCGGCGGGCGAGTCGCGTGCCCAGCTCGGGGCGGCGAAACAGCCGGCGCAGCAGTAGGCCGGTTGCTCGTTCCAACGTGCCCCGGTCGGCGGTCGGCGCCGGCAGCTCCAGCCGCTCCTCCGGCGCCTCGGCGTGCACGCGGGGGATGAGTTGATCCTCGTCGATGCCCGCGGCCAGCCGCCATGCGCGCGGCCCCTCGCGCCCGAACTGCGCCTGCACCGCCCCGACCGGCAGCGCGGCCAGCTCTCCCAGGGTTCTGATCCCAAACAGCCCCAGCCGTCGCTGCATCTCCGCCGAAACCGGCAGCACATCGACCGACAGATGAGCGAGGAAGCGCGTCGTGCTACCCGG
>JBBQJF010000522.1:0-2881 GCA_038325665.1 Dehalococcoidia bacterium | reverse complement strand
CTGGATGCCTGACGGCCGGCTGTTCAACCTGGAGATGCTGGCCGAGGGCTACGCCCGCATCTTCAACGCCGACGGCCGCTACCACTACTACCCGCTGTTCCGCGACACCGAGCAGGCGGCGCGCGCCGCCGGCCGCGGCTTATGGTCGCCTGCCACCTGCGCGGGCAGGATGACGTCTCCGGCGACATTTCCCTTCGCGGCCTCAGCGATCATCCGGCCGGCGCCACCCACACGGGATCGCCGGTCGCTATCTCTCCCTCTTGCACTACGCGGGCGTACATCCGGCTCTCGCCGGGGTGGAGCTTGTGCGAGGTGCGGCTCGGGTCGCCGTCCGCGAACGATGCCGCGACATTCTTGCACGGCGCGGTGTAGTTGGTCAGTTCGATCATAACTGACCCGCCGATGCACAGGCGGTCGCCGGGACAGAGGGCAGCGAAATCGAGGCCGGCGATGGTGAGGTTCTCGCCCGCCGTCCCCGGCGCGATTGGGTGCCCTTCCACCTGGAGCCGCTCGATCACGTCCATCGAGAACAGGCAGAGCGCACGCCGCGGGCCGCCGTGCAGCCGGCGGTTGCGCTGGCTATCCCCGTGGAGGCCGAGCGGCCCGACCCACGCCCGTGACACCGGCAGCTTCGGCACGCCGCCACGCGATACACCGATCTGCACGATCCGTCCCGTGCGCGGCGCGTGACCTGCTTCATCAGAAGGTATGTTCATCAGCGACCTCATACCCGTGATCATAGCCGCCCATGCGAGAGCGACGGGGCACGCGTATCCAGGATATCCTGGCACACGAACGGCACAACCGGGCGGCGTGCGATCCGGGCCGATGGCCCGCGCGGGAGGAAGACAATGAGCTTTGGGTTGGTCACGTACGCGGGGCCGGACGGCCCCCGGATCGGTGTGCTGGTCGAGGAGCGGATCGCGGACGCCGCGGCAGCGCTGGCGGCGGTACTCGGCTCCAAGCCGTGCATGCAGGCCGTGCTCGACGCGTGGGATACGGCGCTGCCCCGGCTGACCGAGCTGGCGGAATCGGTGGCGGCAGGCCGGGTCGCGAACACGCTGGCACTGACAGACACCCGCCTGCTGGCGCCGCTGCCCCGGCCGGTCAATCTGTACTGCGCCTTCGCCAATTACGTCGATCACATGCACGAGATGGGCGGCCAGCCGGCCGACAAGACGGTCGAAGACCCGTTCCTGTTCCAGACGCCGGTGACGGCGGTGATCGGGCCGGAGGAAGCGATTGTGCTGCCGCCGGGCATGGAGCGCACCGACTGGGAGGGCGAACTCACCGCGGTGATCGGCCGGGCGGCGCACGACCTGTCGGTCGAGCAGGCGCTGTCCTGCGTGGCGGGCTACACGATCGTGCACGATGTCAGCATCCGCGGCGGGGCGCGACGCGGCGCGAACGGCGGCCGCCCCGACTTCCTCGCGAGCAAGGGCCGCGCTACCTTCAAGCCGATGGGACCGGCGATTGTCCCGGCCGGGTTCATCCCTGACCCCCAGGCGCTCCGGCTGCGCACCTGGGTCAGTGGCGAACTCAAGCAGGATTCGAGCACGGCCCAGATGATCTTCACCACGGCCGAGATGATCTCGCACGTCTCGCGGCTGACCAGCGTCGTGCCCGGCGACGTGTTCGCCACTGGCACCCCGGCGGGCGTGGGCATGCCCAAGAACACCTTCCTCAAGCCGGGTGACGTTGTTGAGATCGAGATCGAGCGCGTCGGCCGGCTGCGAAACCCGGTCATCGGAGGGTAGGCGGATAAACGTGAACCGCAAAGACGCCACGAACGGGAACCGCGGAGGACGCGAAGCACGCCAAGAACGCCAACGAAGGCAGAGGGTACAGCGGCCTGCCGGCGCGGCCGTCCGCCCCATCTTCTGATTCTGCTTGGCGCGTCTCGGCGTCCTCCGCGTCCTCCGCGGTTCCCATCTTCACCTTATTGTGGTAACTCCGACGGATCGCTGACGACGCGGACCGTGCCGCGCATCGGTGGATGGATGGTGCATTGGTACGCGTACGTGCCCGCCTGATCAAAGGTGAACAAGAAGGCGTCGCCTGTCGCCAGCCTGCCGGAATCCCAGACTCCGTCAAGCGAGGTCGTGGTGTGCGGCACGCCGTTCTGGGCGTTTGTCCAGATGACGGCGACGCCGGCCAGCACGACCACTTCGGCGGGGCTGAAGGCGAAATCGTTGATCGTCACGGTGGGATCAGTCTGCGCGTGCATCACGCCGGTGGATCCGCATGGCCCCACCTCCGCCAGCACCAGCGCCGCGACGGCCACGAGGACGGTACGGAAATGCATGTCTTCTGCGCCCCTTTCATCGAACGGGGGAACCGCGCGCCGGCGCGCGCTCCTAATGCCCTGCTTTCATGTCTGGATACGCGCGGATAGAGGCAGCGGATCACCCAGATCCGCCGGGCGCGCCCACCGCGCTCGAAGAGCGGAAGACGACGACCTCGTGCCGATTTTCGCATGCGCGCTGGCTTCGGGCGACGGCTGGCGTGCTACCATGGCGCCGGCCCGTGGCGGCCGGGAGGTAGTGGTGGCGGAGCAGGCGAACAGCGCAGCACGGACGCCGATTGTCGATGTGCACTGGCACTTTGTGCCGCCGGCGTACCTGGCGGAGTTGGAGCGGCCGGACAATCGCTGGGGCGAGCGGGTCACACGCGACGAGCAGGGGCTGACGTGGCTGACGAGTTCGGGTGGTGTGCGACTGCGTCCCGTGATGGAGGGTCTGTACGAGCCCGAGGCGCAGATCCAGGAGTTGGACCGGCGTGGTGTGGACACCGCCGCCGCCTCGATCCCGCCGATGCTGTTCTACGAGGATGCCCAGCCTGCCAAGGCGCTCGACCTCCACCAGATGGTGAACGACACGCT
>JBBQJF010000521.1:0-2891 GCA_038325665.1 Dehalococcoidia bacterium | reverse complement strand
GACGCGCCGAGTACAAGAGCGAGTACATCGACGGCTGCATCGTCGCGATGGCCGGCGCCAGCAGGGTCCACGGTTTGATTGCCTTCAACCTTGCCGGTGAGCTCCACGGTCAGCTACAGGAGCGGCCGTGCGAGGCGTTCGTGGGCGATATGCGCGTCTACAGTCCCGCCACCGGGCGATATACCTACCCCGACACCGTGATTGCCTGTGCAGACATCCAGTTCGAGGACGCGCACCTCGACACCCTGCTCACGCCCACTGTCATCGTTGAAGTACTATCGCCCAGCACGGAGGCTGACGACCGGGGGAGCAAGTTCGCCGGCTACCGGAGCATCCCCAGCCTGCGCGAGTATGTGCTGATCGCCCAAGACCGGCCCAGCGTCGAGCACTACCTCCGCCAGGGGGAGCAGTGGCTGCTCACCGCCGCCACCGACCTGGATGCCTCGGTCGCGCTGCCCACCATCGGCTGCGTACTGCGTCTGGCCGAGGTCTACCGGCGGGTGCGCTTTCCCGACCCGCCCGTTCAAGCCTGACCGCGGCGTCGTGCGCCGGCTCGCCCACCGGGCACGCGTGCCCACGCCGCCGCGGTGCGGAGGCGCATCTCGCGGGGAGGTCGTTCACCGCGTGGGCATGGCCCGCGCCCGGCCGGCGGTGCGATACTGGGGCTGGAGCAATGCACACGGGGGCGACGCACATGGTGGCGGAGAAGGCGGTCCGGCATTTCACGGCCAGCGAGTACCTCATGCTGGAGCGAGCGGCCGAGTACAAGAACGAGTACATCGATGGCGACATCGTCGCGATGTCCGGCGTCACCCGCCAGCATGACCGGATCGCGGGCGACGTGTTCGGCGAGTTGCGCGCGCAGCTCCGCGACGAACCCTGTGATGTGTTCACCTCCGACATGCGGGTGAAGAACCTGGTGACCGGCCGGTACACCTATCCGGACGCGTCGGTCGTGTGCGGTGAGCCGGAGTTCGAGGACGACGAGCTTGACACCCTGCTCAACCCCGCGGTGGTCATCGAGGTGCTGTCCCCATCCACCGAGGCGTACGACCGGGGGGACAAGTTCGCCGCCTACCGCCGCCTGCCCAGCCTGCGTGAGTACGTGTTGATCGCCCAAGACCGGCCGAGTGTCGAGCATTACCTGCGCCAGGGGGAGCAGTGGCTGCTCACCGCCGCCACCGACCTGGATGCCTCGGTCGCGCTGCCCACCATCGGCTGCGTGCTGCGCCTGGCCGAGGTCTACCGGCGGGTACGCTTCCCCGACCCGCCGGCGCCATGATGCGCGCTCGTGCGTCATCCGGCAAACCGTCCGGCTGCCCGGTGGCCTGCGCGGACCCCCGCGGACCATCGCCCGTGGGCGCCGGCCCGGTGGGTCGCCCGCGGCCCGTTCCGCGCGACGACGGCCACCACGAAGCACACACAAACGGGATACCTGATCGCGAACGAGCTGGCCGCCGGCCCTATCGACCCACCGGATCCTCCGGGTGCCGTGGCGAGTGCCCGTGCGTGTTCGTTCTTAGCAGGTGTCTCCGCTATCGACCCATCGGATCCTCTGGGTGCCGTGGCGAGGTCCAGCGCAGTCCGAGGGCGGCGAGATTGGGGCTGAGCACGTCGTCGCCCTCGGGAGCGACACCGCCCTCCATCCAGGAGACGAGGTCATCGAAGGCGCGGGTCAGTTCGGCCGGCGCGAACTCGCAGTGGCCGGGGCGGCGGATGGCGCGCTGCACCAGCAGCCGGTCGGTCCCGGCGGCGCGCGTCAATCGCCGGTAATCCTGTTCCAGACGGAAGGGCACGAATGCGTCGCCGGTGGTGTGCAGGCTCAGGACCGGCGCCGTGAGCTGGCCGGTGAACTCGGCGAAGACAGCGTTCTCGGCGGCCGTGCGGGCGCCTGGCGCGGGGTCGAGCCGGTGGACGTTGGCGTTCAACTCGTTCTCGTCGAGGCCAAGCCCCGGGTCAACGCGGTAGCGGATGGCGCGGGTGCTGACCGCTCGGGCGGCGGGAGAGCCGGCGGTGGCCGGGTCGGTCGCGGGCGTCAAGTTGGCGGTGTAGCGTTGGGCAAGACCCGGCGAGCGCAGCGGCAGGTCACCGCCCATCAAATCGGCGACCACGCTGGCGAACTGGCGGCCGCGGTCGGTGGGCGCGCCCGGACGCCCCATCACACGCGGCCAGTCGGCTTGAATCGCGCGATAGAAGGCATTGACCGGCAGGTCGAGCAACGTGATGCCCGAGATATACGCGGCGGCGGCGGTGTACGCGGCGAGGAAGTCGATCTGGCCGATGCCGGTCACCGCGCCGCATTCGGACAGCCCGCCCTGATACACGCCCGGATGCAGTTCCAGCGAGGCGATCAGCACATGGCCGCCCATCGAGCTGCCCTCGAGCACCGTCCAGCGCGGCGCGCCGAACCGCTCGATGAACAACGCGCGCAACGCGAGCGTGTCCTCCATGCCCCAATCGGGCCGGTAGCCGTTGCCGCGATAGCTTGACGCCGCCCAGGCGAATCCCCGGCCGATCAGGTGCGCGCGGATTGGCGGGTTACTGACGGACACCTCGCCGCCCTCGCCTCGGTAGCCGTGCGCGTACATCACCAGGCCGCCGTTCCAGGCGTCCGGAATCTCGATTCGGTAGGCGCCGCCCGCGTACGCGCCGTAATGCGCGGTCGCCCCGGCGAGCGCGGTGAACACCGGGTCACGCACGGGCACGGGCGGGTTCGGCGCCGGAGCCAGCGGCTGCACGGCCGCGACCGGCGTCTCGGTGGTGAGCGCGGCCGGCGGCGGCTGCCGCTCGTCAGTGGGCAGCGCCCGCCCCACGGTCAGCCCGACGACCGCGACCAGCAGCACCAAGGCGGGGAGCATCCAGCGAAAGGCAACGCGTCGCGGCATGGGCGA
>JBBQJF010000520.1:0-2907 GCA_038325665.1 Dehalococcoidia bacterium | reverse complement strand
CGCATCGCCTCGAATGCCGAGCGGTCCATCGCCAGCGACAGGCTGCAAATGCGGACAAACTCCGCCATCTCTTCGGTTTCGATCGGCCGAACGGTCGTTGCCATCTACCTACCCCCTGATACCGGGCGAAGGATATCAGATGGCACGGCCAAATTAGAAGATGATGCGAAGGAGTGCGATCAGCGCGACCCACAATGGGAACGACAGCAACGCGCCGAGCAAGATACCGCGGGCGGCGCGTGGGCCGATGGTGGAGGGCGTGGGAGCCGCCGGCGCACGCCCGGTGGGGGCCTTTGGCGGTGGTATGCGACGGATCGCCATGGCAGTCTCTCCACCGCCGAGCGCACGGGCGGCCAATCGAGTCTCCGCAAGAGGGCGCTGGCCTTGAACCGGTGCAAAGCGCCCCGCCGGCGACGCCACTCGCGGGAATGAGTCTTTTACGAATAATGCGGGATGGATGAACACTTGTCAACGTCAACGCCATGTCAGATGGGCGTGCTTCGCCCGCGAAGCACGCCCCCGGTACGCTTCGCACACTCGGAGGCAACCGCCTGGGATGGATGTGCCCCGGTCAACATGACGACATGATGTACCCTGTCAGGAGCGCGGGGCGGGGCGTTCATTGAAGTCGGATAGCGCCACCGGCCATGAAACGCGGCGGCGTCTCCATCACCCAACACCCAACACCTATTTTCCGAGGAGGGCGTGTGAATACGACGCAACGACGAATCGACCGGCGGGCATGGCTCACGCGGGCTGGACTCACGCTGGCCGGGATGGGTGGCGCGGTGCTGACGTTCGGGCACGGCCGGCGGTTGGGCGCTGTCACCACCGCTGGCGTGGGGCCGAAGGCGGGATCGGCCGAGGCATTGCGCGTTGACCTCGGCTTCGTCAGCGCATACGTGATCACACGCGGCGCCGATGCCGCCGTGATCGATACCGGGGTGGCGGGGAGCGCTGATGCGATCGGCGCGGTGATTCAGGGCGCTGGGCTAGACTGGAATGACGTGCGTCACGTCATCCTCACCCACTACCACTCCGACCACAGCGGCAGCGCCGCCGACATACTCGGCCGCGCCCCACGCGCCGACGTCTGGTTGGGCGAGGCCGACATCCCCCGCGTCGATCTGGGCCGCGTCGTTCGCCCTGCTGTCGACGGTGACGACATCTTCGGACTCCGCGTCGTGGCGACGCCGGGCCACACCGATGGCCACATCAGCATGCTTGACGCCGACCTCGGGCTGCTCGTGGTTGGCGACGCCCTGGTGAACGTCAACGGCGAGCTTGCTGCCTCACCGGCCCAGTTTTCTTCCAACCTCGCCGAGGCTTACGCGACGGTGCGGCGGCTGGGCGGCCTGTCGTTCGAGCGCGCGCTCTTCGGTCACGGCGACCCGATTGATGCCGGCGCCGCCGGCGCGTTCCGCCGTTTAGGTGCGACGCTGCCGTAGCGCATCGCCGCACGACCATCCGCGGCGTCGGGGGCCGGCGCGAATGGCTCGGCGCCATGCCGCTATCTGCTTATGTGGCGGGCAGCGACACGGTGGCGGCGCCGGCGAGGACGCGGCGGCCGTCCTGATCGTCGCACCACACCTCGGCGGTCAAGCGGACACCATCACCATCGGCGGCGTGCTCGGCGATACGGCCGCCGGACGTGATAGTGTCGTCGGGGAACACCGGGCCGGTCCAGCGAAGTTCGACCGCGCCCGCGGCCAGCCAAGCCGCGCCCCACGCCTCGCGCAGCGTCTCCGACAGGTAGCCGAGCACCATCATCCCATGGGCAATCGGCGCGCGGAAGCCGGCGGCGCGGGCGAATTCGGCATCGTAATGCACGATGTCGTTATCGCCGTTCAGCTCGCCGTATCGGTTGATCGTCTGTTGCGTCACCAGGCGTGGCGTGCCTGTAATGACGTCGCCCACCGTCCATTCCTTCGTTACGCGTGATTGTGTCATCGGCCTCCTCCGGGTGTGCGCATCGGACCCGAGCGTGCCAGGGAAACTGACACGTCCGGTCGGTGGTGCGCCATGCCATCGCCGCCGGAGTGCATGGGATGAGCCGGGCGGCGCGGTCCTTCATATCCGCGTCGATCTCGGCACCTCAGCTCGCGGCCGCCGCGCTCCCGGCCAATACGCGCATGCGAGAGGACGGCAGCTGCCCGCGGGTGAGAAAGCTGGTTGGTTATGCGCTCGGGCGCGGGCTGGGCACCGGCGGCGATGGTAGAATAGCACCGTGACGGGCGGCGCGCCGCGTGCGAAGGCGTCGTGAATGCAAATCATCAAAGCGTGTATCCGTCGCCAACCAGATTGCTCGATTGACCGCCTGCCAGATGGTGACGTGGCTGGCAAGGAGGATACACCGTGAGCATTGCGCGGGCATACGAGGAGGTCATCGAATTCATCGCGGCCGGGACAAGCCCGAGCAGCGTGATCGGTTTTCGTCCGTCGGAGGTGGTCAGAGAGCGCGTTGCTGAGCTGATTGATAATGAAAAGAGCGGCACGATATCGCCGGAGGAGAAGTCTGAGCTGGACCACTACCTGCAGTTGGAGCATCTCATGAGGCTCGCGAAGGCGCGTGCTCGCCGGCACTGCCCTGATGAGTAGCCGCGTACCGGTCGGGTTGCGCCGGCTGGTTGTGAGCCGTGCGGAGCGACTTTGCGAGTACTGCCTGATCCATGAAGACGACACATTTTTCGGGTGCGAAGTCGACCACATTATCAGTGAGAAGCATGGTGGTCCCACGAGAGAAGAGAACCTGGCGTATGCCTGTTTCGTAACTACTCACCTGCTGGTCAGAGGTGAGCAGGAGTGACGTGGCTCGCGAACGGCTGGCGGGGACCGGCGGCGGCCAGCAGGAGTGTGAACACGTCCTGGCCCCGTTTGCGGGCCGTGTCCGCCACGGTGCGCAGCGCC
>JBBQJF010000519.1:0-2913 GCA_038325665.1 Dehalococcoidia bacterium | reverse complement strand
GTGAACGCGCGCTCGGCGAGCAAGGCCGTGATGTGATGAGCGCCGTCATGATCGATAATCGAGAAGATTGGGGTGGCGACGTTGCCGAAGTTGTTGTTGATTTGGCCAATAAGGGTCGTGTAAAAATACTGCCGAAACCGGGAGTAGGGAATCTGACCATCTGCATCGGCGGTGGCCTGATCGTTGCCCACGGGGTTGGTGAATAATGGCGGCGGTAAGTAGCCCGCGATGTAGAAGCCCGCACCACTATAGGTGCTGTCCGGCACCCTGTTGGCCATCATGGTCGTGCTTTGAATTCCAACATAATACTGAGTCAGGGGATTCCGGTTACCGATAGGCACGGCCAGGCTGCGCAGGATGGATTGCGCATAGCTCTGGGCACGAGTCGCGCTGTATGCCTGAAGGAAGAGAGGAGAGGTGGGAGTGTTCCGCCGATATGGCAGGCAGGCTGTCGACAAGTTGAGGTAGAGCAGGTTGACATTCATCTCGACGTGTCCCTTGTCCTGTACGCGTGCGGTGTGTCCCGGTATCCGCGCGGGGCCGGACACGAGGATCCGACGCCCGATGCACCGGGCCGGAGTCTGACGCGGCAGCAGTACGGTTGCCGCTCACGTCGGGCTGGATCGCAGCTCTCGACGCTATTATGGGTGGAGGGAGCGCACTGTCAAGGTGGCGGCCCAGGCACGGCGTTCCTCATCCAAGCGGGTCCGAACCGCACGTCCGGCGTAGGCGACCGGACGGACCGCGCGTCATCAGTGGCGACGGCCTGCCCACGCCGCCATCACCCGTTCGATGGCGCGTGCACCGACGTAGCCGGCGGTGCGCGTCAACAACTCGGGCAGGCGCACCAACTTGCCGCGTGCGATCACCGCCGGCGGCCCGCTCTCCGACAATGCACGCCGGCAGAACTCGATCAGCGGCGCGAGGGTCCGCTCCCACCGCAGTTCGTCCTGGATCGCGCCGAGGTTGTTCTTGCACGCCTGGTAGAACACGCGATCCTCGAGCAGCCGGATGAGCGCTGTCTCAAGCGCGTCCACGTCCCGCTCTGGCACGACCACGCCGAGGCCGCGCTGCTCGACCATCTCGGCGATCACGTCGCCGGCGGTGCAGATTACCGGCGTCCGCGCCCAGAGGAAATCGATCAGTCGGGTGCGGTAGGAGAAGTGCGTCTCGAGGTTGTCATAATACGTGGAGACGCCGATATCCGCCTCGACCATGAACCGACCGCTGGCATCGTAAGGAAGCCAGCCCTCGTTGAACAGTACATGCGTGTCCAGCAACCCAAGCGCGCGGCTGACGGCCACCGCCTCGTTGATCGTCTCGCCCGGATCGAATCCGCTCACGGGGTACTTCGTCCCCAGAAACAGCAGCTTCACGTCGGGTCGCCGCGGCACGATCCGCGCCACCGCCCGGATCAGCGTCACGGGGTCGTACCACTTGAGGATTCCGCCGTTCCACAAGATCACGGTGTCGTGCGGACCCACGCCGGGAAACACTCCCTTGAGGACATGCCCGCCGGGCGCGGCAGACTGGCTCGTCGGTGAAGACGCCTCACTGCCAGCCGGTGCGCTCGCCGGCGGAGTCAGTTCCCCCTGCACGCCGCCCAGATCGGATTGTCCCTCACTGAATCCGCTGGTCGAGGGTTGCTCCGGCCGGATCCCATAAGCCGCGACATCGACAAGCGACTCCAGGGTGTTATCGCGATCGTACACCGCGCCGGTGACGAGGCCGAGGCTGCTCATCATGCCGAGCCAGGCGTCCCGCTGACGCTCGTTGGCGCAGATCACGAAGTCGGCCATCGTAAGTTGAAGATTGAGATACGCGCGCTGGGTGTCCAACCACGCCTGACGCACACCGGGGGTGACATGCTCCTTGCGGTACTCCAGGCCCTCGATCATGAAGTTGGTGAAAAAGTCCATCACGAACCGGCGGCCGAAGAACGCCGGCAGGATCGTCGGGGGAAAGCCCTGGGAGATCACGATATCGAAACCGAGCGTCAGTCGTGGCAGCGACCGGGCAGTGTACGCCTCCACCCGAAACGGCGCGTCCGGCGTGAGGTCCGAGCCACCCGGCACACCGAGCACAATCTCCGCATCGGGCAGCGCCCGCGCCAGCACCCGCGCGATGTTGAGCGCCCGGATGCCGGGGCTGGACATCATGGTCCCGACACCCGCCTTCGAGAGCACGAGAATGCGGGGCGTCGGTGATGGGTGTTGGTTTTTGGGTGTTTGAGGCGATGGGCGTGAAGCCGTGGCGGCGACCGAGGAGAGGCGCGCGACCAGGCGGGCGGATTCCGCGAGCTGGCGAGGAACGTGAGACATTGCACCACCGTTCGAGGTCATAGGTCACGGGTCACAGGACGCGGTATGGGTCGCGGGACGCGGGACAGGGACGGAGTGGGAGCGGGCGCATGGTTAGACTACCAGCTTTTGGGCGGCGCGCCAGAAGAGGTAGGCGGCGGTGCGGCGCAACAACGGAAGCGCGCGACGGCGCTTGGGCACGGCGATTGGGTGCGGCGCGCGGCAGAAGGCGACCAGTTCGGCGAGCGTTTCATCCCAGGTCATGTGCTGGTTGAGCACACCGAGGTTGACGCGGCAGCGCTGGTAGAGGGCGGGGTCGTCGAGCAAGCGGCGCACGGCCGCGACGACGGCATCAACGTCGCCTTCCGGTGTGACGATGCCAAGCTCTCGCTCCTCGACCACCTTCGACAGCACATCGCCGCGCGTACAGACGATGGGCAGCCTGCCCCAGAACAAGTCGAGGAAGCGCGTCCGGTGGGAGTAGTGTGTCTCCGCGTTATTGAAGTAGGTACACAGTCCGAGGTAGGCGTCGAGCAGGTACTCCTTGACCTCCTCATAGGGCAGCCAGCCACGCACGAAGAACACTTGCCGGTCGGTCACACTCAGCTTGGCG
>JBBQJF010000518.1:0-2926 GCA_038325665.1 Dehalococcoidia bacterium | reverse complement strand
GATCAGGTAATTCTCTGTCGGGATAGTTGGCAAGGGGTTCCTCCGGCGTGTCTCCATGCCCGGTTCAGTATACCACACCCCCTGGTCGCGCTTAAGGACAAAGATTAGGCCAACCTAATGTTGTAGCCCGTTGAGAGAAGCGGGTCCGCGGGTTCGGTTGCGGCATATGCGGGGGGAATGTGACGTGCCCGCCCCGCGTGCGGCGTGTGGGCGCCGCGCCGGCCGGCGCGATGATCGCCCTGTGGCTCGCGCTCGATGCGCCCGCGCGGGCATGCTCGGTGGTCGCGATTAGGGTCCCCGCCGCGGCGTTCGGCGCCAAGCTCGAGGCCCCACCCATCCTGGCACGCCCCGGCATCGGACCGTTGCTGCTCGGCGTGCCGTGGCCGCCGCCCGCCTACCAGCGCATCGTGGCGGGCACGATGGGGCAGGCCGCGGGCCAGCGCCATCCGGACCTGGTGCGCGCGACCTATCGCGCCACCCACCGGGCGGGCTGCGCGACGACTGTCTCCACGGAGCCGCGGGAACTGATCCGGCACTTCGATGCGCAGCCGCGCCGGTATGCGTTGGGGGATGACGAACCGCGCGGTGTCACGCCGCCGGCGCTCGTGCTCTGGGGCGAGTGCGACACCCACTTCCAGCCGATCGAGGTCGAAACAGATGAGAGAAGTCGTTTCACGGTGTCCGCGAGAGCCTCGGTCAGGCGCCGGCGTAGGCCGCCAGGTGCTCGCCGGTGAGGGTGGAACGGGCGGCGACGAGCGCGGCGGGTGCGCCCTCGAAGACGCTCCGGCCGCCGTTGTGCGGCAGACCGATGGCAGGTCGCTGTTGGAAAATACGAACTCTGGGAGCGTCCATTTCACCCTCGAGGATGGCGACGGGCGGCCCAGCCGCTGGATCACGCCGCGGGCCCTACGGATGATCGAGTGGTACGAGATGTAGGGCAGCCTGTCGCACGATGTCACATTCGCCGTCCTCCACTCGTCTTACCGTCGGAACCACTTCCTGGAGGAACCGGCCATGACCCAGCGCTTGAACCCCATGCCCCACTTCAGTCTGGTGAAGCCGCTCATCGACCTCGGGACCGCAGTGTACCAGGGGCTCGATCCCGCGATTGTCGAACTCATCGAGATCCGGGCCTCGCAGATCAATGGCTGCGCCGTCTGCCTCGTGATGCACACGCGGGCGGCGCGCAAGCGCGGCGAGACCGAGGAGCGGATCTACCTGATGGACGCCTGGCGCGAGTCGCACCTCTTCAGCGAACGCGAGCGTGCCGTGCTGGGCTGGACCGAAGCGCTTACGAGCCTGGAACGCGGCGGGGCTTCGGACGAGGCCTACCAGGCGTTGGCGGCGCACTTCAGCGAGGAGGAACAGATTCGGATTACAATGGCGATCGGCGCGATCAACGCTTTCAATCGAATGAATATCGGGTTCCGCGTGAGTCCGCAGATGTTGGGTGAGGAGGTGGGCAGATGACCTCACCCCCAGCGCCGGACGCGGCCGAAACCTTCGATCCGCTGCGGCCGAAGCTGACCCGTGTCGCCTACCGGATGCTCGGCTCGGTCGCGGATGCCGAAGACGTTGTCCAGGACGCGTTCCTGCGCTGGTTCGACACGGACCGACAGGCAGTGCGGGAGCCTGAGGCGTTCCTGATGCGCGTCGTCACGCGGCTCTGCCTGGACGTGCTGAAGTCGGCGCGGCGGCAACGGGAGACGTATTGGGGCACATGGCTGCCGGAGCCGGTGATTGAAGCCGATGCCGCCCACATGGACGACGTGACTCTTCCCCTGATGATGGCACTCGAGCGCTTGTCCCCGCTGGAGCGTGCGGCCTTCCTTTTGCATGACGTCTTCGGTCTCGGCTTCGACGAGGTTGGCGAAAGCCTCCAGCGCGAAGCTGCCGCGTGCCGCCAGCTGGCCAGCCGCGCCCGCACGCATGTCCGCGCCGGGCGGCCCCGTTTCCACGTCTCGAAGGAGCGCGGGCTGGCGATCGCCGAAGCCTTCTTCAATGCATCGCGGCACGGAGACGTGGATACGCTCCGCGGCCTGCTCGCCGCCGACGCGACGCTGTACTCGGATGGAGGCGGCAAGGTTCCCGCGGCACGTATGCCGATCGTGGGAGTCGAGAAGCTGGTCAAGGCTATCGCCATTTGGGCACGCCACCTCGCAGAACAGATGTCGCGCGTGGTGCGCTACGGCTTCATCAACGGGCTTCCCGGGTTCGTGACGGTCGAACCCGGGAACACGCTCCAGACCACGGCACTGGAGATCGTGGAGGGGAAGATCGCGGGGATCTACGTGGTGCTCAACCCCGACAAGCTCCGCCACCTGGACGCCGGGATTGCGGGGGTAGCCGGTCAGGCGCCGGCGTAGGCCGCGAGGTGCACGCCGGTGAGGGTGGAGCGAGCGGCGACGAGCGCGGCGGGTGTGCCCTCGAAGACGATCCGGCCGCCGTCGTGGCCGGCGCCGGGGCCGAGGTCGATGATCCAGTCGGCGTGCGCGATCACCGCCTGGCGGTGGCTGCCCATGTCAGGGTGCGTGATCCGCAGAAATCACCCACGGCCGGCTAGGTGCGGGTCCTCCAGCACTTGGCTGTAGTGCTGAAGGACGCCCGCCCGGACACCGCTGCGGTGCAGAGTCTCCATCACCACGTGGGCGCGACCGTCACCGGTCATAGCAGATCCGCGGGAGTAGCCCGCGCACCCTCCCGGTCATGTCCGGTCGGCGGCTGAGGACCGGCCACCACATCGAGGGGGCTGCGCACCGCACGTGGACCACGTTGCAGAACGTGGGTGTAGATCATGGTGGTCTTCACGTTCTTGTGTCCAAGCAGTTCCTGGACTGTTCGAATATCGTAGCCATCTTCCAGCAAGTGGGTGGCAAAACTGTGGCGTAGGGTGTGGCAGGTGGCGGGGACACGAAGATCCGCCGCA
>JBBQJF010000517.1:0-2946 GCA_038325665.1 Dehalococcoidia bacterium | reverse complement strand
GCGTCCGCTGCCCGCTCCCCCGCTGTCGATACGATCTCAACCCGCTGGAATTCAAACTCGCGCTACACGCGGCCCGGCGCCGGCTCGCCGGGGAGGAATCACGATGACCCCGAAGGACACGGCCGCCACGCTCGACATCGCTGAACGCGGCGACCTCGCACCTGGTGCCCGCGTGCTCAGCGTCGATTGCGCGCACGCCACAACGACGATCACGGTCGTGCCCGGTCCCCTCCCCGTCGCGGATGCACTGCTCGTTCGGGTGGCGCTGGTGAAGCATTTTGCGGAGGAAGGATGCCGGTGCACGAAGGCGCTGAGACAGCGGTACGGCATCGCGCCCGCACAGTCCGAGCGAGGTGGGGACCAGTGAGCCTTGTCGATGTGTCCAGCCTTGATCATCGCGGCGACCAGCTCCGCTGTCCGGGGTGCGGCAAGTACGTCGAATCGCTGATGGTGCTGGACGCGGGCGAGTGTCGGTGCCGCCGGTGTGAGCTCGAAGCGGTGGAACGCGCCGATGCTGAGGTATCGGATTGGGTGCGACCGGGAACCAGAGCGAAACGCGTGGCCACACGAGTGGAGGCGAAGGCGGTGGAGTGGATGGGGAGGCGGATTCGTCGGGAGGCTGCCGATGGCGCCGGGTGACGGGACCGACGGGCCACGCACACGCAGCGAACGGAGCGTGACCCACCGCGCGGCTGTCCGGGAGGCGATTCTCGCGGTGCTCCACGACCAAGGGCGGGATTGGCGGAGTGTGAGCGAAGTTCATGGCCTCGCCCAGTCGCGTCTACCGGTGGGTCCACCGATGGTGCGGCAGCTACTTATTCAACTGGAGCGGGAGGGGCACATGGAGTCGTGGGAGCCGGCGACATCCCATCGCCGTGTGGGCCGTCGTTGGTGGCGGCTACGCGACCGGCCCGACGCGCGTCCCCCGGCGGGGCCGTGAGCCGGCCTGAACGAAAGGAGTTATTCATGACCACGGACGCGAGTCGCGACATCGATCAAAAGGTGATGGAGTACGCGAGTGATCTGCTGCGGGATCGTCCGCACCTGCGCGGCGGTGAGTGAGCGGCAGGCGGGGTTCCGCCGCCATGTGCAGAGCCGCTGGTAGGCGGAGCGGGTAGGCAACTGATGGCGACTGATTCCAAGCGCTGCACTGCAACCCGGCGGGATGGCGCTCAATGCTCCGCGCAGTCCCTGCCGGGCGAACCCATGTGCTTCGCCCACTCGCCGGCGATGGCCGAGGCGCGGACGGCGGCGCGGCGGCGGGGCGGGAGCAACTCCGCCAAAGTCGTCAGGCTCAGAGGGCTTGTGCCGCCGCGGTTGCTGCCGGTCTTCGATCGGCTTGAGCGCGCCCTCGCGGACGTGCTGTCCGGCGACTTAGACCCGAAGCAGGCCCAGGCGGCGGCGAGTGTGGCGCGGGCGATGGTCAGCGTCCTGTCCAGCGGCGAGCTGGAAGAGCGGCTCCGGCGACTGGAGGGAATCGCCGATGGCAACACTTAAGGCGCGCCTGGCCAACCTCGAAGCGCACCAAGCGCCCTCGTCGGATGCATGTGCCTGCCCGGTGCGCCTGTTTGCACTTGACTATCGCCGGGCCATCGCGGCATTGGCGCCGCCTGCTGCGGGTGGGCCGGTCAGCGATGACGAGGCCCGCGAGGCGCAGCGCTGTGACGCGTGCGGCCGGCTTCCCTCCGTGCTGATCATGCCTCTACGGTTCCAGGGGGAGGGCGCGCATGGGCAACCTTGAGCGCCGGCTGCGCGGGCTTGAGGCGAAGCCGCCACGGCGGTGCCCGACGTGCGCGGGTTGGGGAAACCGCGTCACGTATGAGTCGGAGTCCGAGGGATACGACCTCAGCCCCAGTGCTCCCGTGCCGGCGCTGCCGGAATGTTGCCCCGATTGCGGGTTCGTCCCGCTGACGGTCGCGATCGTGTACGTCGAGCGCGGGATCGTGAGATAGGGAGTCGTGACGGGCCGGTGAGCTGGCTGCCGTGGGTCTATGAAAGAGGGCTGAGAGTCCGATCAAGAGATTCCGAAGTGCGCGTGTCGAGGGCGAGCGCCTGCTCGGCGCGGCGGCGGCGGGGCTCATCCTCCCTCGACTGTATCCCGGCGCCGCCCATGACTACCGGGGAGTCAAGCTCCAATTGCCATCGCCCCGTACATCCCAGAAACACGGACCGAGTCGGAAGGACACGACGCGACTGGCTGCCGTGGCTCCGATCTGGTTTTGGACGAGCGTGTCCCCACCGGCACAACGTGCCCACACGATGAAGTTCCGCTGCCCATCATGCGAGATTTCCCACGCCCCGGAGCTCGGCGGGTCGAAGAATCTACTGACGGCATCACCGTTGCCACTGAATGCTGGCGAACCGCCGGTCGCGATTGGC
This sequence comes from Dehalococcoidia bacterium, assembly GCA_038325665.1. Classification (GTDB taxonomy): domain Bacteria; phylum Chloroflexota; class Dehalococcoidia; order CAUJGQ01; family CAUJGQ01; genus CAUJGQ01. The sequence goes on along the minus strand of JBBQJF010000517.1, from coordinate 567 downwards.
TCGATGCGCAGCGTCCATGCCCCGTCAGCCCGAATATCGATAGTCACGGGCTGGTTGGCGACGAGCGGGCGGGACCCTTGGTAGCGCCCGATGGTGTTCACCAGTAGATCTTCCTTACCTCCAACGAAGGACTTCACGATAAAGTTCGACGTGCCGTTGTGCGTGAACGTGACCACGGAGGCCGGTCGAGGTAAGGTGATGGACTGCGAGGCGAACTGCCCCCGCCCCTCCAAGACGATAGGAGCAGCGGAGGCAATAGCTGGGGGCGGTGCTATCGTCGCAGGGGCTGGCGCAGGGGCGACCGAGGCAGCCGGGGCGGGCGCTGCCACGAGCGCGGGCCGGCTCATACTCCCAGCGGCGTTCACACAGAGGAACACGGCGTCGAGCCGGGTGACGGCTTGCAGGTCGCTCACCGCCGGGAACTCAGGCGAGAACCCGATGAACCGCCCCGCCGCATTCTCGAACCGCCAGGCGGCGACCAGGATGCCGGCCGGTGTGACTGACTCCGCGACGGTCGTTGTGGGAGTGCCGTTCGGCCAGGTCAGCGTCACGTTATTGCAGCCGGTG
>JBBQJF010000516.1:0-2949 GCA_038325665.1 Dehalococcoidia bacterium | reverse complement strand
GTCCGCCCCGATCGCCGCCGCGGCGCGCGAGAAGGGACCCACGAGGCGGCGGTCGCCCGCGGCGTGGCTCGGGTCGACGATCACAGGCAGGTGCGTGTGCAGCTTGAGCCAGGCGACGCCGCCGAGGTCGAGCGTGAAGCGCGTGGCGGTCTCGAACGTACGGATGCCGCGCTCGCAGATCATCACGCGCTCGTTGCCCTCCTTGAGGATGTAGTCCGCCGCCATCAGCAGCTCCTCGAGGGTGGACGAGAGGCCACGCTTCAGGAGGACCGGCTTGCCGAGCTTGCCGACCACCTCGAGCAGCGCGTAGTTCTGCATGTTGCGCGCGCCGACCTGGATCACGTCCACGGCCTCCGCCAGTGCCTCCGCGTACGTGATGTCGGTGAGCTCGGTGACCACGGGGAGGCCGGTCTCGGCGCGGGCCTCCTTGAGGATCGCGAGGGCTTCGACCCCGAGCCCCTGGAACGAGAACGGCGACGTGCGCGGCTTGAAGGCGCCGCCGCGCAGCATGGTCGCGTGCGGCTTGACAGCGTGAGCGACTTTGAGTGTCTGCTCGCGCGACTCGACGGTGCACGGGCCCGCGATCAGGCAGAACGGCGCGTTTCCGCCCACCCTGCGGCCGTTCACCTCGATGGTCGTGGCCACGTGGTGGCTGAGCTCGCTCGACGCGAGCTTGTAAGGGCGGCTGATCGGGATCACCTGGTCGACGCCCGGCATTCCCTCCAGCGCGAGCGCGCGCACGCCCTCGGGGTCGCCGATCGCGCCGATCGCGGTGGTCAGCTCGCCAGGCATCACCTTGGCGTGCACGCCGACGGCCTCGAGCCGCTCGACGACGGCGGCGATCTCGGCCGCGCCGGCCTGCGGTGTCATCACGACCATCACGCGCGAGGGAGGTTATTCGGTGTTGGTTCGCGTGCGAGCATCCTCATCTACGAGCACTTCCGCCGCGAGCGCACGGTGCTGGTCCCGGTTCCCGCTTAGCAGGCCTTAGGCTTGGAAGCGGGCGGCCCCGGAGAGCGCGTGCTCCCGTTGGAGCGTCGCCACGTTCGAGTCTTCGGCCACGATCTGGCTCGTGTGCACGCGTGGAGTACACGGTCTGGGACTAGTTCGAACGTGCCCTTTCGGTGGCGGTCCCTTGCGCACGCGGTTACACCGGGAGATAGTGGGGCGGGCGGCCAGGGTGTTCCTGTGCATTGCGTTCTCCTGGCCGCCCGCTACGGAGCAGTTCGCGGCGGCGGCAGGGAGTCCTCGCCAGGCTGTGGCTGCACGAGAGCCCGCCCGTCCGCCTCAGAGGAGTCGGGCGACGGCGGAGATGTGCTCGACCCCCCAGTCGAGCAGGACCACGACGAGCAAGAAGGCCCAGACCACGAGCAAGTTGCGAACGATCGGGATGAAGCTCATGGTGAGACCCAACTCCCGATCCGATAACGGCGTCTAAGGGTGGACTGAAAAGTCTCCTAGGCGGATTAGCGAATCCGGCTGGGCCAGGTTCCGAGCGGGTGACCGCCACGGGGATTCGAACCCCGGTTTCCGCCGTGAGAGGGCGGCGTCCTAGTCCCCTAGACGATGGCGGCAGGAACGTGGCCAGTTTAGCGACGGCTAAGAAGGCTGCGGTTACCCTGGATCCATGACTGGGACGCCTCGATACATGGCCGCGCTCGCGACCTGGTGCGTGGCCGCGTTTGCAGGGCTTCTCGGGCTCGCGTACTACGTCTCCCCGGCCGCCTGGCTCGATGCCGCGGCGCTGCATGGGTTCAACGCCCTCGAGCGACCGGGAGTGCACACGATCGCCGAGGCGCTCGCGCACGCGTGCAACCCTGCGCCGTACGCGGTCGCCGCGGTACTCGTGATCGGCGCAGCGTGGGCGCTGAAGGGCCTGAGAACGGCTGCTGCGGTCGGTTTCCTGATCGCCGGCGCGAACATCACCAGCCAGGCACTCAAGCCCCTGCTCGCCTACCACCGCGAGCTGTGGGCGACCGAGTGGCACCTCTTCAACATCCGCGACGCGGCCTTCCCGAGCGGCCACGCCACCGCCGCGATGGCGATCTCGCTGGGTGTGCTCATGGTCGTCCCGCGCGCCTACCGCCCCCTCACAGCGGTGCTCGGCACGCTGTTCACCCTGGCTGTCTCCTTCTCGATCCTCATTCTCGGCTGGCATTTCCCGAGCGATGTGGTAGGCGGCTATCTGGTCGCCACCGCGTGGGGGCTCGTGACCCTCGCCGCGCTCCGCTACGCCAACGAGCGCTGGCCCGAAGAGGGCACCATGCGCCAGGCCGCCCGCGAGGCGATGAGCGCGCCGTCGCCCGCTTCGATCGCTCGCATCGCAGTCGCCATAACCGCCGTCTTGTGCCTCGTCGCCGCCAGCCGGGCCGACCAGATCGCGGGCTTCGCCGACCGCCACACCGCGATGCTTGCCGTGGCGAGCGGGATCGCCGTAGCGGCCGCCGTCCTCCTCGCCGCCGTCGTCGCGATCTCGAGCGGAGGCCGCGGCGATGGCAGCAGCAGCAGCAGCGGCTAGAAGCGAATCCGCCCGCGACGCCACGGGCCCGGAACGGCGCCGCGCGGCAACGTCCGCACCCGCACGGAGTACACGCCCGCCCGGCCGACCCTGAACCCCAGCCGCCGCGCGGCCGTCGCCCGGCGCAGCGTCCTCCAATGCCCGTGACCGCCGCGCCGGCGCTGGACTTGGAAGCGCAAGCCGGCCGACGACCAGCGCGCCAGCCCGCGCCGCGGCCCGACGCGGCTCAACAGCAGGCGGCGCACCCGGGCGCCCACCGCTCGCACATGCGGCACCCTAGGCGGAGCCGCGCCGTCGGCGGACTGCTCTGAAGCCGGCAGCGGCGACTGGCGGTCGGGCTCGCCTGCGTCGGGATCGGAGCCGGCGGGCGCGACGCTGGGCGTCAGGCTGCCGGGCGAGCCGTCGGGTGGTGGCGAGCGATCCTTCGGGCC
>JBBQJF010000515.1:0-2973 GCA_038325665.1 Dehalococcoidia bacterium | reverse complement strand
CAGAAGACGATTGGCCGGGAGCCACGCGCGATCATTCTGCCGACCACCCGCGCCGCCTCGGCGAGCTTGAGGTCGTCCTTATTCCCGCTCAGGGCGCGGGCGCGCTTCAGGAAGTCCGCGAGTTTGCGCCGCTCGGTGTCGGAGAGGTGCGGGTCGGCGTCTTGGAGCGGGGCGGCCGGCACGTAATCCCCGGCCGTCTCCTCGTCAAGTGAGTCAAGCACCTGCGGCCGGTAGAGGGCATCGACATCGTTGCCGTCGCCCTCCTCCTCCAGCGTTTCCGCGGCCACCGCGGTCAATCCCTGCCGTTTGGCCCGCGCGGCGAGCACGGCGACCGCGGCGTCGGGGCTGGAGAGGACACAGCGCAGCAGGGCGATCGCTGCCCAATGCCGCACCCGTTGCTGCTGAGCGCGCATGCCCTCCGCCGCGCGGACGCTCTCGCGGCAATAGGCGAGCACGTCGTCGAAGAGGGCGTGATACGGAGCGGAGAGGGTATAGGTCCGCTCCTCGGAGTCACGCACCGGAAACGGCGTGTCGGCGCCCAGCCACCGTTCGAGGTCGCCGCGCCGCCGCTGTACGAGATGGGGCGCCAGCCGCCGCCGGTCCAGTTCGGGCAAGAGTGACTGCCCACTGGCGTCGAATTTCGGATCGAGAAGCCCGAGCAGCGAGCGAAAATTCTCCTCGATACCGCTGTGGGGCGTGGCCGTGACAAGGATGAGATGGCGGGAAGGCAATGCGGCCAGCGACCGCAAGAACTCATACCGCTGTTGCTGGGGCCGCTCGGCGCTCCCGCCGGGGCGCGTGGCGATGTGCGCCTCGTCCACGATGACGAGGTCGGGCGCGTTGTCGAGGAAGTGGCCGCGATTCCGATCCGACTTGACGAAGTCGATACTGACGACGAGGTGCCGGTAGTGCTGGTAGATGCTCCGGTCGGCGCGCGGGAGGTCGCGTTCGAGGCGGGCGATGCGCGAGGGTTGGATCACCGCCGCCTCAATGCCGAACTTCTCACGCAGCTCGGTCTCCCACTGGTCGCACAGGTGCGCGGGGCAGATGACGGCCAGCCGCCGCGCTACTCCCCGGTCGAGCAGTTCACGGGCGATCATCGCTGCCTCAATCGTCTTGCCCACGCCCATGTCGTCGGCAATCAGCAGCCGCACCGGGTCGAGCCGCAACGCCATGATCAACGGCACGAATTGGTAGGGACGCGGCGCCACCGCGATGCGACTGAGTGAACGAAAGGGGGCGGCGCCGCTCCGTAGGGCGAGGCGGGCGGCGTCGAGCAGGAGTGAGGCACCGGTGGTATCGCCCGTGCGGCTCGGGTCCGGCGGCGGGAAGGCGCTGGGCACGATCGCCCGCCCCTCGAGTGGCAGGAACAGGCCGATCGACTCGTCATCGCCACCGGTCAACGGCCGCAGCCGCACGACATCCGGCTCGTGGGCGGGCAACACGACCCAGTCGCGCCCGCGGGCGCGCACGAGCGAGCCGATCAACGGCGGCGGCGTGATGCTGGCCGGACCTCTCATGTCATACCTTTGCGAGCTAAACCTAGCTGTAGGGTGAGCGGGAACCGCCGCGACTGTCAAGGATTGCACCGGGTCGTGAACGCCCCGATTTGGCCGTGCCGGCGCGACGCGGGATCACCGTCACCCACGATGGCGGTGCCGTCTGGCTGCTGCACCGCGCCTGGCATCGCTGGTCAGCGGCATAGAGGCCCGCGCCGATCCCTGACATGCCGGTATCCTGGTCCTGCCTAAGCGACGCCACATTAGCTGTCGCGAGGTAGGTTGGGCCACACGAACCATGAGGGAATATCCTTGCCTCTCATCGCGGAGATCGATGGGGCGAAGGTCGTGATGTACGACAGCGACCATCCCCCTCCCCACTTTCACGTCCTACGCGCCGAGTATGAGGTCCAGGTAGGGATTGACCCGGTCGAGCAGTTGAACGGCCGGCTCCCGGCCGCGGACTAGCGCCGCATCCGGGACTGGGCGATGCGGCGTCGGTCGGAACCCCGTGATGCGTGGGAGCGCACCCGCCGGGGTGAGCCGATCGCGCGCATCGCCCCATTAGCATGAGTGAGGAAACGCGGGTATGCGACGCATTGTTGATGTCAGGCCCTTGTATCCCTATGTGTTGGAGGTGACGTTCGCCGGCGGACGGCGCGCAATGATCGACGTGCGCGACGAACTGTACGGCGCGGTCTTCGAACCGCCGCGGGATCGCGATCGGTTCATGGAAGGCCGGTTCGACCCGGAGCTTCGTACGATCGCCTGGCCCACGGGAGCGGACCTCAGCCCCGAGTTCCTCACGGCGGCGGTGGCCACCACCGAGGGCGAGCGGCACGCGCCGGCGCGCGAGTGAGCCGCTCCCCTGAACGCGCGATTCTCCTCACGTCGCGCCCCGTCGAGGCTCTCGACGTCGTTCTCGCCGAGCGCGTGAACCGGGCACGGCGGGACCACCGGACCGCCGGCTCGTTCAGTGCGTCGCGCGGTGAGGTGCCGGGCATGGCGCGCCATCGAGTCCCGCGCCGCCGTGGTTCAGGTTGGAGAGTACGCGAAGCGGGACCGCCGTGACGTGGCGACCACGCGCGTCTCCCGCGCGGATACGAGCGGCGGAACCGATCCGCCACCACACGGCGTCGGAACGGGATTGGGCGAAAGGCGCTCCTGGACCTCCGAATATGAGCAGGCGACCCGTCACGCGCTGCCGGTGAACTTCCGCATCAGTGTCACCGTCTCCGGGAGTGGGGTGGCGTGTGCGTCGTCCATCTCGCGCCGGAGGGATTCGACGAGTGTCTTGTAGACCTTGCGCACGGCGGCCATGTCGCGGGCGCTGGCGTAGCAGGTCATCAGACCCCGCGCGGCGGTCTCGTCGGTCGGCTCGTGGCGCAGGATGTCGCGGTACCAGCCGGCGGCACGCTCCGTGTCCCGATACTGCACCGCCAGGGTCGCCGCCGCGTGCGCCGCCCGCAGGAAG
>JBBQJF010000514.1:0-2998 GCA_038325665.1 Dehalococcoidia bacterium | reverse complement strand
CCAACCTTCAACAACGTGTTCGCCCGCGTGGCGTTACAGGAAAGGGTCTCGCCTACCGACGGCGACGGGCTGCCACACCGGCGCTACCCGCGAGCGCCATCAGTGCCGCGAAGCCGCCGAGCAGCCACATCGTGCCAGCCTCCGACGCCGTCCCGGTACCGGTCGCCGGGAGCCGCGGCGCGGCGGCCGGAGCCTGTCCACCCCCCGTGCCGGCCGGGGCCACCGGACCCGCGGCCGGGCGCTGTGCCGGAGCGGTCGCGACAGCGGTCGCCACACGCGTGGGCGCGGCCGTGGCGACCGGCGTTGCCGTGCGGGCTGCCGTGGCAGCGGGAGTGGGGCTGGCCGTACGGGCTGCCGTGGCCGCTGGGGTCGGGCTAGCCGTGCGAACCGCCGTGGCGGTGACCGCCGCGGTGGCGACAGGCGTGGCGGTGGCCTGGGCGCCGCCCGCTGTCAGATTAAGCGGAACAAACGCGCCCGTCTGGAACGTGCCGGTTTGTGTGGCCTGCGCCGAGCCGACCCGGAACGTGACGGTGGCGCCGTCGGTGCCGCAGCCCGGCTTGGTGGTGGCCGATGATACGTCCAGCGTGTAGCTGCCACCCGTGACCGCGCCGCTGCCGCAGTCGGTTGTACCGACGAAGGCGGTGACGGTGGCCCCGGCCGCGGCCGTCTGTCCACCGGTCTGAACCGTGCCGAAGAACCGGGTTGGCGGCGTCGGCTGCGCGCCGACAGCGCTCACACCGGCTGCCGCCACGAGGGCCAGGCCACCGGCCACTGAAAGAATTTTCCGCATCTGTTCCTCCTGCTTGTCCGAGCCATGAAATTTCATACCTCACCGCGTGAGGTATTTCCAGGAGGGTATCGCCACCGCCGTGGGCCTGTCAAGGCGGCCGGCGCTCCGCGGTTCGCCGGTCCAGGTTCACGCCGCGCATCCCCGATACGCGTTTTGAATCTAGACGGGCGGATTCGTACCGGATCAGGCGACCCGCTGGGTTCTGCACGGCCCTGCCCGCATCCATACGAATGGGGATTAGGGCGACCCACGCGGTCGCCCCCAATAGGAGGACAGCGACCGCGCGTCTGTCGGGGTGGCCCGATGGGTACGGAATAAACCAATCAGCCGTGGGAGCGACCCGATGCGTCTCCCTGGCCCCGTTGTTCGCGGATACCGCCGCGACCGCGTGGAACCGCGCGAGCCGCCTGGTCGTGCATTTACGATGCAAATCGCCGTGGCGACGTAAGCGCTTTGCCGGGGGCTAACGCGGCCTGGTAGAATAGAGACAGCCCGAAGTTTCGGGCTGCCGGCACGACCTCTCCGATCGTCACGCGATATGTCGGTTTTGCGTCTGCCGTGTTCTCTCAACCGGCTACCCGCTCCGGCGCTTGAAGACGAATCCCGGCAGTGTCCGGGACAAGCTGGCTTGGGAGGCGTTGATGACCTCTAATCGTGCGGTCCCGGTCGATGCCGGCGGCGTCTACGTCCATGCGCGCCGGCTGGTCGAGACGCCTGATATGCAGGACGGGGGCAAGGAGGCCTGTGGCGTCTTCGGTGTCTTCGCTCCCGGCGAGGACGTCGCGCGCATCACCTTCTATGGTCTCTACGCGCTCCAGCATCGCGGCCAAGAAAGCGCCGGCATCGCGACCTCGGACGGCCTGTCGCTCCACGTCCGCACGGGCATGGGACTGGTGGCCCAGGTATTCAATGAGGATGATCTCGGCAACCTTCCCGGCCATATTGCGATCGGCCATACCCGCTACTCGACCACCGGGTCGAGCGTGATCTGCAATGCCCAGCCGTTCCACGTCCAGGGTGTACGCGAGCAACTGGCGCTGGGGCACAACGGTAATCTGGTCAACGCCGAGCTGTTGCGCGACGAACTGGCAGCCGACGGCGTTACCTTCTCGTCGGGTACGGATTCCGAAGTGATTGCCCAGTTGCTGATCCGCTCGCCCGAGCCGGATTGGGAGTCACGCCTGCGCGCTGTCATGCCACGCCTGCAAGGGGCGTACTGCCTGGTGCTGCTCACCCCCACCTCACTAATCGCCGCCCGCGACCCGATGGGCAATCGCCCGCTCAGCGTGGGGCGAATCGGAGATGGCTGGGCCGTGGCCTCCGAGAGCTGCGCTCTCGAACACCTGAACGCGCGTGATATCCGTGATGTGGCCCCGGGCGAGGTCGTGACGATTGATCGCGCCGGCATGCGCGCGTTCCAGGCAATCGAAAGCCGGCGCGAGGCGTTATGCATCTTCGAGTACATCTATTTTGCGCGGCCCGACTCCATCATCCGCGGCGAGCGCGTCTATCCCATGCGAATGGCGATGGGCCGCGAACTGGCGCGGGAGCATCCGGTTGACGCGGACGTGGTGATCGGCATCCCGGACTCGGCGACCGCCGCCGCGATCGGCTACGCGCGAGAGGCGAACCTCCCCTACATGGAAGGGTTGATCAAGAACCGCTACGTTGGCCGCACCTTCATTCAGCCGGACCAGCGCATCCGTGAAGCCGGTGTGCATTTGAAGTTCAACCCGGTGCGCGAGTTGCTTGAAGGACAGAGGGTGGTGGTTGTCGATGACACCATCGTGCGCGGCACGACAACACCGCGGGTCGTGCAACTGTTGCGGAGCGCCGGGGCGCGCGAGGTCCACATGCGCATCTGCGCGCCGCCGATCCGCCACCCGTGCCACTTCGGTGTCGATATGGCGTCGCGCACCGAGTTGATCGCGGCGCAGAAGACCGTTCCCGAGATTCAACGCCACATCGACTCCGACAGTCTCGGCTATCTCAGCCTTGAGGGCCTGCTACGCGCGGTCAGCGTGGAGGAGAATCGCTGGTGCCTGGCCTGCTTCACCGGCAAGTACCCGATCCCGGTGCAGCCAACTCTCGACAAGCTGGGCCTGGAGCGACCGCGCGAACTGGTGCAACTGGCGGTCGCCGGCGGCAGGACACGCGGCTAGGTGGCGGCCCGCGGTCGCGATGGGCGCCCCGGTGTCCCTCTCGCGG
>JBBQJF010000513.1:0-3028 GCA_038325665.1 Dehalococcoidia bacterium | reverse complement strand
GGCGCCCATGTCGGCGTTGGACAAGCCGTGGTTGAAGTCATCCACCCAGGAGTTCGCCCCCTGGATGAAGGTGCTCGGTCCGGTCGCGATCACCGGCTGACACCAAATCGGCGTCGCCGGCGCCAGCGCGCCCACCGGCGTCGCCGGGGATGGGCACGTTTCTCCATCATTGGCAGGAGGTGAGGAAACAGCCGTCGGCGCTGAGTCAGGCTGAGCACCGGCCGGCCGCGCGACAGTCTGGCCGTCCGATTCCACAGTTCGACTAATCTGCCACCTTCCGCCGGTAGTTTTGATCAACAGCGCTGTCAGCCCCAGTATCGCTATGCCGAGCAGTATGGCTGACATCGAGAGTCTTTTGGTATCGCGGCTCATGGTAGCCTCCCGGTCGGCGTGGGACGGTCGCCTGCCCTGATTACCTGTCGCGAGCTGGTAGTTGGTTTCGCTTCCAACGGCTGAACAGTGGCGAGCAATCGAATACTAAGACTGCCAGATGGCGCAGGAAGTGCATGCCCTCGCGTAGGCCCGCGTTGCTGTCACCGTGGCGCCGGGGCCGGAACCGGTATGGCGCCTCGCACACGCGTTGCCAAGGGCAGCGGATCAGGATCTCCAGCAGAATCTTGTAGCCAACCGGCCGCAACTGTACATCGCCCAACGCCGATCGCCGGACGAGAAAGAACCCGCCGAGCGGATCGGAGATGCCGGCCAACCGTCGAGGGAAGGCCAGTTTGCTGAGCGCCTTCAACCCCCGCGAGTAGAATTGGCGCCACCGGCCATCGAGTCCACCATCACCGCCGCCCGTGATGTAGCGGCTGGCGATCACGATATCGGCGCCCGTTCGCTCTGCCTCGCGCACCATGTCTGGAACTTTGTCCGGCGGGTGCTGTAAATCCGCGTCCAGCACGCACACGTACGCGCCGCGTACATCCGGCAGCGCGGCCGCCACGGCGCCCGCGAGTCCGCCACGGTTCACCGGACGATGCAGCAGACGGATACGCGAGTCGTCTGCTGCCAGCCTCGCGATCACCGCATCGGTGCCATCGGTGCTGTCATCCGCGAAGAGCGCCTCCCACGATGAGCCGGCCATCGCCGCGCGGATCTCGGACAGCAGCGGCGTGATGTTCTCGCGCTCGTTCCGTGTCGGGATAACGAGCGAAACGTCGACGGTATCCATGGCCCATACCCCGTGCGCTCGTGGGCCGGCGGTTGCCGGCGCTCGTTCCGGTGATGCCGGCACGCGTGGGAGCGGCACACCCGACCTCATGATTGGCGGTCGGGCGGTGAATCCATGGTATACACTCGGTCCCTACCGGCATACGCCTACACCGGCGTCGCGACATCGATCTCCCACGGCGGTCGCGGAGCAACGGCCGTGTGACTCCTGACATCCTTCCAAATATCCGCTCCGCGGCCGGTCTCGTCGGCGATACCCTGCCAGTACTGCGCGTTGAACAGTGCGCTGCACAGGATCCGCTGGAGCCGGAAACGCGCACCAGGACCACCATAGCGGGCCGCCGCGCCGAACGCGGCCACCATTGCACGGTACCGCCGGGGATGACCGACACAGGCGCGGAGCAATCGCCGGATAAGCGCGTGGCGATCGGACCATTCCTCGAACGCCCATTGGAGCACATAGGTCCGTCCCCGATCGCGGGCCATTATGACATCGAATCGCCCGTACTCGTATCCAACATGCATCCAGCTCTTGAACGTGCGATCCGGCTCATGAAGCACGGCGGCCTCGGGATCGAAATGGAACTCCATCCCGTGATGGGCGAGTCGGTAGGCGAATTCCACATCTTCGGCGCGCGTGAAGCTTTGGTCGAACCCGCCCACGGCGAGCGCGTGCTCGCGGCGCACCGAGGCGTTGGCGGTGTAGAACTGGCGCGGCGTCGGGCGGTACTCTCCGGCCACCATCGCGTCGTATTGCTTCTGCAAGGTCACCGCTTCCCAGCGCAGCCACGGCGCCAATGTCTGATCGGGCGGATCAATCATCGGACCGGTGACCACGGCGCGCGGGTCGCGCTGGTGAATTGCCAGATGTCGCTCGATCAATCCCTCGGCCGGCACGACATCATCGTCGAGAAACAGCAGCACGTCGCCCGTGGCGGCGGCGATCGCGTGGTTACGAGCGGCGGCAGGCCCCTGATTGGCCTGCGTCAGCACCCGCAACGGGTACGAGGGATGGAACGTGGCCAGCATCTCGACCGTGCCATCGGAGGCGCCGTCCACCACCACCACGACCTCGAAGCGGGCGCCGGCCTGATGGCGCTGCTCCAGTGTCCGCAGCAGTCGTATGAGCCGCTCACGGCGGTTGTATGTCGGAACAATGATGCTCACACTCGGCTGCGACGCGCTCTCGGTTGGCACGATGGTCTCCCTCACAAGAACCGGCCCCCGGTCCCCTTCCCCGCGACGAAGAGCAGGAAAGTATCACCTCTCGGTAGTGCCCGGCGGGCGAATGGTTAACTCCTCGGCGCTGGTGTGCGGCGCGTCACTGTTGTGCGCCGCCTGGTGAGACGTTAGAACTGGCGCACGACGCGGGCGGGCATGCCGACGGCGATCGAGCGCGGCGGAATGTCCCTCGTCACCACGCTGCCGGCCCCGATCACCGAGTCATGGCCGATGCGCACGCCCTTGAGCACGATCACCCGTGCACCCAGCCATACCCGGTCCTCAATTGTCACCGGTCGCGAGGGTGGTAGGCGGTGCTTATCCTTGATGTCGTGATAGTCGTTGTCATTGATTATCGTGTACTGGCCGATGCTGCAGTCGCGGCCGATCGACACGCGCTCGTGCGCCGAGATTGAGACACCGTAATTGATGAACGTGCCCTCCCCGACCTCTACTCGTCCGCCTGGCCGGGCGACGAACTCGGCGCGCACGGTGTTACCAATGATCCGCACGCGCTCACCGAACGCGATCTCTCCACCGCCGCCGGCGTAGGCCCGGCCCAACAGCCGGACGGAAATTGGTGTTCGTGCCTTGCGCAGTCGCAGTTGCGCGTTCATTAATTGCAGTGCCAGCAACG
>JBBQJF010000512.1:0-3031 GCA_038325665.1 Dehalococcoidia bacterium | reverse complement strand
ATGCAATTGGTCTACCAGATGGCTGCTCACCGCTAAGGTGCCCGTGTTGGGAAGCGCGGAGACGGACGGAGCCGGCGCTCCTCCAAACCAGGCGTGGATGACCGAGCGTCGCGAGATTCGCCGCGAGCGCCGTGGTGGCGTTACCATGTCGGCGGTTTCCGTGTTCTCGTGTACTGCTCGCCGCGGCATGGCGGTCCGCGATCGGGGGGATGACGTGATGACCCGCGTATGGACGGACTCGATGGAGCAGAGAATATGCGGCACGGCCAAGGGAGGGCGGCATGCTTGATATCATCATCCATGGTGGTCAGGTCGTCACGCCGGAACGGGTCGCGGAGATGGACATCGGCGTCAAGGACGGTGTGATCGTGGCGGTGACACAACCCGGCGCGATCGCGATGGAGGCGGATCGCACGATCGACGCCGCCGGCAAGATCGTCACGCCCGGTGGCATCGAGCCGCATGCCCATATCTTCAGCCCGGTGCCGGTCGCCTGGACCGGCCAGCAGGGCGTGATGACCCAGACTCCCGACGCCGCCACCCGCGCCGCGGCCCACGGCGGCACGACCACGGTGATCGATTTTGCCCCTGCCGGGCATGGTGTCGATCTGCTCGCCGCCGTCGAAGAGCGTAAGGCGCAGTTCCACGGCCGCGCCTACATCGACTACGCCTTCCATTGCACCCTGCGCGGCGCCGTGTCGGACGAGACAATCGCACAGATCAAAGGCGCGATCGACGCCGGCGTCGCCTCGTTCAAGATCTTCACCACCTTCGGCCGGCGTGAGCCGCCGCTCAAGGTCGCCGACGGCCACCTGTGGGCGATCATGCGCGAGGTGGCGGCGCACGGCGGCATCATGGTTGTCCACGCCGAGGACGACGAGATTGTTGACTACATGGAGGAGCGGTTGCAGCGGCAAGGCCAGGACCAGTGGTTTAACCTGCATCTGGTCCACAACAATTTGTCCGAGGACATCGCTTTTCGTAAGGTGCTGCGTATCGCCCGCGCCACCGGCGCCGGGGTTTACTTCGTGCATGTCACCGCGCGGGAGGGGGTGGCGGCGATCCGCGAGGCGCGCGGGGCGGGTATGCCGATCTACGGCGAAGCGCTGCACAATTACCTGTGCTTCACCGCCAGGGACTATGAGCAGCCGGACGGCGGCAAGTACCACACCTACCCGGCGATCAAGTTCGACGAGGACCGGGACGCATTGTGGGAGGGCTTGCAGAGCGGCGCGATCTCGACCATCGCGACCGATGAGTACACCACCTCGTACGCCGCCAAGACCTGGGGCCGGACCGTGACCAGCGTGTGCGGCGGTCATGCCGGTATCGAGACTCGCGCGATGATCGCGTTTTCCGAGGGGTACGCGAAGGGCCGGTTTAGCCTCCAGCGATTCGTTGAGGTGTCATCGTCCAACGCCGCCAAGATCCTCGGCATGTACCCGCGCAAAGGGGCGATCGCGGCCGGCAGCGACGCCGACATTGTGCTGTGGGATCCAAACGTCGAGAAGCGCATCGCGCTCGCTGACCTCCACCACGACGCGGACTACAGCATCTGGGAAGGACATCAGATCCGCGGCTGGCCGGTGCTGACGATGTTGCGCGGCAAGGTGATCGTCGAGAACGGCCGGCTGACCGGTAGCCCCAACGATGGGCAGTGGCTCAGCCGGCGGGTGGACCCGCGGATACTGGCGCGCCCAATGTGCTGAGCGGTCGGACCGGCGCCGAGCACACCGACCGATCCGGCCACGGCGATACTCGCGACGGCCCCCTATCCCCTGCGATATCTCCACCTGTTGCGTCCGCGGCTGCTGCCGCCCGAGGAAGTGAAGCTATGGCAGACAGGTTCGACCTTGACCGGATGCGGCCGTTGCGCGACACCGTGGCCGTGGTCGGCGCCGGCGAGACCGACTATCGCGACGACTATCGCCGCGGGCCGGCGGGCGGTGCGGTGGAAAAGGGCGGCGCGGCCGTTGATTCCTATACGCTGGCGGCGCGGGCGTTCAATCGTGCCCTCGACGACGCGGGACTGCGGAAGGACGAAATTGATGGCCTCTGCACCGGTGGGCCGGTGGCGCACGAGCGGCTGAGCGAAATCCTGGGACTCAATCCGAGTTGGGGGATCAGCGGCGATGCGCCCCGCTGCGTAATCTCGGCAGTCCAGGCGATCAATGCCGGACTGTGCTCGACAGTCGCCCTGGTGTATGGCAACGCCCAGCGCTCGGTGAATACGCAGTACGGCGGGCCGCAAGCGATGGGCGGCGAGAGCGTGCTGTCATACGTCTACTACGCGCCATGGGGGATGACCTCGCAGGGCGCGCTCTACGCGATGATGTTTAAGCGTCATCAACTCGTGTACGGCACCACCGAGGAGCAACTCGCGGCCGTTCCCGTCGCCTTCCGCAAACATGCGTCGCTCAACCCGAACGCCGTGATGCAAACCCCGATCACGAAGGACGACTACCTGGGCGCGCGCTATATCGTCGAGCCGTTGCGACTGTTCGACTACTGCTTGATCAATGACGGCGGCGTTGCCCTGATCCTGTGCCGTGCTGATATGGCGGGCGACCTGAAGCAGCCGCCGGTGCTGATCAGTGGGTTCGGTTGGTCAGAGATGAATGTCGATGCCACCCAGTTGCGCCCGCGCATCAAGCACTTCTACTACCCGGCGCACCGGGCCGTCGCGGCGCAAGTCTACCCGATGGCGGGCATGACCCCGAACGACATCGACGTGTACGCCACGTACGACAGCTTCAGTGTCCATCTGCTCTTTAGCCTGGAGGGCTTTGGCTTCTGCGCCGAGGGCGAATCGGGCGCGTTCGTGCAGGATGGCCGCATCGAGATTGGCGGCGCGCTGCCCTGCAACACCAGCGGCGGGATGCTCTCCGAGAGCTACATGCAGAGTTGGAACCATCAGGTTGAGTTGGTGCGCCAGCTTCGTGGCGGTCTCGGCGCCCGTCAGGTCGCGGATGCCCGCGTTGCCCAATACGCCCACGATGTCGCCGGTAAGTGCCTGAGCGTGATCTATACG
>JBBQJF010000511.1:0-3037 GCA_038325665.1 Dehalococcoidia bacterium | reverse complement strand
CGCTGACCTTGCTGCCCGCCGGCCACATTCGCGGTTCGGCGCAGGCGCTGGTGGAGTGGCAGGGCGAGCGCCTGCTCTACTCCGGCGACTTTAAGCTCCGTCCCGCGTTGACCGCGGAGCCGGCGGTCGTGCCGCGCGCTGATACGCTCATCATGGAGGCCACGTTCGGGCACCCGCGCTACCGCTTCCCGCCGGCAGAACAGGTGATTGACGCGATCGCCGGCTTCTGCCGGCAGGCCCTCACGGACGGTGTGACACCCGTGCTGTTCGCCTACTCGCTGGGCAAGGGCCAGGAGCTACTCGGTCGGTTGGCCGCCGAGGGGTTCGCCGTCGTGCAGCACGACGCGACCCACGGTGTGACGAGCGTGTACGAGTCACTCGGCGTGCGCTTCCCCCCATACGGTCACATTGGCGACGGTGAACTCGACGGCAAAGTTGTCCTATGCCCGCCGGGCGCGCGGCGCGGCGCGGCGCTGGCCGTGGTGGGGCGGACGCGTACGGCGTATATCTCCGGCTGGGCGCTCGACCGGTCGGCGCGGTATCGGTTCGGGACCGACGCCGCGTTTCCGCTATCCGACCACGCTGATTATGACGAGTTGATTGAGTACGTCCGGCTTGTGCAACCACGGCGCGTGTTCACCGTGTACGGCTTCGACGGAGAACTGGCCGCTGACCTGTGCGCGCTCGGCTACCTGGCCCAGCCTCTCAAGGGAACCATGCAGTACCGGCTGATGTAGCACCGGTGTATCCCACTCCTCCCCCTAGTCAAAGCGCATAATGATTCTTACAGGATCGAGGGGTGATCCCGACACCGTTGCGGTCTGCCGATCACCGTGACCACCTTCGTGCTTATGTTAGCGATGATTATCGAACCACAAGAGATCAACGCCCGTCACCATCGTGTATCCCACGGCGAAATAATGAACCGCCACGCGCCAGCGGCGGGGTCGGATAAACGCGAAAAGGGGATGAGCAAATCTGGCTCATCCCCTCTGGGCCGGGGTTGTTGGGCGCCGTGCCATGTCGTTCACGGGACGCCCATGTATCACGGCGGTTCGCGTCACTTGCCGCTTTGATTAGCAGGACCAGCCCAATTAGTTGGCAAGAGTGACGCGCGAGTGGAGAAGCTGTCGTCCCTCGTCGCCCGAGAAGTTCTCGCCGCAGCTTTCGCACCGGAAACCCGTGGCACGGTCCTCTTTGCCCATATCTTCGTTGCTGTCCCACCGGGCTGTCAGCGCCTTGTGCGGGCATTCGACCCCGGCATCCGCCGCGGTTGTCGCCTCATCTTGCCGACCGAACAGCTTACCCATCAGACCCATGGTCGTCCTCCTGATCGCGCGACCGCTTTGGGGGTAGCGTCGCGCGGACTCCAGGCGCCGCACCGACTTCCGTCCGAATCGCGCGCCCGTCCGTCGGTGTCGAGCACGGATTGGACCGATGCCTCTTACGCAAGGACACGGTAAACCGACATCCAGGCAAATGCAATGAACCAGAAGCGTATTCTGATGAGTGAGCATGTGGCCCATGCGGGCTAGACGTGTGTCCCACCCGCTTGCAGCGCACCGCCGCCCACACGACCGAGTACGGTTCGCGCGTGCGCCCATGCGGCCCCCGGACGGCGCCCGCCCCGGCGTGATCGTTTGCGCGTCGATGCCATGTGACCACGACGTGGCGACATCTGTCGCTGGCCAGGCGCCTGGACGAAGCGCCCCAGGGGAGAAGCGCGGTGGCGCATCTTCGACTGACCCGACGATTGGCACGACGTGTGGCTGTGAAAGCCGCGCTGTTGTCCCTACGAACGAGCTGACTATGATGGGAGCGAAGGGCGCACACACGCGGGCACGCGGCGTGTCTCGCGGTGATGAGGGTGGAGTTGATGGGGCACGGCATTCTCCGCACGAAGATATGCGACATCCTGGGCATCGAGTACCCGATTCTGCTGGCCGGCATGGGGCCGACCGCGGGTGGTGGCCGGGGACCGGCCGCGACTGCCGAACTGGTCGCCGCCGTGTCCAACGCCGGCGGCCTCGGTGTGCTCGGCGGCGCCGGATACGCGCCTGATCAGCTCCGCGCCGAAATCCACCGCATCCGCACCATGACCGACAAGCCGTTCGGGGTAGACCTGCTGTTCCCGTCGAATGCCGTGCGGCTCGGTTCCGACGGCGGAGTGACCGATTGGCGCGCGCAAATCCCGGCGCACTACTGGGACGCGATTGCCCGGCTGCGCGATGAATTCGGCATCCCCGAGGTGCACGATGAAGGTCCGCGGGGCACGCGGGGCTGGCAGATCGAAGAGCAGGCCGAGGTCGTGATCGATGAGCGCGTCCCCGTGCTCGCATCGGGACTCGGCAACCCGGCGCCGTACGTGGATCGCTGCCACGCGTGGGGCATGAAAGTCGTCTCCCTGGTTGGCAACACGAAGAACGCGAAGCGCGTCGCGGCGGCAGGGGTCGATGTCGTCGTCGCCCAGGGTACGGAGGCGGGGGGCCATACCGGTCGCATCGGCACATTCGCCCTGCTGCCGCAGGTGGTGGACGCGGTCGCGCCGGTACCGGTGGCCGCCGCCGGTGGGATTGCGGATGGACGCGGGATCGCCGCGGCGCTGGCGCTGGGCGCGCACGGCGTCTGGTGCGGCACCGTCTTTCTCGCTACCCACGAGGCGAACATCGAGGACTGGCAGAAGACGCGCATCGTCAATGCCACCGAGGAGGACACGATCGTCACCCGCCTCTACAGCGGCAAGACGATGCGCAACGTCACCAACCCACTCGCCCAGGCGTGGGAGGCGACCGGCGTGAAGGCCCTACCGATGGGGCTTCAGGGGCTGCTGATCGCCGATCTGCTCGCCGGAGCGCGCGCAGCCGGCAAGGACGAACTGATGATGAACGCCGCGGGCCAGGCATCGGGCATGATCACCCATCTGCGCTCCGCCGCCGAGGTGGTGGACGAGATGGTCAGCGGCGCGATTCGCATTCTGACCAGTGATCTGCCGGCTGCTGTCCGCGCCGAACGGGCGGCGGCCACGCGCGCCTGACCG
>JBBQJF010000510.1:0-3071 GCA_038325665.1 Dehalococcoidia bacterium | reverse complement strand
GTAGACCAACATGCCGTGCGCCATCACCACCGTGGGCGCGCTGTGTGGATGCGCGTACAGACGCATGTGGATGGGGAAGTTGCCGGAGATGATCGTCGTCGTGGTCGTGCTGTCAACGATCTCCGTGATCTCGTCCGGGGTATAGTACTGCTTCCAATATTCATCCGCGAGCCCGCCGTCTCTGACGATCATGATTGTGCTCCCGAGGGGCAGGTATGTGCCCCTGCTTGTCCACGACGCGACCGGAGACACTCGCGAGCGCCGAGTCACTCTATCCGTGGGCAGCCGGCGACCCGCTCATCCGGCACGGACGGGTCGGCCGCGGCGTGACCACGACCAACCCAGTCCGTCGTCACCTTGTCCAACAGGCCCGCCCCGCGGGAGGGCTATCCCCGTGCAATCGATTGCGACACGCTTTGCTCGAAGGCGAAAGTAATCGTGCCGAAGTTGCCGATCTCGATCAGGTCGCCGTGTCGGAGCACCGCCGGCGTGTCAATTAATTTGCCGTTGATGTACACGCCGTTGGCGCTGCTCAGATCGGTGACCACATACTGGCCGTCGATGTAATCGATGCGGGCGTGCTCGCGCGAAATACGCTGGTCGTAGAGTTGGAGATCGTTCTCCTCATCACGCCCGACACGGAACGGGTGCATCTGCGGGAGCACGATTTCATCGGCGCCGATCGGTGCGCCGGTCGGCCGCAGCCGGCCAACAAGGTTTGGATTCATCGTCGCTGTCCCATTGCGCGGCCCACGCACGCGGAAAGTCTGGCTCGCTCCCGCGGGCGCGGAGACGGCTCGCGCCGCGCCGATGCCGTCCCGTCCTGCTACCGCACCGTTCGCGCCGCCGTGTGCGGCCGTCGCGGTCGCCATCGCCGGGTGCGGCATTCCGGCGGATGGTCCCTCACTCAGCTCCGGTACAATCTTCTTCAGCCATGCGGGCATATACCAGTTCCACTTGCCTGCCAGCCGCATCGTCGCCGGTACCATGATGACACGGATGATCGTCGAGTCGATCAGGACGCCGATCGCCAGTCCCAGACCGATCTCCTTGACGATGATCACGTCCGCCGACGCGAACGAGCCGAACGTGCCGACAAGGATCAATCCGGCGGCGGTGATTACACCCGCGGTGTGCTGCAATCCGCGCGCCACCGCCTCCTCATTGTCCCCTGTCTCATGGTAATACTCCTTCACGCGCGAGAGCATGAAGACCTCGTAGTCGGTGGAGAGGCCGAACAGAATCACGAACAAGATCACCGGAGTGATCACGGCCAGCGCGCCCAACGGCTCGAAGTTGAACAGCTCATGCCCCCAACCGTAGCGGAAGATCATCACGAGCACACCGTAGGTCGCGAGGATCGACGCCAGGTTGAGCAGGATCGCCTTGAGCGGCAGGAACACCGACTGGAAAAACATCATCAGGATAATGAATGTCAGCAGCATCACCGCCGCGCCCAACAGCGGGAAACGGCCGTACAGCGTGTCGCGAAAGTCGAGGAACACGGCGGTGTCGCCGCCGACCAGCACCCTGTAGCCCTGCAGTTCAGGCATGCTTGGGATGATATCGTCGCGCAACTCACGCACGAAGCTCTTCGTCTCATCGCTGTACTGACCGAAGCGCGGGATAATCGTCAGCACCTGCGTGTCGTTGTTGCCGTTGATATTGACGAACCGAGCCGTCGCTGCCGTGCTCGTGGGATTTGAGACGAATATCTCCTTCGGCAGCGCCTTCATGAGGTCGGGCGGTGAATTGCGCGGCGGGTCGGCCAGCACCACCGATGGCTCGTCCGATGCCACCAGCCGCAAGGATAGCATTCGCATCGGTTCGGTCGATGTCTCACCCGGCTTTGGCGTGCGCCGTTCCAGCGCGCGGTGGATCATCCGTGCCTGCACGAGCGCCCGCGCGCCGGCCGTGAGCGTTGCCGGACTGCCTGGGATGCCCTCGGCGTCGCGGCCGTCGGCGGTCGTGATCGTCATCTCATCCGGCGGCGCCTCGAAGATCGTGAACGAGCCGGACTCGAAGGCGAGCAACTCCGGGCCGGGGTGGATGTGGCGCGGGATGCGAGTGCCCGGTGTAAACGTCAGCCGGTCGAGGGCGAGGATGCCGCCGCGGGCCGGTGTCTCGGTCACAACCGCGCCGGTGAGCACCTGACGCGGCAGGCCCGCGAACAGATCAATTCCAGGGTTGTTTTCCGTCCATGTCGTCTGCGTTTGGGCGGTGCCACGGATCACGAACATCGACGCGACCAGCGTCGTCACGGCGCCGGTGCTGCGCATCGAGATCGGCGTGCCCGGCAGGATCACGAGTTGATCGCCGGCATTCACGGTGAAGGGCTGGTTCAGCGGTGGATTCTCGCCCTTGGGTGGCGTCGCCTGCTGACCGGGCGTGGCCCGGCTGGCCTGCGCGGCCGGGATGTAAGTGACGGGTCCGCCCGCCTGGAAGGTCAGCGACCCGCTTTCCGGGCGAATTACCTGCGTGGCTTCATGCGTTCGGGTGGGGATGTTGGTCCCCGCCGGGATGGTGAACCGGGCGAGGCCGATGTACGCCGGCGCGGCCGGCGCCACATCGACCCGCGCCTGGATCAACGCTTCAGTCTGCACGCCCGGGGGCATGCCATTATCATCGACCGCGAGGCTCGGCAGTGTCGCCAGCGAGAACGTGTCCTCGGCGCGGAAGTCGGACGCGACCGCCTCGTGGAGCTTCGCGGCCGCTTCCTTGAACTCGGGCGTCCAGGCGCCGTCCCGTTGCGGGGCCGTGATCGCGATCTGAATCGGGGTGAGCCGGTTCGCGCCGAACGCCTGGTTCAACGCCGCGACGCCCATCACCGATTCAGTGTCTTTGGGCAGCACTCCGGGCGTTGAGCCGATGAGGGAGAGGCGCAGGATCGGCAGCGCCAGCACCAGCAAGATCGCGGCGGAGGCTAGCAGCCACGGCCACGGGCGCCGCATGATCTGATGGCTGAGGTTGTACCATGTGCCGCCCGATTCGGTTTCACGCGAGCGGCGGCGGGGCATGACCGGCAGCCATTCGAGCCGGTGCCCAAGGAGCGAGAGCAAGGCCGGCAGCAA
>JBBQJF010000509.1:0-3074 GCA_038325665.1 Dehalococcoidia bacterium | reverse complement strand
CATCGCCGGGGGGTGAGAGACGCTTCACATCGCTCCGCCTCACCGCTCCCAGAAGCAACGCTTGATTGATGATGAGCCGGTATGTCCGGCCAGTTACATATTCAATCACGGTTACGCCGGGTCCAGTGTGGCGAGTGCGGCAATGATCTCGCGGCGCAGCGCCTTCGGCATCGGGCGTTCGGTGTCGGTCTCACGGGTGAAGCAGCGCAGACAGATGCAGTATCCGGTCGCGGTGGCGACGGCCACGTCATCGAGTTCGGTTTCGAAGTGACAGATGGTACAAGTCGGCATAGCGCTAGTCCTTTCTTAGGATGGTGATATGGAGCGTCATCCACCCGTTGCTCGCCACGACGGGCACGACGCGCATCCTGGTTAGCCGCGCTTGGGAGGGGACGTGCGTCGGGCGAGCTGGGCGAAGCGGGCACGCGCGCCCTCGCGCTCGTACTCGGCCATGCGCTCGCGGGCAAGCTCGTGGCTCAGATAACTCATCATGGTCGTGGCCTCCGTCATCATCGCGTGTGCTCTGATGTCAGGATGCCGCACCTCGCTGACGATGCCAGCGATCCTCAGCCCCGAGTCGTCGCCCGACCAATGGGGCGGGCACACTCCGGCTCCAGGACCATACCGGACCCGTACTATCGGCCACTGAGAGGGCGCACCGCGAAGATATGTCCTCGTTCGTAACGAACGTGAGTCCAACCCTTGGCGCTATCGCCGCGTCGCCAGCGGGCGCGCACCGAGCCGGCAACGTCTGGCCGCGGCCGGCGGCGGGTCGCGCAATGCTGTGGATTCAGCCGGGCACGGTCGCGCCGTGACCGCCGCGGCGATGTCCCAGCCGGCCGCGGCGCGCAAGGGCTTACTCGACCGCGAGTGTGACGTGGATGAGTGTCGAGCCTGCCCGCACGATGTCGCCTGATCGCAGCCGGTGGGGGGTGCTCATGCGAGTCTCGTTGACAAATGTGCCATTGGTGCTACCGAGGTCGAGCAGCCAGAAACTGCCGTCGCGCGCCTCGATGCGGGCATGCCGGCGCGAGAGCGCCTGATCGCGGATGTACAACTCGTTCTCCGGGACACGACCGAGTGTGGCGCCGCCCTTGTCCACCTCGAACGTTTCGCCCGCTGACGGCCCCTTGAAGATACGCAGCCGCACTCTGTTCGCCGGGACCGCCGGACGCTCGAACATCGACGTGGACGGCTCGGGCGCCGGTACATCGGCCCGAATCGCGGGTGTGGCGGGCGGTGGTGGCGAAGCCGCGGCGGCCCGCGCATCAACCGCCGCGTGGGGGCGTGGCGCGGGCGGGCGTGATGTCCTCTGACTGGTCGCTCGCTCCGGCGGCGGATTGCCCTCGGGCAGCCCAGCGAGCACATCCCAGTTGCCGGCCCGCAGCTCTGTCAGGACCGGCGTTACATCCGCGTGCTTCTTAATCGCGGCGGTGACCACAGGTGAGAGCAGCGGATAGCCGAACAGGATCGCGCCGGCGATGTGCCCCCGCGTGATCACGAGCTTGCGATAGTGGTGTTCGTCCGCGTCCTCCCGCGCGATCACGATGTCGTCGGGCGAGTCCGGCTCGATCCGGCCGGCGGAGGTTAGCTCCACCCCGACCACCTTCAAGATGGTCACCGGCACCGTTCCCTCGTAGGTCTTCTCCTCACCGACCGCGTTGATCGCCGCCACTTGCGCCTGCTCCGAGGCGGCCGGCCACAAACCATACACCACCCCTCGGTGCTCGGCCGCATCACCGACCGCGAAGATCTCCGGCGCACTGGTACACATGTGGTCGTCCACGATCACACCGCGGTTGACCGTGAGTCCCGCCTCGCGCGCCAGTTCGACGTTCGGTGTCACCCCGGCGCAGACCAGGAATAGGTCACATGGGAGCGAACGCCCATCCTTGAGTACGACGCGCGCCACGCGGCCCTCGCCCGCGACCGCGGCCGTGTCGGCCCGCACGAGGATCTCGATGCCCATTCCTTCGAGATAGCCGCGCAGTAGGTGGCCGCCCCGTTCGTCGAGCTGGCGGCGCAGCAACGACGCGGAGCGTTCGAGGATGGCGACGCGCAGCCCGAGCTTGTGCAGCGCATACGCCGCCTCCAGCCCCAGCAGACCGCCGCCGGCCACGACCGCGTGACGACAGCGGTGCTCCTGCGCGAACGACCGGATCGCCAGCGCGTCATCCGCCTCGCGCATCACGAATGTGCCGGCCATACCGAACCCACCAATCGGCGGCTCGGTGCTGCTGCTGCCGGTCGCCAGAATCAACCGGTCGTACCCCAGCGACTCGCCGGTGCCGAGCAGCACCTCGCGCTTCTCGCGGTCGATCCGCACGGCGCGGGTGTTCAGCCAGGTGGTGATGCCGAGGTCGTCGTACCAGCGTTCCTCCTGGAGGTACAGCCCTTGCATCGCGGAGCGGCCGTAGATCAGCCGTTCGATCGCCATGCGGTTGTAGAGGTGGTGCTTCTCCCTCGCCACGAGATGGATTTCGCATAATGGATGGCGACGGCGGACGTGGTCAGCAGCGGTGACCCCGGCGATGCCGTTGCCGATGATCACCACCCGCTGGACCTCGGGATCGCGCTTGAAGGCGCGGATCATGCTCGACGTGAATTTTGGCGGTGGCTCTGCCTTTAGCGACAAGGTGACGTTGCCCTCGACGCGACAGACGCACGCCATGCGCGTGTTGGCGGCCAGCCCCAGCCGTTCGAGGGTGTTGCGTTCGTCGTCGCCGATCGGGGACACGTTCTCCATACCGGCGACGATCGCCACCGGGTCGGCGCCGCACACACCCATGCGGCAGCCGGACTCGATGCGCAGGTCATTCTTCTCGGCGATCTCCAGCAGCGACCGGCCGCGCTCCGCCATTACGCGCCGTTCGTCGGGCATGAAGGTAATCTGTGGCTGTCCGGCCATCGCCGCGCGTTGCATGACCACGGAAGCGCCGGCCGCCACCCGCGGCTGACGTGAGGCCGCCGATTGCGCCACGAACAGCCGCTCCTTGCGGTACGTACGCATCCACCACACCGCCGCCAGCGCGACAACCGCCAGTCGCGCGGCCCAGATCAGCGCCTCGGGCGCC
>JBBQJF010000508.1:0-3075 GCA_038325665.1 Dehalococcoidia bacterium | reverse complement strand
CCATCACCCCGAATGGTGCAACGTGTACAACCGCGTCACGGTCACGCTTCGCACCCACGATGCCGGCGGCGTCACCGATAAGGACATCGCGCTCGCCCAGGCGATGGACGGCGCGGCCGGCTGAGGACGCGGGGCCGCACGGACAGCGCGCTGGCCGCCGGCGGACCCTGAGCGACCGGCGTGATCATCCGGGTGGCTCCGACCACGACCGAACTGCCGTCCGCGTTGTCATTCGGCGGCGGCAGCATTTCCCCCGCCGTTCAGAAGCTGGAGGGCGGCGGTAAGCGTCAATTCGGCCAGCGATTCCAACCGTAGCGCCGCCTCGACCAGCGGGAGATGGCGGGTGAGCGGGTTCGGCACGGCGACACAGCGAATGCCGGCCCCGTGCGCCGCGCGCAGGCCGTGCGCCGAATCCTCCAATGCGAGCGCCTCGTGCGCGGCCACGCCGAGGGCGTCGAGCGCCCGCAGATACAATTCCGGATCCGGCTTGACCCGCGCGACCTCGTCGCCGCAGACAAGGCTGTCGAACCGTGTCAGTAGCTGTAGCCGGTCGAGGTGTCCTTCCACCCACGCGCGTGGTGAACTCGATGCGATGCCGAGGCGCAGTCCGAGCGCGGACGCTGCATCGAGGTAATCGAGCACACCGGGCAGCGGCGATTGAGCGTGGATCAGTTCGAGGTTGCGAGCGCGACGGCGCGATCGGATCTCCTCGCGCTCGACAGTTCGACCGGCGCGCACCTCGAGGTCAGCGTACGGGTCGAACAGCCCCATGCTGCCAATGGCGGCGGCCCACGTCTCCAACGGCAGCTCGCAGCCGTGCTCCTCGTAGACCTCGCGCCAAGTGTGGTAGTCTGGCGACTCCGTATCGAGGATCAATCCGTCGAAATCGAATATCAGGGCGCGAATCATGCCATGTTGGTCCCGTCAGGATAGCCCCGGCGCTCGATTGGTTACTCCGCGCCCACCAGCGAACGCGGACCACCAAGGTAGGGGCAACCCGGTGGGTCGCCCTGGTCCAGGTCCGCGGGAACGTGGGTTGAACTGCTCACGCCTCACGCCGGCGTCTCGCCGGCAGCGGCCGGCTCGTCCTGCAGCACCCCTGCCGCGAGGTCGAGCATCGCCTTGGCGAAGGCCGTTCGTACCTCGGTCCGGTCGCCGGTGAAGTGAAGGCGTTCGGCGCGGCGCTCGCCATCGCGCGAGATCGCGACGAACACGGTGCCCACGGGCTTGGCGTCACTGCCGCCGGTGGGACCGGCGATCCCGGAGGCAGCGACGCCCACGTCCGCCCCGGTCACACGGCGGACGCCATCGGCCATCGCGAGCACACACTCGGCGCTCACCGCGCCGTGTTCGCGCAGCAAGTCCTCCGCCACGCCCAGCACATCGATCTTGACGCGGTTGCTATACGCTGTCACCGCTCCGGGGAAGACCTTCGACGCGCCGGGAACCCCAAGAATGTGGGCGCCCGCTAATCCGCCGCTATCGGTTTCCGCCAGCGCCAGCCGCAGGCCGCGCGCCGTGTAGCCCTCGACGATCCGCTGCTCGGGTGCCATGTCGTCTGTCTCCGTCGAACCCCGCGCGGGTGGGTCGATGCCCACGCTGGCGGCCACGTCGATCCGGCCGGTACGTGCGGGCCGCGCCCGGTTCGCCCGCCGCCGGTCGTCAGGGGTGGTCCGCGACGCGCGGTCAGCCGGCCGCCACCCCTGCTGCTCGCTCGACCTCGGCCAGGAACGGCAGCACCAGCTCAACAACCTTCTCCGGCGCCTCGCGGGGCAGCGCGGGTCCTGGGCCGTCGATGATATACAGCTTCGCGCCGGGGATGGCGCGGCTGATGATCACTGAGCCGCCCGGGGGTGTCTGCTTGTCGTCCGAGCCAACCATCACCAACACCGGCAACTGCACCGACTTCAGCTCGTCGGTGTAGAAGTAGTCGGATACCGCCCGCGCCACCTGGGCGTACACGCGCCCGTTCGGGTTGTTGCGGATACGGCGTTCCTCGGCCTCCACCGCCTCGGGGTGCTCGCGAAGCCAGGCGTCGGTCATCTGTGGGGCGCGGTTGGCGCGGACGAACGCGGCCATACCGTCACGCTCGATCACATCTGCCTGACCCTGCCACATCTCTTTGGCGCGGTCGTTGACCTGGTTCGATGTGCTCATGATCACCGCCGCCGCCGTCTTCCTGGGGAAATCGAGGATGAAGCGTTGCAAGGTCGCTCCATACCGCCCATTTCCACTGCCCAATTGAACTCCAAGTAGACACCGGTAAGTTCATGCAACCCGATCCGGCCGAATTGAACCTGACGTTTGGCAAAGTTTCGACCTCGGGCTGCTGCACGAACTTCCATGCTCATACTAAGCTTTAACGTCTGCCTTGTTCGGAAGACGCTCTAGATTCGGGCTGGCGAGGTCGAAGCGCTATTCCCCTAGTCACGGAAGGCTTTGTTGGACCCGAATCGCACATTGCTGCGAGCCTCCGGTCGCCTGAGTGAATCTGGACTGGTGGCCGTTGTCTCCGTGCCGCCCCGAATCACGACACAAATCGAGAACAGCAAAGCGACTAAAAGCTCCTCGCTTATGTCTCACACCATAACACGCAGTGATTCGCGGCCTAGCTCTAACACCAAATGTTGTGGCCGCCGATTCCCATGGTGACCTGTCCATCACCCTGCTAGGGCGTGTCCGGTCAGATCCCTCGCCGAATTCAGGACGAACGAGCCGCTCAGATTCGGCATCGGATTTACCGGCTACACCCTAGTCCATGAGAGCCGCCGCAACCAAGCAAATAATCCGCCCTCCTCTGGCCCGAATCTAGAGCGGCTTCCGAATTAGGCAGACGTCGAGGCTAGTTCTCAGTGCCGACTTCTACCCTGCCCAATTCGCGCTGAACCAACTCCATCACCTCCGACTGGATCACGTCCAGCCGCTCGCGTGACTTCGCCTCAAATCGCAATGTGAGATACGGACCTGTGTTTGAAGCCCGCACGAGAGCCCATCCGTCTGGATAAGTCACCCGAATGCCATCGGTCTCGACTGAAGGATAACGCCCCCTCATATGCCCTGCCACAGCTGCTACCA
>JBBQJF010000507.1:0-3087 GCA_038325665.1 Dehalococcoidia bacterium | reverse complement strand
GGCGGCGATCCTTCATCTGGTGGCCGAGGGCTTCGTGCAGAGCCTCTTCCGGTTGGGCGAGTTAATTGGGCAGAACGAGGCGGAGAAGCGCATGTTCCGCTTGGCGGCGCAGGACGAGTCACGTCATGTCGCCTTCGGCGTAACGCACCTCAAGTACACTGTCGAGACCCAGCCGGAGCGCCGGGAGGAGTTCCACCACTACCTCGACCGGCAGGAGGGCCTGCTCGGCAACACTCAGGCCGGCCTCACGACCGGCGGCGCCTCGGCCGAAGCGCTCGCGGTACTGCTGGGCGGTAGTGTCGAAAAAATGGACGACGGCTACAAGAAGCTGCTCTCTATCCGCAAGCGGCAGATCAACGAGTACATGCACCGGCTCGAGGTCGTGGGCCTTGGCGACCGTCGCGAGCGCATGAACCCTGAGATGAAGGTGTTCCTCGATCCGCCACGGAACTAATGGTGGGCGCCTAGAATGAATGGCCGGGGGCGACCCGATGGGTCCCCCCGACCGCGGAAGCAGAATACGGCCTCCCACCCCATGCAGGGACGATGCGATGAGCCGTCCCCGGCCCGTGCCGGTTTTGCGCGGGCCTGATGCCATAAATCCGGATGAAAAGCCCCTATCACGGCCCATGGCCGAGCTGATGTAGGCGCGACCCGACGGGTCGTCCCGGTCCCGTGCCGCTTGCATATGTTAGCTTTCAGCGCTCGTCGTTCCGAGGATGAGCTGGTAGCTAAAGGCTGATGTCTGACAGCTATTGGAGTTGTGTGATGACGACTGAGCAACCGCGACCGCGCGGACAAAAGGCGATTGAGCAGCAGGTGGACATCCCCCTCGAAGAGGCATTCCCCGTTCGCAGCACGATGTCCTGGATGACAATGGAACGGCCGCCGGTGGCGAAGCCGGCGCCGGGACCGAAGGGCATGCGTCTGCGCGATGTCGAGAATGAGCACACCCTTGATGTGCCCGACATCTGGCCGTACGTGAACGACACTCCGCGCGGGGCCGTGGCCAGCACCTTCCCGCAACTCGCGGCCGGCTACTCAATATTCGATAAGGTCAGCGTTTGGTCCGACAACGCCATCGATCTGTACGAGGATGCGATTTACGACCGCTGGTCCTCGGCCACGACACTGCCATGGGACACGATGTCGCCCCTGCCGGATATGGCGGAGGCGGCGCTCGATCAGGTATGCACCGAGCTAAGCGAGCAGGCGTACCTTGACGTGCAGGTGCTGTCCTCGTGGCTCGAGCGAATCAGCTACGGATTCAAAGAGGTCAAGAATTTCCTCGCCACGCACATCTACAGTCGCGGCCGCCACACCGAGGCGTTCCGCAAGCGCGCACTGGCGAACGGCGGCGGGCTGGGTATCGAGGGTCCGGGCATCTATCACCGCGCGGTCCTCGGCTCACAGCGCTTCCCCGACCTGTTGCTGGCAATGTTCGTGCGCACCGTCTGGACTAAGGTCGTCTGCGAAGCGGTTGCCGCCCATGCCCGCACCGAGGTCGATCGCCAGCTCTTTAGCTTGACGGCACAGGATCTCGACCGGTTCCACGCGTACATCGCCGGCTTCCTCCAGCACGCGCTGTCCAAGGACGCCGGTCTGGCAAGGGATTACAACTTTACGCTCACCCGGCATGAAGGCGTATTCGCCGCGGACATGGACCACGACGCCTCGTTCATGGAGGCGCTGGCGCTCACGCTTTCCGACGAACCAGTCGAGGGGCTGCAACTGGTCGAGGACACCCGCCGCACCTTCATCACGACCTATCTCGACCTGCTTGCGCGGGGTGGCATCACCGACCGTCGCGAGCACCTCTTTCCCACGCTGAAGTCGATCATCGACCCGCCTGTTGTCGCGGGGGCGTAGATCGCACGCGCGAACATCACACTCGTTGTGCAGCCCCTCTTCCCATGTGAGAAGAGGGGCTTTTCATCTCCCACGAATGAGCTCATGGTTGCAGGGTGACAATGCCCACACGGGTCTGCCACCATGGAGTCGCGGCGAGGGATTCGCCCTTCTGTAAGTGGGGAGCGCACGCGCATGACGACACGGTCCACGGTCGAGCAGATGCGAAAGTACGAGACGGTGTACGGCGTGCGCGACTTCGACTCGGAGTTGGACGCGCGCCCGATCTACTATCCCGTCTCGGATGGCATGCCAATGTCCGACTCACAACTCGGCGGCGCCGAGATGGTGCGCATCACCCAGACACTTCAGGACTGGTACGCGGATGTATCCGACGTCTACGTCTGGATGAACATGTTCGTCTATTTCGAGCCGGGTAATCCCCGGGCGGCCGTTTCGCCTGACGTGTTCGTCGCGATTGGCGCGGATAAGGAGCCGGATCGGATCGTGTACTTCGTCTGGCGGGAAGGCATACCGCCGACCGTCGTGTTCGAGGTGCTCTCGTCCAACACCCATCGGAGGGATCAGGGGCCGAAGCTCGAAACGTACCAGCGAATGGGCGTCAAGGAATATGTCTTGTACGACCCGCACCTTGAGTTCATGGACCCGCCGCTCCAGATGAACCGGCTGGAGGCGGGTGTGTACCGGCGGTTGGAGCCGGACATCACCGGCGCCTTTCCCAGCGACGCGCTCGGTCTGCATCTTCGCCTGGTGGAGCAGCGGCTGCGCTTCTTCCGTTCCGACACCGGCGAGATGCTGCGCTCCCCCGCCGAGCGGACGCTGGACGCCGAGCGCCGGCTGGTGGAGGAAGTCGCCGCCCGCCGCGCCGCCGAGGAGAGTCGCGCGGGAGAGGCCGCCGCCCGCCGCGCCCTTGAAGCGCGTGTTGCCGAACTGGAGGCGCGGCTGCGCGACCACGAGGCGTGACGGCGGTCCGTGTCAGGGTCGGTCGAACACTGCTTGGATAATCGCGACGCGGTTCTCCTCAATATTGCGCGTGAGGGTGCGAAACTTCTCGGGGGCATTGGGGACGACGACGTGCAGGCCGAGCGCCGGCGCCGGCGTTCCCGGCTGCGCTTGGGCGGCCATCCGGCGCGTGAACTCGCGCGTTTGGTCGGTCACGTCGAGCCACGCGACATCGGTGAAGCCAAGGCCGGTCAGCAGTTGGTGGACCTCTTCCGC
>JBBQJF010000506.1:0-3090 GCA_038325665.1 Dehalococcoidia bacterium | reverse complement strand
TGCAAACACAAATCGAGATCGCCGCTCGTCTCGACTATCTCTCTCCCTCCCAAGTGACTCCTATCCCGCGCCAAGCAATATCCCTTGCCAAACAACTGTACGCGGTCCGCAACGCGCTCTCAAAGGACGACAGACCAGTGGCGCGTGTGTCTCAACAGTTACCTTCACCCTAAGGGAGCTTGCAGAGCGAAGGGCGAACATCCCTGAGCGTACCCAACACCCAACACCTACCGACCTCAGCATCGGGGGCTAAACACGCGGCAGTCGGCATGGGCCGCGGCCGTGTTTAGGAACCAGCGCAGAGGTCAGTAACACCCAACACCGCTCCAAAGGAGCCTACCGTTGACCTCAGCTACACTGAAACCCAGGAGTTGCTGCGCCAGACGGCGCGGGAGTTCGCCCAGCGCGATTTTCCTCTGCGCCGGCATCGAGAGCTGGCCGAAAGTAAAGCGACATTCGACCCCGAGACGTGGAAACGGATGGCCGGGCTTGGCTGGCTCGGACTGATGGTAGAGGAGGCCCACGGCGGCGCCGGCGCCGGCTGGGTGGACCTGCTGGCGCTGCTGGAGGAGATGGGGCGGGCGTTGATGCCGATGACGCTGCTCGCCCACACGCTGGCGGGACTCGTGATCCAGCGATACGGCGATGACGCGCGGCGGCAGGCCGTACTCCCGTCCGTCGCCGGCGGCGGGCGCATCTTCGCCGTGGCGATCACCGAACCGCGGGCGACGTTCGATCAAGCCGGCATCCGTTGTGAGGCGCGGCGCACGGACGGCGGTTTCACACTCCACGGCACGAAGCACTTCGTGCGCGGCGCGGGAGCGGCCGACACACTCGTGATTCTGGCGCGACTCGACGGCGGGCTGGGCATCTTCCTGATCGAGAAGGCGACGGCCGGTATCACCGTCATGCCGCTGGATACGATCGGCGATGACGATCAGGCAATAGTCGAACTTGCCGGCGTGCAGACGCCCGCGTCTGCCCTGCTCGGCGGCGCGCCGCGAGACTGGGAGACGCTTCGGGACATCGTGGACATGGGCGCCCTGATCGAGTGCGGCTACGGCGTCGGCGTGATGGCGCGCGATAACGAGATCACGATTAACTATGTCAAAGACCGGGTGCAGTTTGGCCGGCCGATCGGCTCGTTCCAGGCGGTCCATCACCAGGTAGCCGACCAAGTCACTGATGTGGACTGTGGCCGTCTGCTCACCCACTACGCCGCCTGGGCGATGGATGAGCGGCAGCCGGACGCCTCGGTCGCGATCGCGCGGGCGAAGGCGTGGACCAGCGACGCGCTGCGGCGGGTGGCGCGCACCGGCAACCAACTCCATGGCGGTATCGGCTTCTCACGCGAGTACGATATCCACTTCTATTTCCAGCGCGCCAAGACCAACGAGCTGATGTTCGGCATCGCTGACGAGCACCGCGAGCGCATCGCCGCCACGCTGCTCGACGGCTGACTGGGACGGCCGCGCCATCGGCCTCGTCCAGCGGGCCGGCGGCGACCCAGTGGGGGGTGCGCCCGACCCGCGCGGGTTCGATTGCCGGCGGCGGGATCGGCCCGCCCGGCGGGCCGAGGGCGACCCAGCGGGTCGCCCCTACCCGTGCCAGGAGCGGTTCCCCGTGGGGCTTGCCCTCGGCCGTGCGCCATGCTCCACCCGAGGGCGAGCCGGTGGGGGGGCGTCCGGTTCTGTACGCGTGGGTTCGCGCTCGACCCGCGCGGCCTCAGGCGCGTATGCGGTCGCCACACCAACCAGACACACCCCCGGTGTGTCGCCCAGGGCCGTGCGCCGCGCGGCTCCCACGATCCACGGACGCGCACGCCATCAATCATCTCGCACCCGATTGCCTGTAGCGGCCCCCGGTGTGCGATCAGATGGCGTCCCGCGTTCCTACCTTGAAGCGCCCTCAGCCATCAGCCCGCCGGTTCACCGCCAGGAGAACCCACCCTCAGCGCCCACGCCCGCGCCATGGTCACGGACGGGGGCCGTGCGGCCTCTGACCGCTGAGGGCTGACTACTGAACGCTCGCCCTACCTTGACGACATCGTACAATTGGCCGGTCAAACCTAACGAAAGTCATGGGATACGATGCGTTTCGTGGCAATACTCCGCTACCTCTTGATCTGGCCGCTGATCACGGCTTTGCGGGCGCGCTCACGGCGCAGCCTTGCCTGGCGGCTGTCACTATCACACCTACTGACGGTACTGCTCACGCTTTTCGTCCTGTTCGTGGTGCTGTGGGGCATCGGCATCGCCGGCACGGTCGCCTCAAACCCGGCAGGGAAGGAGCCGGCGCGCGACGCTCGGGCGGTGGCCCGGGTGCTCGCCGGCGACAGCGGCGCGAACATACGTGACTTGGAAACGTCGCGCGACACCGCCACCGCGATTCTGCGTGCGCTCGCCCGCCGCGATCTCAGACTGGATGGCTCCGTAAGCGAGGAGGCATTCACCTTCGGTGTCACCAAGCGGCTCGAACATACGCGGTCGATCTCGGTGGTGGACGGCGCGGGTATCATCCGCATTTCCAGTGACCCGACGCTCATCGGGAAACCGGTTGATGCCATTTCAGCGTTTGCCGCGGGGGTGACAACGCGCGCCCTCTCCGGCGCCACCGGCGTGCATGACCTCAGCGTGCCACGGCGTGCCGGCGACTCGGCGGCGGTTGGCGCGTATCCCCTATCCACCGCCAGTGCCGAACCGGCCGCGATCCTGGTGGATAAGTCAGCCCTCACCAATCCGCGCGGGCTGGCGTTGCTATGGCTGTCGCTGACGCTCCTTGGGCGCACGGCCGGGCTGAATCTGCTGATCTTCGCCATCCCCGCCACGCTCGTGGCGGCGCTGATCGGCATTCCCCGCGCACGCGCCATCGTGCGGCCGGTCCGAGAACTGTCCGGCGCGGCGCGGGCGATCGCGGCGGGCGATCTCGGTCGCCGGGTCACGCCGGCGGGCGCCGATGAGGTGACAAATCTGGCGGACAGCTTTAACGTTATGGCGGGGAACCTCCAGCAGACGATCGCGGCCGAGGCAGCGGAGCGCACGCGGGTGGAGGAGCGCACCCGCGAGCTTTCGGCCCTGCTCGACATCTCGC
>JBBQJF010000505.1:0-3093 GCA_038325665.1 Dehalococcoidia bacterium | reverse complement strand
CATGTCAGCACGGCAGGTGGGGGGCGGGAGTGATAGCGGCTCGCGACTGCAATCCCTATCTCGCATCACCGGACGCCTTGCGCCGTCGGTTGCGGAGATGTGACCACATCTCCTTGACGGGAGACGGCTCTTGGGTCCAATGTGAATGAGAACAAAAGTTCGCATCATTGGCAACGCGCGAGGAGGAGGGGGATTGCTGGACATGGAGCATTCGCATGGCCGATCTCGTCCGTCCCACCGCCCGCGTCCGCCGCGACCAGGCGCTCGACCTGCTCGCCCGTGGCTCGCCGCCCACCGAGGTCGCCACGACGCTCGGTGTGTCGCTGCGCACCGTTCGCCGCTATTTGGATGACGGCCGCATCGTCGCCGAGCTTCGCCGTGCCCACACCGAACGGATTGAGGCGCTGCTCCGTGCATCGCTCGTCGCGGCTCCCGGCGCGCTCGAAACCCTGCACACCATCGCCACCGACCCGGAGGCGACTGACCGCGCCCGCGTCGCCGCCGCGCGTGCCGTCATCAGCCACTCGCTCCACCTGTTCGAGGCCGCTGACCTCGCCCGCCGCGTCGAACACCTCGAACAGATCGCGGAGTCCGTCGCGCAAGACCAGCCCTTCGGCCCGTAGGATGGCCGTCGCCACTGCCACCGCTCACACGCTCGGGGACTGTACACCCCGGCAATGGGTGTGGCACCGAGGGACGAAACCAGGGGACGTGCCCCGCACGGGACGCATGGCGGGGCGGACTCGCTAATACCCATCACCCATCACCCACGGAGGAGCCATGCGCTTTCAATCCCGCATCCGCGCCCTCGAACGGCGCATCGTCGATCCAGAGCCGCTGCGTGAGCGGATTCGCGCCGTGCTCGCCCACTTCGAGCAGTATTTTGGTCTCGATGACCCGGACTACGTTGGTCCACCACCAATTGCCGAACTAGATTCGGCCGGCGACCGGGATTCCCACCCGTGTTTCGGAGACGGTCAAAATCGGACAGTATCGGACGAAATCTCATGAGCGCCGCCACTCTCGACCGTGTTCGACCCGCTGGCCTCGCCATGACGTGGCCGGCTCCCTCGAAGCATCGCGCCATACTGACCGCTGGCGGCGCTGTCCATGGCGGTGGCTCAGGGAACGTACGCGCCCCGCGCGGCGCTGCCGCGTGGTATGCCCTATTCTGATGACCGCACCGGTGCGGCAGCGGTCATACCGCCCGGTACGGTAGGTCGGGGGCAACAGACTCGTGGAATGGAGGAACCGATGCCGCGCGGCTGGCAGTGGGACGCCACACTCTATCGGGGCAGCGCGCGCTACTACGAACGCGGCCGGCTCCCGTATCCGCGGGGGCTTGCCGGCGCGCTCGCGACCGCGCTCTCGCTCGACGGGCGGGGACGCCTGCTCGACGTCGGCTGCGGGCCGGGCATCGTCGCCCTCCGCCTCGCGCACCTGTTCGCGGAGGTGGTCGGCCTGGACGCCGACCGAGACATGCTCGCCGAGGCGGGCCGTAGGGCTGCCGAGATAGGTATTACGAGTACGCGCTGGGTACACGCCCTCGCTGAGAACCTGCCGCTCGACGTGGGCGCGTTCCGGGTGGCGACGTTCGCGGCGTCGTTCCACTGGATGGAACGCGACCAGGTGGCGGCGGCGATATTCAGCGTCCTCGAGCCAGGCGGCGCGTTCGTTCAGGTCAGCACGCGGTGGGAGGGTGTGCCGGCCGCGCCCGACCAACCGCTACCACATCCGCCGCCGCCGCGCGAGGCGATGGCAGCGCTGGTTAGGCGTTACCTGGGTCCGGTCCGGCGGGCGGGGCAGGGCGTGCTCCTTCATGGTACGCCCGGTGGCGAAGCGGAGGTCGTGAGTCGCGCCGGCTTCGAGGACGCCGAGATCGTCCGCGTCCCCGGTGGCGAGCTGAAAATCCGCTCGGTCGACGAGCTCATCGCCGCGCGCTACTCGGACTCCGCGTCGGCGCCGCACCTGTTCGGCGACCGGCTGTCCGAGTTCGAGGCCGAGTTGCGTGCGCTGCTCGCGCGGACATCGCCCTCCGGCCTCTTCATGGAGCAGACCGACGACGCTGAACTTCGCATCTGGAGAAAGCCGGCAATGGCGGTCAGCATCGCGCGGGAAGGTCCGCCCCGCTGATGCAGTGAGGCTCTGCGCCCCGCGCGTGCGCGCCGGAACGGGCCATGAGCGGATTAGGAGTGTCTTCGGACAGGGGGCGGGTCGTCGATGGCGACCGTGTCCGTGACTCATGATCGCGG
The DNA here is from genome assembly GCA_038325665.1 of Dehalococcoidia bacterium. Taxonomy (GTDB): domain Bacteria; phylum Chloroflexota; class Dehalococcoidia; order CAUJGQ01; family CAUJGQ01; genus CAUJGQ01. Next base: position 841 of record JBBQJF010000505.1, on the reverse strand, counting down.
CGAACGATATGCTGGTGGCAGGAGAATCGTTGAGATCGATGGAGGCAGCAGTATGAGTGAGCGTGATCCAGTCACGGAGCGGGTGCCGGTGGCGGCCGTCACCGACCTGCTGTCACATGTCTTGGCGGACGTTCAATCCGGTCGCCGGCGGCTGCTCGTAACGGAAGGAAGTACGGCGGTCGCCGCGCTTATTTCTGCCGGCGATTATCAGCGCTTTCTGTGGATGGAGGCCGATCGCGCCAGTCGGTTCAAGGCGCTGGACAGCGCCCGTGCCACATTCGCGGATGTACCGAATGATGTGATAGAGCGGGAAGTCGCGGAGGCCGTTGCCCAGGTGCGGCGAGAACGCGGAGGGTCACGTCCCGGTGGCCGTCAATGACGACGGCTGTCTATGACACGAACGTCATTGCCTCCGGATTACTGAGCACGACGAGTGTTCCCGGCCGGCTGATGACCGCCTGGCGCAGCGGCATTGTGCGCCTGATCCTCTCCGAGCCGATCCTCGGTGAGGTAGCGCGCACATTGTCTAAGCAATTCTTTCGTGCCAGGTTCACCGCTGAACAAGTTGAGCAGATAGTGGCCGAGTTGCGCCGTGAGGCGGTCATCATCCCACTCACGGCACCAGTCGTGGGTGCTGCAAGTCACATGGAGGATGATCTTATTCTTGCAACGGCCGTCAGCGGTGAGGCTGACTACCTCGTGACCGGCGATCTCGATCTGCAAGCATTGCACGCGTATGGTCACGCCCGCATTCTCAGCCCACGAGCTTTCCTCGATCAACTCGAGATTCTTGGATAATGTGCGAGATCGGGGTGGGTCGGATCCTCCACCCCGTCCGTTC
>JBBQJF010000504.1:0-3094 GCA_038325665.1 Dehalococcoidia bacterium | reverse complement strand
CCTGCCCAAAGCGCCCACACTCACTCAATCAGTGCATGGTTCAGCCCCCTCCCCTCGCAGGGAAGGGGACCCAGGGGTCTGGGATTTTCACGGGAGGACGCGATGACGACACAAGTGGCGGACCAGGCAAAAATGGAAGCCTTCCTGGGCAAGGCGATGGTCGATCTTGCCGGCACGACGACCGTGCTGCTGTGCGCGCTGGGTGACCGTCTGGGGCTGTTCAAGGACCTGGCCGCCCATGGACCGGCGACCAGTGACGAACTCGCGCGGCGCACCGGTATGACCGAACGCTACGTGCGCGAGTGGGCGTACGGTCTGCTGTGCGCGGGATACTTGGGGCACGACCCGGTATCGGGGAACTTCGCGCTGCCGCCGGAGCATGCGCCGGTGCTGGCGGACGAGGGCGGACCGGTGTTCCTCGGCGGTTTCTTCCAGTTCGTTTTGGGATGCGTGGAGGTGCTGGACGGCGTCGCCGGAGCCTTCCTGCACGGCGGCGGCGTACCGATCGACGCCTATAGCCAGTCGTTCCGCGACGCGACCGAGCGGATGACCGCCGCCTGGTTCAATCATCTGCTCGTGCCCGTCTGGCTGCCGGGGACGCCGGTTGTGCAAGCGAAGCTGGAGGCGGGGGCGACGCTCGCCGACGTGGGCTGCGGTCACGGTCGCGGGGTGATCAAACTGGCGGAGGCCTTCCCCACCGCCCGCTTGGCCGGCTTCGATGTCTCCGAGCCAAGCATCGCGGTCGCCCGTGCACGGGCGGCGGAGGCCGGCGTCGCCGATCGAGTGCGGTTCGAGCGAAGGGACATCGGCACCGGTCTGCCCGAGCAATATGACATCATCACGACCTTCGATGTCATCCATGACCTACCCGACCCGCCGGGCGCCTTGCGCGCGATTCGCGAGGCACTGGCGCCGGACGGCATCTACCTGATGCTGGAGTTCACCTGCGCGGACATGGTCGAGGGGAACGTCGGGCCAATGGGCGCGATCGGCTACGGCGCCAGCCTGCTGTACTGCATGACCACCTCGCTGGCCGTGGGGGGAGCCGGCTTCGGCTCATTCGGCATGCCCGAATCGCGGGTACGGCAGCTGTGCCTTGACGCCGGCTTCAGCGCGGTGCGTGTCGTCCCCAGCGGAAGTCCGCTGAACGTCTTGTATGAGGTACGCGCCTGACCGGCTGGCGCTATCGCATCAAATCAGCGGCTCAGTGGTCAGGCGCCACGGGTTTGATGGTCCACGAGTGGAATTGGGAGCGCGTGGCCACCGACTTCAGACATGGGAAAAGGGGCGACGCGCACGCGTCGCCCCCTCTCTCCGAGACAACCTGTCAAGGGCGGCGAGTTACTATAGCGACCGGCGCGTCGCCAATCGCGCACCAGCCGCGCCAGCGATCAGCGCGAATAAGGTGAGCATTGCCGGCAACAGGACGGCTGATTGCTTACCCGTCACACCCAGACCGGCCCGCGGCGCCGTGGGCGCTGCTCCGCCGCCCGCTGCCGCACCGGTCCCTGACACGGGATAGATGACCGGCACCGCGGCGAGGGTGTTGTCGGCCGCCTTGCCGGCGGCGAACAACGTCACGATTTGACCGGCGGTGAGTGTGACATTCGGCACGGTGAACAGCACGTCGGACTGGTTATCCGGTCGCATTTGCAGCGTATATGTGCCGGCGGGCACGTTCACATAGCCGCCGACTCCGCGAAACGCAACGTTGTCAAACAGCACGCGGTCGCCCTGGGTCACATCGACCGGCGGCACATCTGGGGCGCCGTGAACAAAGCGCACCTTTGCCTGACCCGCGGGTGGGGGCGAATTGTTGTCGGATAGCACGAGCGCGTTGAACGATGGCGCTTCTCCCGTCACCACCACCGTGAACTGCTGGCCGGCGGTGAGTTCAATGTCGGTATCGATCACCGCCGCCTGGCCCTGTCCGGCAGGAGTGACGGTCATCTTGGCGCGCCGTGCCGGTATGGCTTGGTAGTCGGTCGCTGCCTTGAACGCGAGACCAGCGAACGCGCGCTGTCCGTCCAGCGCGATGTCCACCGGTGGCGCGCCAATGCCGACATGCACGGCGCGGACCGATGCCGTTGCCTGAGCTTCCACGACGGAGTCGCTGGCGCCGCCGAAGCCGGCGGCAAACACTCCGGCGGCTGCAACGAACGAGGCCACAACACGGGTGCTGATCATGTTCACCTCCCTTAAGGATGGATGCTGGGTGTTGGGGGAGCCAGGGGACACGACACCGCCTTCAAGTCCCCCACGGCGTTCGGCGGGAGAGATTGGTTTCTATAACGGTAGGGAGCGCGGCGTTGCCTTGGTCCTATTGACGGGGGAGAGGTCTCGAAAGCTTTGGTGCGGCCGTCAGTCACGGGCGGCTAGGAGTCGCCATCGCACGAGCGTGGCGCCCATCAATAGCCGGATGACCTGTCAGTGGCGGTGTTGAGCGGTGAGGTGGTCAGGTTGATTGGCGTCAAGAGATTGATCGTCTTGCCGTCGCTGGTCACGAGTGCCGCCTGACCCACGCGTCCCGCGCTAGAAGTGCTCTGAGCACTCACCGGCGCGCCCGATCGAGCGGCAGCGCGGGCCGCGGGCGCCACGCGATTGCCACGCGCGATCGCCGCGCGTATGTCGATGTCCGAGGCAGTCGCGTTGCTCAGCGGTGCGTCAATACCCGCTGTACCCGCTGTGGAGGATGAGGGGGCGGTCGGCGTCGACGAACCACGGCCCAGGAACGAGCTCGCCGCCACCGTCAACACCGCCACTCCCGCGAGGATGACAAAACGTGCGCGTACGCCGGACCGGCGCGGCGCGCGCCCGACTGGTTCAGCGTAGATCGGGCGGCGAGATTCGGGGATTGCGATGAGTGGCGCATGATTCATGGTGCAGGTGGCTCCTCATGGTGGTAGGGGGGCGTGTTGCTTGAATCGTGCGAACGCCCGGCCATTGAGATCAGTTACCTAATGGCAATGTCACCGCGTCGTGGCACACGAGCGCCGGCACGAAAGCCGGCAGTGTCCGGAGGATGTGATGGAGGGGTTCGCTCACGGCGGGCAATACAAGGTGATTGCACGACCGACGGGGCAACACACTGACG
>JBBQJF010000503.1:0-3106 GCA_038325665.1 Dehalococcoidia bacterium | reverse complement strand
GCGACGCGACCCATGAGGAGATTGGCGAGATCAATCTGGTGCAACTCGCCGCGCACATGGTCGAGCACGAGGCCGGACATCTGCGCGACCTGCGCCAGTGGCTGGGATAGCGGCGAGACGGATTGACCTCTTCGCCAGCGTAGGCGCTCCGGTTGGATGGGCAGCGTGAGGCGGACGGACGCGCACCCGCGCCTTTAGCAATCGATCGCGACCATCCCCCGCGCTTGACCGGCCGCTGACCGCGACATACCATCCGCGCGAACACACGGGCCGCGCGGCGGATCACCACCCGCGCCGCCCAGCGCCGGAGGGCAGCGCCGATGACGACGCGATTCGCGGACTTCCGACCACGACAGCGACCCGTGGGATCCGGCCGGGTGTTGCCGTCGCCACTGCCCGACTTTCTCAAGGGCTACCTGCAATCGGGAGAGAACGCGGTCGCGGAGGCCTTTCGGGGCATCTCGGCGTCCGGGGCGATCACGCCCGGACTGTTCCCCATCCAACCAACTGGTGTCTCCGCCCGACCGATCGCCGACGCTGCCGGCGCCTTCCTTGCCTCGCTCGACGCCGATCACGCCGCGCGGGCACGGTTTGCGGTGGATAGCGATCACTGGCGGCGGTGGAGCAACATCCATATCTACGCGATGCGCCACGGCGCCTCGCTCGACCAGATGACGCACACCCAGCGCGAGCGCGCCCTGGCGCTGCTGGCAGAAAGCCTCAGCCCGGCGGGGTTCAAGACGGCGCGCGACGTGATGAAGCTCAACGAGTCGATCGCCGAGATAACCGGCCGGCATGAGGAATACGGTGAGTGGCTGTACTGGCTGAGCATCATGGGCGATCCGTCCACCGAGCAGCCCTGGGGCTGGCAGATCGATGGGCACCACCTGATCATCAACTGCTTCGTGCTGGGCGACCAAGTGGTCATGACGCCGCTGTTCATGGGATCGGAACCGGTGGCCGTGGACGACGGGAAATACGCCGGCACACGTGTGTTCGACGCGGAGGAGCGGGCCGGCCTCGCGCTGATGCGTACCCTCACCACCGAGCAGCGCGCGACAGCGACCATCGCCGAGCAGCTTCCTCGCGAGGTATTCACCACGGCGTTCCGCGACAACGTCGAGTTGAACTACCAGGGCATTCGCTATGACGCCCTCTCGACCGACCAGCAGGCGCGACTGCTCGAACTGATCGAGACGTACACCGGCCGCATCCGTCCGAGTCACGCCGCGGTGAAGATGGACGAGGTGAGCGCGCATCTGGCCGGCACGCATTTTGCATGGATGGGCGGCGTCGATGACGACAGCGTGTTCTACTACCGGGTCCACAACCCCGTGATCCTAATCGAGTTCGACCACCTGCCCGGGATCGCGCTGGACAACGACACGCCGTCGCGCGACCATATCCATACGGTCGTGCGCACGCCCAACGGCAACGATTACGGCAAGGACTTGCTGCGCCAGCACTACGACCGCTATCATCAGCCGGCCACTGCCGCGGCCGAGTGACGATTACGACGGATCACGATCCACGATGACGACGGCGCTCGCGGACGCCCTCGTGGATACGGACCCCCACGGGTTCGCCGTCTCCCACGGCAGCATTCGGCGCCCCGCCACATGGTTGGGCATGATGACGATGCCACCGGCCGCCACGATCGAGACACGGAATCTCGGACTAACGCGCTACGCCGATGTCCTCGCCCTTCAACGCGAGCTGCACGCCCGGCGGAAGGCCGGCGAGTCGCCGGACACGCTGATCCTTACCGAGCACCGGCCGGTGTTCACGCTCGGCAGCGCCGCCGACGGCCGGCACCTGCTCGTGTCCGAGGCAGAGTTGCACGATCGCGGCATCGACCTGGTCCATGTCGAGCGCGGCGGCGACATTACCTATCACGGTCCGGGCCAGCTCGTCGCCTACCCGATCCTCGATCTGCGCGACCACGGCCGCGATGTACACCGCTACATCCGCGACCTCGAAGAGACCGTGATCCGGCTGCTGGACGGATACGGGGTGACGGGGGAACGCCGGCGAGGCACGCCGGGGGTGTGGGCCGGCGCCGCCAAGATCGCCTCGGTCGGGGTATATATCAGCCGTTGGGTGACGATGCACGGCATCGCGATCAACCTCGCCCCCGATCTCACGCCCTTTGCACTGATCAATCCGTGCGGACTGGTGGGGATGGAGATGACTTCGGTAGCACACTGCACCGGCGTCGCACCGGAGATGGCGGACGCCGGGCGTCGCTACGCCGCGATCTTCGCCGGCGTGTTCGGCTAACACCCCGCGCCGGCCGCCCCGCCGACCCATGCGTCGTCTGAAGCGAGACGTCGAGGACTCGCGACGCACTGCACGACGGCGGTGAGCCTGGGCCGGTTTCCGGCGCCGGAAGGTGTCGCCGGCAAGACATTCCGCGTGTGCGCCAGGCGACGTTGCTTCCGAGCGAGAGGTGGCATCCTCGCACTACCCGAACGGGGCACATGCACCGAGGGGTGACACCAGGAGCAGGAGGCCGCTATGCTGCCGTACTACGCCGTCTACCCACCGATTTACCAGCCGCCGTACATCCGCGTCCTGTTGAACCCCCAGCCCCTGCCACCGCGCGACCTCTTCTCGCCTATCCTGGGACGGTAGGAACGCGGGCGCCCATCCGCCGGTGGTCGGGAAGCCGACTACTGGCGGATGGGCGAGGCCCGGTCATGGCAGCCTATTGGCAGTGAGTCGTTGAGCCAGCACATAACCACGCGACAACCACATCCCGGGTCAGGCGCTGGAAAGCCGCGGATGGGCGGCGCCCCTCTCGAAGGGCTGCTCAGTCGTGGCCGAAACGGAGGCGCAGCCGAGTTCGGTGGGACGACCCCCGGTGCGGTGCGATCCGCCAACGGCCGTGGACAACGACCACCGCGAGGAGACCCACTGCCGCCGGGAACAGCGCCCCGGCCCCACCCCCAATCACGAGCGTGGTGATAGTCGCCCCGATCATGATGATGACCAACCCGCTGGCGGCCAGCGGGGTCAGCCCTGGTCGAATGCGCGCAAGACCAGGCAAGATCAGGCCGAGTGCACCGAGCATTTCGCAGACACCGATGAACCGGATGAACAGGCC